>CAYMSH010000395.1:0-5980 GCA_964392945.1 uncultured Planctomycetaceae bacterium | reverse complement strand
ATCAGTATCTCATTTCCCCGACGCCGTGCGACGTGATCGCCCGGCAGGTTCACGGCGTTCAGGTTGTCATCGGCCAGCGCCGAAAGCCCGGTCAGGTGTTCGGCTGAGACCTTCCTCATTGCGATTCCGGACAGTTCCAGGGCCTTGCGGAATATCCATCCTCTAAGGTTGCGATCGGTTCTTCCCAGGGCCTGGAGGTCTATGGCGACTTGTCGAATGTGATCGACGCTGATGCAGTCGGCCGCGATGTCGTCGGTCTGTGCGGCGATGATATCTTCGGCTTGTGCGATCGCCTTGCCGAGGCGAACGATCGCCATGTCGGCTTGCGGGTTGATCCTCCGCCTGACCAGCGGCAGGAGTTCGTTTCGGATGAAGTTCCTGGTGAAGTCGTTTTGTGCGTTTGTGGGGTCCGTCCTCCAGTCGAGTCCCGAGCGCTTGCAGAAAGCCTCGATCTCGGCCCGCCGACAGTCAAGGAGCGGGCGCACCAGCATTGTCCGCGAATCGCCGAGCGCCCGTGAGGCTCGAATTCCGCCGGCTCCGCGCAGGTGCGAGCCTCGGAAGATGCGATGGCAGATGGTCTCTGCGTTGTCGTCGGCGTGGTGGGCGACTACCGCGTACTGCGCCCCGGCGTCCCGTGCGGTGCGACGGAGGAACTCGTAACGCGCTTCGCGAGCGGCGGTTTCGATGCTCAGCGAACGTTCGGCGGCCAGTGCGGCTATGTCGATCCGTTCGACGAGGCACCGCAGGTCCCATCGTCGGGCCAGTTCTGCGGTGAATTCGGCGTCCTGCGGCGATTCGTCGCGCAGTGCGTGATCCAGATGCGCCACAGTCAGTTCGTAAGCCCGCGCCGGTTGGCTTGCCAGCTGCGCCATTACAGCCAGTGCGGCCACGCTGTCACATCCGCCGGATACGCCGACAACCACGCCGGCTCGCGGGGCGATCAGTTTGTGTTCGTCTATGAAGCGGGCCACGGCCTCGACGAGCGGATCTGTTGTCTGCCGGCGGTCTGTCATTCGATATCCTTGCGTTGCATCCGTCTGAGCGTACCATATACTAGCAGTTTGAACGCGCAGAGAAAACTCACCAGATGAAACCACTGCACAGACCGCGACATTTAATCGCCGTAAGCATCCTGGCGCTGGCGGCCGGCTGCTACGGCTACATGGCGATGTATGACACGCGTCTGGACGACTCCCAGGTGCGTCTGGCGACTGCGGCGATGAAATCCGGCGATCCGACGCTCTTTCCTCACGATCCTGTTTTCAGCGACGACGGTTTGTGGCGTGGGCATTCTCCACTGTTCCTGTCGTCGATGAAGCTCGTGCTGTCGGCCACGGGTTACGAGGATCTGACGCTTCCGTTTCGCATAATGTCGCCGATCTTGACGCTGGTGTTCCTGTTGGGGATGTACGTTCTGATTTATCGACAGTGTCTCAACTGGTCGGTCTCGGTGTTCATCTCGATCCTCAGCACGACAGTGACTGGCGCTCCGGGCCAGGCCTACTGGGGAGCCGGTCCGCTGGCCATGGTCACCCCTACAGGCGTGTGCCTGGCTCTGCTTCCGCTGCTGGTGCTGGCGTTCCTGGGTTGCTGGGACCACTACGCTCGGCCCGAGCACCTGAATCCTCGCGGTCCGTGGCGGCTGCTGGTTGTTTTTGCGTGCATCGGTCTGCTGGGCAATATCGAGTTGGGTACATCGATGAACATCTCCCTGGTGCTGGTGTCGGTCTATCTTGTCGGGCGGCGCTTTACGCTGCGTGCATGGCCCGTGGCCGGAGCGTGCCTGCTGGCGGCGATCGCCACGGCGACCCCTCAGTTCGGATACGTGATGTCGCTGCGATACGAGATGTTCACTCTTCGCGCCCCAGACGCTCCGATCATATTCGAGGCCCTGCGGCTGGGCGGGCTGAAGGCTCTGTTCCCCAGGCTTGCCGGCGACATACTTGACTGGACGCTGTCCTGTTCGGTTCTGATGGCGATATCCGGCGCCGTGCTCTTTCGCCTCGATCGCTTCGAGGCCAGGAATCTGCGGTTCTGGCTGGTCATGTTCATTGCGGCTCTGGGCGTTACTATCATTTTTCAGGGGGTGACGCAACTGTCGGCCGAGTTGACCGGACGCGGGCCGATCGTCATAGATTTCGCTCGCGCCGTGCCGTTGGCTATGCTGCCTTTGTATGCGTTTTCGGCCCAGACACTGTCGAATCTCTTTAGACTCTCTCGCCGCGGTCACACGCTCCGCTGGGGATGCGTGGCGCTTACGGCGATCTGGATGCTGCCGTCAGAGAATCTGCGGGTCGTTCGACACTGGGGTTACGAGGTTGGAACGTCGTTTATGGCCGAACAGGACAAGCCGCTCCGCATCAGAAAGCGATTGAGGAGAATCCAGCGGCGGGCCGAACAGCAGAGTATCGCTCTGTGGGCCGAGCGGAACACCGCTGTCGATGACGTGTTCATCTCCGACAGCATGGAATTTCGCATGCTGTCCAGGCGTTCCATGATCGCCGGCGACGACGTTCGATGGGTGTTCTATCTGGCGCCCAGCGATCTTACCGACTGGATCGAACAGGCCGGGCAACTGCGCAAGATGCTCCGTTCGTCGAGCGACAAAGCCGACACCGAGGCGATATATCAGTTCGTCTCGAACGCCATGAGGGCCGACAAGTGGGAGAATGTTAAGAACTGGTACGCGGTAATCAATGCAGACGCCGTCATTCGGCCCGATCGCTTCACGATAATCCACGGCGATCGATGGGGCGATCACTGGACTCTCGTACGCGTTGTCCCTGCCAAGAAGCCGGCGGCTCAGACACGCCCGGCAACAGTTCCGGCGACGTCTCCGGCGCCATGATCCTGTGTTCGGCATTCGGATTAAAGGTCTCTTTCCGCGCGGGTCGATACCGATAGTGGACCCATGACCCCGCCAGCACACAAAACACTGATCGACAAAGAACTGAGACCCGAGGCCCGAGCCCAACTCGACGGGTTCCTGGACTACCTGCAGGTCGAGTGCGGGTTGGCGAACAATACGCGAAAAGCCTACCGGCGCGATCTGACGCGATTTCTGGGGTATTTTCCCGATTCGCTTTCCAGCCTCACCGCTCGCCGGATTGAGGGCTTCATGCGATATTGCAGGGATCAGGGGCTGGCGGTCTCTTCGTCGGCCCGGGCCCTGGCCGCGGTGAGAACGTTCTGCAAGTACCTGGTGATCCAGGGCGTTCTCAAGCTGGACGTGTCGGCTGGTATGGAGGTGCCGAAAAAGTGGAACCGCCTTCCGACAATACTCGACCCGCAAGGCGTCAGCGAGTTGCTGGCCGCCCCGGATGAAGACGTCGATCAGTTCGCACTGCGAGACAGGGCGATTCTCACTATCCTGTACGCTACGGGAATGCGCGCCGCCGAGATCATCGGTCTGAAGATATGCGACGTTAATTTCAATCTCGGCGTGGTCAGGGTGCTCGGAAAGGGTTCCAAGGAGCGGATCATTCCGGCGGCCGCCAAGGCGCTGGATATCGTGCGACAGTACCTGCACGCCAACGGTAAGGAACGTCCCGGCGGCGGGTCGAAGCCTACTGAGCCGGTCTTCTTGTCGCACACCGGCCGGAAGCTCGCGCGTGAGGATATATTCCGCATTGTGCGCAAATACGTGAGGCGAGTCGGCCTGAGAGGGCACGTTTCTCCGCATACGCTGCGTCACTGCTTCGCCACTCAGTTGCTCAGTCGCGGCGCCGATTTGCGGAGCGTCCAGGAAATGCTGGGACACGCCGACATCTCGACGACCCAAATCTACACCCACGTAGACTCATCCCGCCTGAAATCCCTGCACAAGAAGTTCCATCCCAGAGGCTGATCGCCGCTCAGCGCCGGGCCTTTTGGCTTGGTGAGATCGAGATGTCGGGGTATACTGTGTGACGGTTCGAACCGCTGCGAAAGTGGGCCGATTTCAGCGAAAATGAGTTGAAAGAGAGGACGATCGGCCGGGTTGAAACGCCCGGGCCCAATACTTGGGCTCGTGTCGGGCAAGGAGAGCCATGGCAGTCAAGCGAACACTTATCGTGATGTTGCTCCTGCTTGTCTGCAGGTCTGCGGCCAGAGGGGCCATGAGCGGCTCCGGCGACGTGAACCCGTCGGATCCGAACATCTGGACGGACACGAGCACTGTCTACGTAGGCGAGTCTGGAATCGGTTCGGTAAGCGTTGACGCCGGCAGCGATCTTGTCTCCGGCTCGGCAGTCATGGGCCGTTATTCTGCAGCTTCGGGCTCCGTGACGATCAGCGGAGTCGGAACTCTCTGGACATGTGACGGCGAACTGTTCGTCGGCGATTACGGCTCCGGTTCGATGGAAATATCCGATAGCGCTGTAGTGGATGTTTCGCAGAACACTTACGTGGCCCGTCATTTCGGCTCCTCAGGGTCGATCGCTCTCGACGACGGCGTACTGACCACAGGCGGGTTCTTCGGCACGGCCGCGGGAACAGGCGTGATCAACACCGGCGGCCTGGTCAGCGACGCGGACGTGGCGTTTGATGTCTCTCACGGGCTCACGCAAACCCTGTCGCTCAACGGAGCCGGTCAGAACGTTACCGTGCACCTGGATATGGCCCCTTCACGAAGTCTCGGCGCGGGCTACTTCGGCCCCGGTTCGTTGCTCATCACCGACGGGCGCGACGTGGAGTCGACTGACGGATACCTGGGCTACCATCCCGGTTCCAGCGGCGTAGCGACGGTAAGCCGAGTCGAATCGACGTGGACCATGGCCAACGATCTGCACGTAGGCTACTCCGGCACGGGCCAGTTGAACATCACCGATACATCGGCGGTCTACAACACCATCGGTTATGTCGGATACGACTATGATTCGGTCGGCGTGGTGACAGTTGACGGTCATACCGCGCTGTGGAGCAATTCCGAAGACGTTCACGTCGGGCGCAAAGGCTCGGGTACGCTGAACATCCAGGCCGGCGGACTCGTGCTCAACGAATACGGCCGCATCGCCAGCCATTTCGGTTCCGGCGGCTCGGTCACCGTCAGCGGCGTCGAGGCCAGATGGTACTGTAGCGAGGAGGTCTTCGTAGGCGAATCCGGCTCTGGTTCGCTCGCGATTTCCGACGGCGGTCTGGTCAGCAATACATTCGGCATAGTCGGACACCTCCTCGGATCCACAGGCGTCGCCACCGTAAGCGGCCTGAACGCCAGATGGGCCAACGACGATGAACTCCGCGTGGGTGGGTACGGCTGGGGCTCGCTGACGATCAGCGGCGGGGCGCTGGTCAGCAATACTCACGGCGCGGTGGGGCACCATCCCGGGTCGATCGGTTTCGCCACGATCACCGGAGCCGGTACGAGATGGACCCATTGCGAGGATATTTACGTAGGTTTCAGCGGCGAGGGGACTGTGGAGATCAGCGACGGGGCTGTCGTCAGCAATAACTACGGCGTCCTGGGATACAACGCAAGCGGCGACGGAATGGTTATCGTCAAAGGTGACGGATCGACCTGGAGCAACACGATCTACTCTTACATCGGCTTCTCGGGCTCCGGCGTGCTGGAGATCACCGATCGAGGCTCGGTAACCGGGCTCTACGGCCTGCTTGCCCGCTACGCCGGGTCCTACGGTGAGGTCCGGGTCAGCGGTGTCGGTTCGACGTGGATCAATGACACAGGCATTCGCGTCGGGCGAGACGGCGACGGCGTCATGACAATCGCTAACGGCGGTTTGGTGAGTAATGGCGTCGGTTATATCGGGTACGGAGTCGGTTCCAGCGGCGTTGTGCAGGTGCGCGGTGACGGATCGACCTGGCGGAATACCGGCGATCTTTTCGTCGGCTTCAGCGGCTCGGCTGTCCTGGAGATTCTCCAGGGCGGTATTGTCAGCGCCGCTGGCGATTTAACGATCGACGATAACGGCGGCGGTGACGCCTCAATACGAATCGGTTCGGGAGGCATGCTCGCCGTGGGAGGAGATACTGACGGATCGCTGTC
>CAYMSH010000394.1:0-5989 GCA_964392945.1 uncultured Planctomycetaceae bacterium | reverse complement strand
AGACCAAGACCACGCTGGCCGCGATGCAGAAAGACGCCGCCGAACTGCGGAGTTCCAACTGGCTCGAGCTCGGCGAGCAGTTGAAGAACTTTCGCTTCGGCGGATACGGAGAAATGCACGCGAACTTCGGCGAAAACGGAACAGCCGACCAGTTCGACTTCCATCGCCTGGTGATGTTCATCGGATACGATTTTGCCGACTGGATCCATTTCAACTCCGAGATCGAGATCGAGCACGCATTCGTAACCGACGGAGCCGGCGGCGAGCTTGTTGTCGAGCAGGCGTACATGGACTTCGAACTGGACAAGGCGATCAACATTCGCGCCGGCCGCATTCTCACGCCGCTTGGCATAGTCAACCAGAAACACGAGCCGCCGAGTTTCTTCGGCGTCGAGCGCCCGCTGTTCGCCAAGTACATTATCCCGAGCACGTGGTCCAGCGACGGCGTCGGCATCTACGGCAGCCCGTGCAAATTCCTGGACTACCAGCTCTATGTAGTCGGCGGGCTCGACGGATCAGGCTTCAGCGCCACTGGCGGCATTCGCGGCGGGCGGATCAAGGAACGCCCCAGCATGCACGAACCGGCCATCACCGGCCGCATCGACCTGCACCCGTTCGCCGGCAAGGAACTGCCCCTGAACCAGGACCTGCGTCTGGGATTCTCCGGCTACTTCGGCGGACTGGACAACGGCAACAAAGGCAAGAACCCTGGCCTCAACGGCGACATCGCGATCTTCAGCGCGGACTTTGAATACACGCTGTGCAAGTTCGACTTCCGAGGAGCGATCGCCTACGAGAATATCTCAAACGCCTCCAGTGCCGGGGCCGGAACCGCCGAGGGGATCTTCGGATGGTACCTCGAAGGCGGATACCACTTCATGCCCGAAGAGTGGAAGAAGGGAAAGCTGGCTGACTCCGACGCCGTGGTCTTCGTACGACACGACAGCGTAGACACCCAGTTCAAAATGCCCGGCGGAGTGGCCCGCAATCCCGCCGGCCGGAGAAACGAATGGACGTTCGGCGTGAACTTCTACCCGACAAAGAACGTTGTGGTCAAAGTCGACTACCAGATCCGCAGCAATGGAAACGACGACGATCTTGACGACCTGATCAACTTCGGTTTGGGATGGGAGTTCTAATGCGAAGATGCACAGCAATCATGGCGTTTGCGATGTTGGCCCTGGCGCCCATAACGCCAGGATGCCAATCGGCGGACATTACTCCCGCACAGTCCGCCCGCCGACAATTCGGCGATACGGTTCGGCTTGGGACGGCTCACAAAGTCCCAAGCCGGACCGGCCGGATCGACTCGGTTCAACCCGCCGTCGGCCCTTCCGGCATCGAAGGCTATGTCGCCACGGTCTGGTGCAAATCGAAATCGAATCTCTTCCCGGTTCGGGTGGTCATGGACAAGGGTTTCAGCATCCTGACCGCAGAGGTGTTAAGCTATCCGTCGTCAAGGGGCCGCAAGGTCCAATCGCCACGCTTCGCCAGACAGTTTCAAGGCAAAGGCCCGGAAGACCCGATAGCAGTAGGCAGGGACATAGACGCCGTATCCGGCGCGACAAGCTCCTCGTCTGCGATGGCCGACGGCGTAAGACGCGCCATTCGAGCGGCAAGACTGTCTACAACAACAGGCGGTGAATCCGTGAATTGAAGGCGGTCAGAGAACGGCTCGGAAGGACGATCCGATGCACACTCACAATCTGGACAAGTGGCGGACCAGTCACGACTTCGAGGTCGCCAACGAATCCGGCAGGCGACGAACGCTGCTGATTCTCGTGTTGACGATAGTGACAATGATCGGCGAGATAATCGGCGGCACGCTGCTGGGTTCCATGGCCCTTCTGGCCGACGGATGGCACATGGCCACCCATGCCGCAGCGTTCGCAATAACCGTTTTTGCATACTGGTACGCTCGCAGGCACAAGGACAATCCGGACTTCACGTTCAGCACCGGAAAAGTAAGCGCCCTGGGCGGATTCGCCAGTGCGGTCTCCCTGGCGGTCGTCGCATTGATGATGGCCTCGGAGTCAATTCACCGCCTGATCTCGCCCCAGCAGATCATGTTCGACCAGGCCATCGCCGTGGCTTTCCTCGGCCTGCTGGTCAACGGCGTCTGCGTTTTCATGCTACATGGACAGCATCACCACCACGACGGCGAACATCACGATCACAACTTGAAAGCCGCCTACTTTCACGTACTGGCCGACACGCTCACGTCAGTGCTTGCAATCGTCGCACTGGCGTTTGGAAAGTTCCTGGGCTGGGTCTGGCTGGATCCGGCAATGGGCATTGTAGGCGCGATCGTGATTTCCAAGTGGGCTCTTGGGCTGCTTGGAGACAGCGGACGATTGCTGCTGGACAGAAACGTGGATCGGGAGACAAGGGACGCGATCATCTCCCGCATCGAATCAGATGCCGACAATCGAGTCGTCGACCTGCACGCATGGCGAGCCAGTCCGCATCACGTGATCCTGATAGTTTCCATCGTCACGCACTACCCAAAGGACCCGGCGCACTACAAGAAACTTATCTCCGAGGTGAGCCAATTCGCACACGTCACGGTTGAAGTTAACCGATGCACCGAGCCGCCGTGCATCCAGGTCGATAAAATGGATACATGATCCCCCGACTACGGCCGCCACAGCTTCTGGTGGAATCGCGGGCTGATCGCCATCGGCGTGGCGGTGTTGACCGACCCGCCTGAAAGCAGGTAGTTGACCCTTCCAAAATGCCGGGCGCTCTGCAACAGAAGCTCTTCAGTAGTCTGAGGATTGCCGGGATTGGCCATCGATTCCTGGTAATCGACCAGCACGAGAGCCCCGGCCCCGGAACCGTACATGTACGCCGAGGTGTTTATGCCGTAATTGGTCATCTTCTCGCCCCAATTCGGCAGCATGAACGTCTGGCCGCGTGCGTCCTGCATCTTGCCGTTGCCGCCGAGCGACGGCTCGCCGAGGTAGCGGATATTGTTCATATTGCCGCACGTGTTGACGCGGTTGGGCCATCCGGGCCCGCTGTTGTTCGACCAGGCCGGCACGCATCCTTCGGTCTGGGAGATCATATCGCTGAATATCAGAATCTGTCCCGCATCGTAAATACGCGCTGATCCGTCTGTATCGATCCAGCCGGTGAAGCTCATCTGGGCGTACTGCCCGCCGGTGCCCTCATCATCCTGCATGATATATTCGGTGTAAGGACCTTTCGCGTCGCGACCGCGGCGGGACTTGTAGCAGTTGCCCTCGCCGATCGTGTCCAGCGGGTATCGCCCGTGCGGGCTTTCGTACTCAAGAGACGCCAGCGAACCGGACACCGAAGCCTGTTTGACCTCGTCCTCGGGACATTGAAACAGCAGAATATGCTCCTCCTTCATCACGTTGGACGGAACGCTGGGCCACATCAGACCCGTAGGAAACAAATTCGCCGCACCGGGCGCCGTTATCGATATATCCCCGGGCGCCGTCATGGTGTGGCTGGCCAGTATGAACCCGTCGCTGATACGCTTGAGGTTGTTGCGACACTGGGTGTCGCGGTAGTGAGATATGGTGCTGTTGAGCGTGGGCATCATCATGATCGCCAACAGAGCGATCAGTGCGATCACGACAAGCAGTTCTATCAATGTGAATGCTCTTTGTTTCATTTCCAAGCTCCCGACAGAGTCTATCGTCCTCTTCGGCGTTCCGGATGCCAATCTTTGCCCAGCTTGTCCTGGGGACGGCTGACGAATGTCGCCTTGGCCTGCTCGAAGGCCCTTTGCACGCGACGAGACTCTTTCCAGCGCTGTATCAAATCTCGCCATCCCTTGTCGTCCTTGGGATGACGCTCCAGGGCTATTCTGACCCCGAGTTTCGTCAGAAGTTCAGTCATCGCCTCGAGTTTTATCTCGTTGCTGGCGCCGCGTTCTGCCCGGTCAAGGAGAGTAACGACCGATCGAGGATCGTCGCATCTGGCCAGAGCCCGCATCGCGGCGATCTGATTGACCGGGGGCTCCTTGTCTTTCTTCTTCTCGATCACAGCAATCAACTCAGTCGCCGCTTTCTTGTCGCCGTAGACTCCCAGCGAGTCGTAAGCGATCTTGCGGATGACCGGGTCGGGATCCTTAGTGCACTCCATTACAGTCCCGCGGTGAGCCGGCTTGAGGAAGTGAGACATACCGGCAAACGCCCTTTGGCGAACCTTCGTAGGCGCAGGGCTTTTGACGATCTCGACCAGCGTATCGCCAACGCCGGAACCGCCTTCCATAGTGACCTGTTCAATCGCGGCGATACGCTCGGATTCACTGCCGTTCATGACATCCGGAGAACCGCCGAAAAAGGATCTGACCACAATCACCAGGAGAAAGATCGCCGCTAACACCATCCCCACGATAGCCTTGCCGGAAATTTCAGACATTGTCACCATCACATAATTAAGCAGTTCGAAACGCTTCGGCCGGATTCGCAGGAAACCGACCGGTCCATACTCCTATATTAGTCCCTCGACGTATCCTATTCAACAGTAAAACGCCATTTGGCCTACCAGAAGACCTCTGAAGGTATTACAGGCGATAATGAAGGAGCATGTCGGCCCCTACGCGCGTTTCGGCGCACTGGCCCAACGTCACGCGTTTGGGTAATTCGGCGATATCATAGACAGGCAAACCCAGCGTATCGGAGCCCGGGCCGGCTAGTTGCGAAGAAACGAACACAAACAACTCGTCAGCAAGACCCGATTCGATAAAACTCGCCAGCACGTGGGGACCGCCCTCGACCAGGAGATACGTGTACTGCCTGCGCCCCAACTCGTCCAGGAGCGACTCGACATCCACGCCCCGCTCGCTACCAGGCAGTTGAACCAGCTCCACGCCTCGATCAGACATGTCTTCAGCACTGTGAGGATCGACGGTAGTAGCCACTAAGACCGGAGTATCGCTGGCCGTAGCCACCAGCTTCGAATCCAGGGGCAACTGCAGGCGAGAATCGAGAACTATTCGTGTCAGCGGACCGCGACGCCGGCCGATCCGACTGCGATCGGTAAGGAGCGGATCGTCGGCCAGGACCGTCGAAATACCGACAAGGATTCCGTCGCACTCGGCCCGAATATTGTGTACGCGACGACGCGATTCGGGGCAACTGATCCATCGACCGGACCCCGGCGGAAGCCCAAGATATCCATCCGATGTCTGGGCCCATTTGCAGATCACCCAAGGCCTCTTATCTCTGCGAAGCTTGCAGTAGGCCCTCAGCAACTCGCTGGCCTGCTGGCCGCAAACTCCAACATCAACCTGAATACCGGCGTCCCGCAACGCCTTTATGCCGCCGCCGGCGACTTGCTCGTCCGGGTCGATCATGGCGACGACTACTCGCGATATCCCGGAGTCAATAATAGCCTCGGTGCAGGGAGGAGTCTTGCCCTGGTGACCGCACGGCTCAAGCGTTACGTACATTGTCGCCCCAGATATGTCGACCCCTTCGCGAGCGGCGGCCGCAATGGCGTTCGGCTCGGCGTGCGGACCGCCGAACCATTCGTGGCTTCCGCGGGCAAGCTCAACGTCATCTCGAACGATAACGGCGCCCACCATGGGATTCGGTTCGACTGAACCGCGACCGGCGGCGGCCGTCGTCAGAGCGATTTCCATAAAATGATCGTCTCGAGCCATAGCCCTATTATAGACATATCCGTCCGATTCGCGAGAACTGGACCAGATGCATCGAGTTTTCATCAATCCGACAGCTGGCGAGTTGTAACTAGTATATGGCGGCCTCCTCGAGTACGTCCGCCAGGAGATCGTCGGTATCGAGGGCGGTTTCTAATGTGACGCTTGAATCGGGATCCTGTAGTGCGTCGTAGAGTTCGCGTTCGACTGACGGTGCTGGTGCGGGGCTCTCGTCGGCGATAGGCAATATCGGCTGATCTACTGCTACTGTCAGTACCGCCGGATTCGGTGCAGACTCGCTTGCTGCCGATTCAGACGACGGCGACTGGCTCACTGAAGTGACCAGTCCGG
>CAYMSH010000393.1:0-6005 GCA_964392945.1 uncultured Planctomycetaceae bacterium | reverse complement strand
CGCGCTCGAATTTGAAGCCCTGGAGAAACTGGTGGGCCGTTGCGAACGGGTGCCGCTGGGCCTCGATCAGGCACATCGCTACGGTTTTCTTCGGCGGAATTTTCAGCGTGTGATGGTAGTAGACAGTGCTGTTGGATCGGGTCCACTGGAAGCGCGGGCGGATCTTGGCTTTCTTCGTCGCAAATATGTGCGCTACGGCGGAGTAGGAACTTGATGTGTATCCGGTGACTATGCCCCAGTCCTTGGCGCCTGTCGTAGTCCCGCCGGTAGTGGTGTAGGTCTTCCGGGTGGATGTGCCCATGCCGTTGTAGTATCGCAGCGTCAGCGACTGGGCTGACGACGAGGTGTTTTCGAAAATGTCGATCCAGCGGCAGTATCCGATCTTCTTGTCGACGTAGATCCGCCGGTAGATATTGACCGACCCTCGCCGCCAGGGGCCGATCTCGATTTCGTCGCCCGCCTTGTTAAGTTTGCCCGTGGAGCTTCCGCTGAACCCCGAACCGTTGATCTGGAGTTGCATCCCGCTGCTGTAGGCGCTGTGTGAACCGCTGTTGACGTATCCGCCGGCCACATAAATGTTCCACTGGTACCCGGCGCCGTCGGCGGTGTTCCAACTGCCGGAGACCTTCCGCCCGGCCGGTATGTGGATTCCCTTGTCGGCGGCATGTCCTGCGGTGCATAACGCGGCGATAACCGACGCGGCGATAACGCACGTAGCATGTTTGTTTAGAGTCATAACAGTCAGTTGCTCCTGAACGTCTTATTGTCCATCTCGTCGAGATTCTCCCGACACCTGGGTATTAGACCAACAACTTCGCGCCAAGTTCCCGTCGGAATCAGTTATCTCTTGGGCCAGTCTATTCTGCACGCTGAAACTCGCGGCGTCAATGAAGTCTCCGAGCATCTCCACAGAGCCGCGCAAACCAATGGGAGAGTATCGCCCCGGTCGATTGGGTTTTGAGCGAAATGAATCGTACGGTTATTTCGTGGCCTCAACAGGCCGCAACAGACCGTAACGGGCCCGAGGCGGCCCGATTTGATAACCGGAGGACTATTCGATGTGGAGATTCAGAAGTAAGAGTTTTATCGTGGCGATGATCGTTTTATCGCTCATGGCGATGCTGGCGATTATGACGCGTTCCTCTCTACAGTCGGCTGGAGCGGCGGACACCGCCGGTCGCATTCAAAGGAAGAAGGATCAGCTCAAAGAGGCTTTTCGTCTGGCTGAAGGCCAGTAAAGCCTTACACCATAAACATTACCAGGGTTGGGTTTTCTTCAGGCGGTCCAGTGTGCAGATCGCAGCGCACGCGGGATCGTCTCATTTTCTCGCGGGTCTACCGTTGGAACTGCCTTTATGGCACGTCCTGCCGGGCCGATATGGCATCCTGACAGCTTCATATCTCTAAAGTGCGTCATATATAAGGACTTACGGTTACGGTACGCACATTGCATACCAGCAGTCGGGAGGTAGTGCAATGCGTTTAGACAAACTGACAGTGAAAGTTCAACAGGCGATGGTCGATGCACAATCGTCGGCCGCCCAGGCCGGGCACCACGCCGTGGGACCTCTGCACATTCTCGCAGCCCTGCTCAGGCAGGAAGGCGGTCTGGCCGGGGCGCTCCTGGAAAAAGTGGGCGTGCCGCTCGATCGTGTGCAAACTATTGCAGATGCAGAACTAAAGCGTCTTCCGACCCAGTCGGCCCAGGCGGCGCAGACCGCCGATCCGGCGATGAACGCGGTCCTTTTCCGCGCCGCCAGCGAAGCCGACAAGCTCAAAGACGAGTATATCTCTGTGGAGCACCTGCTGCTGGCGCTTTCGGATGAGACTTCGCACGCCAAGGAAGTACTGACCACGCTGGGGGCCGACTACAAGTCGATCCTGGCGGCCATGACTGAAGTACGTGGCTCACAAAGAGTTACCGACGATAGCCCCGAGAACAAATACCAGGCCCTCGAGCGATACGGAATGGACCTGTGCGATAGGGCTAGAGAGGGGAAGCTCGACCCGGTAATAGGGCGCGACGAGGAAATCCGCCGATGCGTGCAGGTTCTCAGCCGTCGCAGGAAGAACAATCCCGTGCTGATCGGGCTGCCTGGGGTCGGCAAGACCGCGATCGTTGAAGGGCTCGCACAGCGAATCGTAAACGGCGACGTGCCGGCTGGGCTTACCGGCAAAACCGTCATAGCTCTGGATATGGGCCAACTGCTGGCCGGAGCCAAGTTTCGCGGAGAATTCGAAGATCGCCTCAAAGCGGTCCTCAAGGAAGTGACGGAAGCCGACGGGCAGATCATACTCTTCATCGACGAGATGCATACCGTTGTCGGAGCCGGAGCCGCAGAAGGCGCGATCTCGGCCGGTAATCTCATCAAGCCCGCACTGGCGCGGGGAGATCTCCGCTGCATAGGCGCCACAACGCTGGACGAATATCGCCAGCACGTCGAAAAAGACGCTGCACTCGAACGGCGATTCCAGCCGGTGGTTGTCGATGAACCCGACGTCGAAGACACTATCGCGATTCTTCGCGGTCTGAAACCGCGATACGACACGCATCACGGCGTTCGCATCCAGGACGCGGCGCTGGTCTCGGCCGCCGTTATGAGCCATCGCTACATCACCGATCGATTCCTGCCTGACAAGGCGATCGACCTGATAGACGAAGCCGCGTCTCGACTGCGGATCGAAAACGATTCGATGCCCGCCGAACTGGACGAACTCAAGCGGCGGCTGATCCAACTGCAGATCGAACGCGAAGCACTGCGAAACGAAAGCGATGAAGCTAGCAAGGAACGCCTCGGGGCGCTGGAAAAGACGCTGGCTGAGCTCCAGGAACAGTACGACGAAATGCACGCGCGATGGGAAAACGAGCACGGCGCCCTGGCCGGGAGCAAGGATCTCCAGGAGCAGATCGAATCGGCCAATACCGCGTTAGAGCAGGCCCAGCGAGCAGGCGATCTGGAGACCGCCGCTAGAATCCAGTACGGTCAACTTCGCGAACTGGAGGCCGCACAGGCCGCCCAGGCCGAGACAATCGCCAGGCTACGACAGGGCGGCGGACTGACCAGCGAGGAAGTCACCCCGGAGCACATTGCCCAGGTCGTCGCCAAGTGGACCCATATTCCCGTAACCCGGCTCATGGAGTCCCAGCGCGATCGACTCATGCAGATGGAAGAGCACCTTGCCCGCAGAATTGTCGGGCAGGGCGAAGCGCTGACTGCGGTAAGCGACGCGGTCAGGCGGAATCGCGCCGGGCTCGGCGATCCGAAGCGTCCGATCGGCACGTTCATATTCCTGGGGCCAACTGGTGTCGGCAAGACCGAACTGTGCAAGGCGCTGGCCGAGTTGCTGTTCGACTCCGAAGACGCCATGGTGCGAATCGACATGAGCGAGTTCATGGAGCAGCACTCCGTGGCCAGGCTTATCGGGGCTCCCCCCGGATACGTAGGGTACGAAGAGGGCGGTCGGCTCACGGAAGCAGTTCGACGCAAACCGTATTCGCTGATCGTCCTGGACGAAATCGAAAAGGCGCATCCCGACGTATTCAACGTGCTGCTGCAGGTCCTCGATGACGGTCGGCTCACCGACGGGCAAGGCCGCACCGTTGACTTCAAGAACACCCTCGTGGTAATGACCAGCAACATAGCGTCCGACGTGATCCAGGAAATGGCCCACGACAACGCCGAGCAGTGGGAGATCGACGCCCAGCTTGCAGAGGCGCTCAAGCTGCAGTTCCGCCCGGAGTTCATAAACAGGATCGACGAGACAGTCGTCTTCCACTCACTTGGGCGAGAAGAACTTACCGCGATAATCGATATCCAGGTCGCAGAGCTTTCCCAGCGACTGGCCGATCGGAGCATTACCGTTTCGGTAACCGACCAGGCCAAAGCGCTGATCGGCGAGCTTGGCTACGATCCGAGTTTCGGCGCTCGTCCCTTGAAGCGTCTGGTCCAGCAGAAGCTGGAGAACCCGCTGGCGTCGAAGATAATCGCCGGCGAAATACCCGACGGTTCAAACGTTGTAGTCGACGCCGCAGGCAAGACGTTTACGTTCGAACTGACCGGCGGCGAATAGTAAAGCCGCCTGGGCCTACTGCGACGCACCGGCCAGGAGGCATGCTTGCTGGGCCATCGCTACCGCGGCCCGGCCGTTGGTTTCGTCGATCTCGCGCTTGTGCGTCGGGTCGAGAATGTATGACACCTGATCGACCAGCAGATCGCGAACGCTGTCGGCGTAGACGCTTTGTTTGTCCGGCTGCGGGACGTAGTGCAGGTTTACGCGTTTGGTTACGCTGCGCCGCACGCCGCGGCTGGGTAGTGTTCCGCGGTCCGGAGAGAACGTTTCGATTACGCTGATCTCGGCGCCCGGGCAGATTTCGGCGAGCTGTTCGGCGCCTTCGTCACTGACCGCCGCGTCGATGTCGATCTCCAGCGGGATCCACCCGTTTACGCGAATGTCGCCGAGTTCGCAGATCATGTGGTGCGTGGTTCTGTCCATCACGGCCGGTTGATCGAAACCGTGATAATGATTCACGATCGCGCCGGATTCGTGCTTCACGGTGCACATTACGCGATCTTCCTGCGTAGTGCCGTCGCGTAGTTCGACGTTGGCGTCCATGACAACGCCGTCGCCGAGCAGAGAGTTGTAGAAATCAAAAAAATGAACGCCATGTTCGACAAAAATACCGCCGGAGACCTTCTTGTCCCAGAACCAGTGTTCCGGCGCGAGCATGGAATCGGACGCTCCGTTAGTCAGCCTCCCGCCGAGGACGCCGCCCAGCAGGCCCGAATCGATGATCCGTTTCAACGCGTCGGTGACTCTGTTGTATCTCAGCACGAAGTTGACTGGCGCGATAGTTCCGCCGGCCTTGACAGCGGCGAGCATCTCGTCGGCCTGGTCGATATTCATCGCAAGCGGTTTCTCGCACAGGATGTGTTTTCCCGCCTTGGCTGCGGCCAGGACAAGCTCGTAATGCGACGACGGCGGCGTGGCGATATGTACGATTTTCACCGAATCATCGGCGATAAGATCCGCCGCGTCGGAGTACGCCGGCACGGAAAAGGTCTTTCCAAACGCTTCGGCGGCTTCGGCCCGAACGTCGGCCACCGCGGCGGTTTTGACGCAATCGATGCTGCTGTAGGCCTGCAGGCAGAATTCTCCGAAGGCCCCGCAGCCGATCAGGCCCAGTCCCAGCGGTTCGGTGTTGCTCATGATGCTTCCCTTACGAAAAGGCGTTGTTTAAGTTGATTGTGAATCCGGCATGAACATTATATCGTCCGGTCAGTGTCCCGGCGTGAGAAACTCATTCGGCGGACATTGCTTGACGCAACGGTCTGTATTATGCGATAATTATCGCCCCTATATACGTAATTCCAAGGTTTTTTATGCTCAAAGCAGCAGGCAAAAGTTTTCTGAAGCTGATCGGCGGAACGCGCAACGAGCGGTTGATCCGTTCGCGGCTGGACTACGTCGTGACGAAAATCAATCCGCTAGAGCCCGAAATACGAGCACTTTCGGACGAAGCGCTGTTTGAACGCAGCCAGAGTCTAAAGAGCCGTCTGGCCGAGGGACAGCGACGCGAAGATATCAGGCCCGAGGCGTTCGCGCTGATTCGCGAGGCGTCCAGGAGAGGGCGAAACCATCGCCAGTTCGACGTGCAACTTGTCGCCGGCATGGTGCTTGACGAAGGATCGATCGCAGAAGAGGCCACTGGTGAGGGCAAGACCATCGCGTGCTATCCCGCGATATACATGGCCGCCCTCGAAGGCCTCCACACTCACGTTATCACGACAAATGACTACCTGGTCCGTGTCGGAGCCGAGTTCGCCAAGCCGATATTCGAACTCCTCGGCGTAACAGTCGGATACATCACAGTCGGCATGGACCCCGACGAGCGAAAAGCAAACTACGCATGCGACGTGACGTACGGAACTAACAGCGAGTTCGGTTTCGATTACCTGCGCGACAACATGAAGACGTCAGTCGAGCGACAGGCCCAGGGTCCGCTG
>CAYMSH010000392.1:0-6017 GCA_964392945.1 uncultured Planctomycetaceae bacterium | reverse complement strand
GATTGATAACTACGTCCATAGTTGCGTCCTTCCACGGAAGATGATATTCGCAAGGAAAGACATTTGCAAGCACGGCTGTGGGTTACCGGACAATGTTCGGTAATCGGAAAACCGCGGCGAACGATTAGTCATCAGGCGTCGGTGACCCGCGGGAGGCGACAACGGCGCCATGGCGGGTGCAGCGCAATCGGCGAATCACAATCAGGGATCCGCAAGTCATGTATGAACCAACGGCGAATCACGACTTCGTCGTGACACATCGAGCGATGCTCGATCGCTAAACGAGCGTGCGAAACGTTGATTCCTTTGCGCCGTTCGCCGTACCGTTACTGATTACTAACGACTGACTACTCGCCGTCAGGCAGATCAAGCATGTGCGGCGCCGCCTCTTTCAGTATGCTGGTCTTGATCTCTTCGGCGAGGTCCTTGTTCTCGGCGAGGAATGCTTTGGCTTTCTCGCGTCCCTGTCCCAGTCGCACGTCGCCGTAGCTGAACCATGCGCCCTGCTTGGAGACAATGCCCTGATCGACACCCATGTCAACCAGATCGCCTTCGGCGCTTATTCCGCCGTCGAACATTATGTCGAACTCGGCGGTCCTGAAAGGAGGAGCAACTTTGTTCTTCACTACGCGAGCCCGTACGTGGTTGCCCACGGGCGCATCGCCGTCCTTGATCGTTGATACTCGCCTGACGTCGACGCGAACCGAACTGTAGAACTTCAGGGCCCGTCCACCGGGAGTTGTTTCAGGGTTGCCGAACATCACGCCGATTTTCATTCGAATCTGGTTGATAAAGATAACGCAGGTTCGGCTCTTTGCGATCGCCCCTGTAAGTTTTCTCATCGCCTGGCTCATGAGCCTGGCCTGCAGGCCGACGTGAGACTGGCCCATCTCGCCTTCGATTTCGGCTTTCGGGATCAGTGCGGCCACTGAGTCAATGACAATAACATCGACGGCGTTTGAGCGGACCAGCAGTTCGCAGATTTCCAGCGCCTGCTCGCCGGTGTCGGGCTGAGAGACGAGCATGTCTTCTATATTGACCCCGAGTTTCCTGGCCCAGGTCGGGTCCAGTGCGTGTTCGGCGTCGATAAACGCGGCGACCCCCTCTTCTTTCTGGGCGCATGCGATTACATGCAGCGCCAGGGTGGTCTTGCCGGACCCTTCCGGGCCGTACAGTTCGCAGATGCGCCCCTTGGGCATGCCCTGGCCGCCGAGTGCAATATCCAGACTCAACGCGCCAGTCGGTATCCCCTTGATGCTTTGGATCTGATCGCCGGCGAGCTTCATTATGCTGCCGGTTCCGTAGTTCTTTTCGATCTGCTGCAGCGCCGCGTCGAGCGCCTTTCCGCGCTTCTTCTCGGCGGCGCTAGTGGCCTGGCCGCTCTTGGTGGGTTTTGATTTGCGTGTCTTTTCGACTTTCTTATCTGCAGCTTTGGCCATCACATATTCTCCTGTCGCATCTTATATTAGCTCGCTTCCTTGCATCAGCTTCGCATAGACGATTCTCGCCTGCGAAAAAGACTGTAAGGCATCTGTTCGGGTGCAGCAAGTAAAAAGTTTTTTTATTTTCGCCGACAAAAACAGGCCTTACTCGTCGCCCTGCGAAAATCTGATCCGCCTCAGCGGGTTGTATATCGGCCCCGATGGAGTAAGCGTGCTTTCGTATATTGTCAGCTCTCTGGCGCACGCCTGCCCCAACTCCCGATCGTCGAGAGCGCTGACGGCGTCGGCGATGTCGGCCGACTTGATCCGCGCGACTGTAATGTGCCCTTTGAACGCTCGCGTCTCGCTCGGCCAGCCGGCGCGGGCCAAGGCCCTGTTCAGTTCGTCATGCAGAGACGCCGCGGTATCGCCGCCGCGAGCCAGCGGGGCCCAGATCATCCTCGCCCGCCGCCCTGGCGGGATGCATGTCAGCGGTCCGACGGCAAAGGCAATCTCGTGGCGGCCCCATCGCCCCACCGCCCCGGCCGCAAGCTCGCACAGTTCGTCTATGCGATCATCGCCCACGTCGCCAATAAAGTTCATCGTAACGTGGAGGTTCTGCGGTTTGGTCCAGTTGATCTTGCCAGGCAGCGTCATAAGCGGCCCGGCCGCGGCGACAATCCGATCGCGCATCGCATCATCTATGTCCAACGCAAAGAATACTCTTTTTCCCATCTTCGGCCCGCAGGTTAGAAGCTGGTCAGTTCCTTGAACTCGGCGAACCTGGCGTCTATGTCGGCTCGCTGGATCTGTGTGAACCGGTTCAGCGAGAAATCTTCCAGTTCGATGCTGGCCACGACGGTTCCGTATGCGATGGCCTTGTGCAGCGTTTGGGGATCTACGGCGTCCTGCTCGGCGAGATAGCCCATCATCCCGCCTGCGAAGCTGTCGCCTGCGCCGGTGGGGTCCACAACTTTTTCAGTCGGGTAGCCCGGCAGCGGATAGACCTTGCCGTCGACGAACAGGAGGCTTCCGTGTTCACCCTTCTTGACGACGACGAACTTCTTCACCATCGCCGCGCATACGGCTCCGGCCTGGACGATGTTCGACTTGCCGGTAAGCAGCACGGCCTCGGAATCGTTGAGCACGAGCCCGTCGATCTTGCTCAGCATATCGATGAGCATTTCGCGCTCGCCGTTTATCCAGATGTCCATGGTGTCTGCAACTACGAGCGAGGCGCTGTCGAGTTGGGCCAGCAGTTCGATCTGCAGGGCCGGATGCGTATTTGCCAGGAATACGTATTTGCTGTCCTGGAATTGGGGCGGGATTTTCGGCCCGGCCTCTCCCAGCACATTCAGATCACAGCTTACGGTGTCGCGCAGGTTAACGTCATCGTGATACTTGCCGTGCCAGCGGAAGGTCTTTGAGCCTTGGCGAACTTCGAGACCGGCCAGGTCGATATTGCCCCTGTCGGCCAGCGGTTTGAGGAAATCTTCGGGGCAGTCTTCGCCAACAACGCCGACGAACCGCACCGGCGCGAAGAAACTCGCGGCGTACGCAAAGTAGACGCTCGATCCGCCGAGCGCATCTTCAACCATTCCCGACGGGGCTTCGACGGTGTCAATTCCGATACTGCCGGTTACCAGCAAACTCATTTTCAACTCCAGATCATCGTTTCATAGGGTTCATCCGCCCGGCTTAAGGGGCGACAACGCCGGGCATCATACTCTTTCCCAAACGTTACCGCCAAGAATGTTTCATTCGCCCCAGAGTTTCGCCGCAAGACCGGCGCCGGAAAAGCGGCGTTAAGGCATTTGCACCACAACGCGAAAACCGTAGCCAGGATGGCGACCGGTCCGGCCGGGATCGAAGCGAAACGCGGCGCGACAATCGTCAGGCGGCTTATCCCAGTGACCGCCTCGGAGGACATGATTGAGTGACTCTGCGGTGTTTTCAGGGTCAACGTTCTTCGCCGTGGTGTAAAAGTCCTTGTCGTACCAGTCACGACACCATTCGGCCACATTTCCGTGCATATCGTACAGACCGGCGGGGTTCGGCTTCTTCAGGCCGACCGGATGGGTCTTGGCGTCGCTGTTATTGCGATACCATTCGTAAGCGTCCAAATCCTTGTCATTGTCGCCGAAACCGAATCGAGCGTCAGAGCCGGTCCGGCAGGCGTATTCCCACTGGGCTTCAGTCGGCAGCCCAACGGCCCGCCCGGTCTTCTCTGACACCGCTTGGCAGAACGCCATCATATCATCCCAAGTCACCTGTCCGATTGGGTGCTGAGGACCGATGAAATCGCTCTCGAGCTTACCCCTCTTGCCCTTCCCCATAACGTATTCCCATTGAAGCTGCGTAACTTCGGTGACGCCCATGTAGAACGGCTTGCTGATCGTGACTTGTCGCGGGGGATCTTCGCCCTTGC
Organism: uncultured Planctomycetaceae bacterium; assembly: GCA_964392945.1. Classification (GTDB taxonomy): domain Bacteria; phylum Planctomycetota; class Phycisphaerae; order SM23-33; family SM23-33; genus BS750m-G57. The sequence continues at coordinate 2,168 of CAYMSH010000392.1, read as the reverse complement.
TGCGTCCCGGCTCCGTCACATGCGAACCCATGACGAACTTCCCGGCCGGGATCAGGACGAATTTCATCTTCAATCCCTCACCCAGATCGAGCTTAGTCTCAGCGTCAATCCCGAGCGCCTTGGCGGTTTCGTCTCGCCGCCTCACTGCTTCGGCGGCGTCATACGGCCATTGTGCGTATATCTTGGACTTGCCAGTCGCCGAGGCCGGGCTGCTTGTCGTTCGAGTCGACAACCAAACGCCTGGAGGCAGCAGCGGGACCTTCCACAGTTCAGCCTCTGGTCCCCCACCGGGCCGATCCGAGTAGAAATAGAGCGTGCGGCCGTCATCGTTCAGACAACCCACTCCCTCGACTAACTTGCCGTCGACCGAGGGGCCGAGATTCACCGCCGGTCCGAACGTTTTGTCGACTGCGGATCGAGTGCTCATCCACAGATCCAGGCCGCCTTGTCCGCCATGGCGATTGGATTCGAAAACCAGTGTCAGGCCATCGTCCGACAGAGCGGCTCCGCCCTCGCGGGCCTTTGAACTGATAGGTTCGCCCAGGAGAGTCGGCTGGCCCCACGGCGATTTGGCGTCCCGGCGTGAGGATATCCACAGATTGCCAGACAGAGCCCGCGGATTGGCGCGCATAAAGATCAGTGTCAGACCGTCGGCCGAAAGACAGGGCCTGCCCTCGACAGTGCTGGTATTCACTAACGGCCCGAGGTTCTTCGGCGCCTCCCAGGCCCGAGTCGCATCAGAACGCGTGGTCATCCACAAATCAAACGCACCGAATCCGCCTTCACGATCGGACTGAAAAATCAGCGTCAGGCCGTCGGAAGACAGGAACGGGCTATACTCCCGCTTGCTGCTGTTAACCGGCTGGGGCAGAGAAATCGGCGAACCCCAGGGAGCCTCGTCGTCGGAGCGAGAGGACATGCAGACGCTGCCGCCTGAGGAGAAGACCATCGTTCGAACATCCGCCGAGACCGACGGGGCGTCAACGCTCCCCATGTCGCGACTCGAAAGGCCCAGGTTCACCACCTTGCCCACCCGCCATCCGTTGGGCAGCTCGGTCCAGTGGCCATCGGCCGCCGGAGGAGGCTCGACTGGCCCTCGGGGAGGCTTCGGCGCATCGTCCGGCGGCGATTCGTTCGGCGTGAAGATCGCCCAGAGACCGATCGCTGCGCCAATGCAGACAAGAACGATCGCGGCAGCGGCGATCAGGAGCTTCTTGTTGGGTTCGGCTTTTTGTGCGATGGGGATTTCGGCGGTTTGCTCTTCGCTGATCGGGTCCCACTGGCCGGGCAGTTCCAGTTGGCTGGGGTCCGGCTCCGGTTTGATGTGCAGCGATTCTGCGGCGTCGAGCGTTGCCGGGTCCGGCCCGCGGGCGTCGTCGAGGGCTGTTGGCGCTTCGGCGGGGTCTGCGTCAACCGCGGTGGCTTCGTCGGCGATGTGCGAGATCACCAGACTCGACACGTCGCAGTTTTCTGCGGCGGGAACGGCGGACCGGAGATCGGCGATGCAGTCGTCCATAGATTGGTAGCGATCGGACGGCTGCTTGGCGACCATCCGCGTGAAGACATCCTGGAGTTCTTCCGGAACGTTGGCGATCGCATCGCTTAGCTGCGGGATGGGATGTTCGCGTTGGGCGATGAGTTTTTCAACAGCCGTAGCGCCGCGGTAAGGCAGCCGACCGGTCAGGATACGGTGCATTGTACATCCCAGCGAGTATATGTCGCTGCGATGATCGGCGTCTTTGGCGTTGGCGGCGTGCTCCGGCGCCATGTACTCGACAGTGCCCATGAGCTTGCCGACCATCGTCAGGGAAACTTCCGAGGCCTGATCGGACTCTTCGGTGAACCGGGCCAGGCCCAGGTCGAGGATCTTGACTGTCCCGTCGCGGCCCAGCAGGAGATTCGCCGGCTTGATGTCGCGATGGACCATGTTGTTTGCGTGGGCGCAAGCCAGACCGCGTGCGGCCTGGAGGGTAATGTTAACCGCCTGTTCGATCGACAGCGGTCCGCGAGCGGCTACGATCTGCGACAGGTCGTCGCCGTCAACAAACTCCATCGCCAGGTAGAGTCCGCCTGCGGTTTCGCCGGCGTCGTAAGCCGTTACGATATTCTTGTGGGTCAGGCGAGCCACGGCGCGGGCTTCCCGGTAAAATCGCTGGACGAGTTGGGGG
>CAYMSH010000391.1:0-6020 GCA_964392945.1 uncultured Planctomycetaceae bacterium | reverse complement strand
CTTTCATTACGCATCACAACACGCTCGACCAGGAGCTGTTCATGCGGGTCAGCCCGGAGCTGTACCTCAAGCGACTGCTGGTCGGCGGGATGGAAAAAGTCTTCGAGATCAATCGCAATTTCCGGAACGAAGGCATCGACACCAGCCACAACCCGGAATTCACGATGATGGAACTGTACCAGGCCTACGGCGACTACGAAGTGATGATGGATATCACCGAGGAGTTGATATCCGGAGCCGCCAAAAAGATGGTCCCGCACCTGATCGCCGCTCGCGACAAGGCTCTCGCCGCGATCGAGCAGATGAAGGTCGATGCCGAAAGGATACTGAAAAACAAGCGTGATCCGCGCAGCGACGAAGAAAAACAGACCGCGTATGACGAGGCGATCGCCGAGTACGAAAAGCGTCTTGCCGACGCGCCTCAGACCCCGCTGTTTGAGGCCGCCGCCAAGTGCGAGGCCGGCGAGCTGGTCCTCCCGTTCGGCCGTCAACTGATCGACTACGGCAGTCCGTGGCGTCGTGCGACGTACGCCGATCTGCTCAAGGAACACGCCGCGGTCGACATGAACAACATCGAAGCGGTGCGCAACATGGCGCGCAAACACGGGATCGACGAGTCGAAGATGGCCGACGCGTTCGTTATAAACGAACTGTTCGAAGAGACCGTCGAGGCGCATCTGGTCCAGCCTACGTTCGTCAAGGACTACCCGGCCGAGCTGTGTCCGCTTACGCGACGCAAACCCGACGATCCGACGATCGCGCTGCGATTCGAGATGTATATATCGCGTATGGAGATCGCCAACGCCTATACCGAGCTGAACGATTCGGAGATCCAGGACGAGAACTTCCGCGGCCAGCTCGAAGGCGAAGAAGGCGAGACGATGCGCGTGATGGACGAAGATTTCATCGAGGCCCTGCGTCACGGGATGCCCCCGGCCGGCGGGCTTGGAATCGGAATTGACCGCGTGGCGATGCTGCTGACCGATTCGCACAGCATTCGAGACGTCATCCTGTTTCCCCTGCTTCGAACGGATAAATAGGTAACGACAATGGCAGTTGGGAGTTGGCGGTTGGCAGTTGGCAGTTGGCTCAACGGCTACGGCGGCGACGACTGATTTTTTGACGGGAGCTTATGTATAAACTTTTTCTATGTCTTCGATACTTGAAGAGTCGCGCTATCGCTTACTTTGCGGTGCTCGGTGTGGCTGTTTGCGTATTCATGATGGTTGTCGTCATAAGCCTGTTCACCGGGTTTATCGACAACATTGAAACCGCCGCCAAGGGGCTCTTCGGCGACGTGGTAATGAGCGCCAACGATCAGCACGGCCTGGCGTATTACGACGAATTCATCGAACAGGTGCAGAAAGACGTTCCCGAGATATACGCCGCCTCTCCGTACATTCTCAGCTACGGAATGCTGCGAATATCGGGGCAGGAACACTACAGGAATCCAGTTCAAATCGCCGGGATCCGCCTGCCCGACCACGCCAGGGTCTCTGACTTTGAAAACGGGCTGATGGTCCAGAAATCCGGCAAGCTGACCTGGGACCCGCCGCTGGAGCAGTTGATCGCCGGCGTGACGGCCGAGAAAAAGAAGATCAGCGACATCAAGAGGTCCCTGGAGAGCCGGAAGTTTGACGGTCCGACCCGACCGCTGGAGCAGGCGCACGACATCAGGAGAGCCGAAGGCGCCCTGACACACCAGTCCGAGGCGATCGAGAATCTGCGAAACGTGGACAAGAACCGCGCCGAGCTGAAGCGTCTGCAGGCAAAGCTGGAAGAGGCCCTGTCTGCAGGAGTCGGCCGCGAGGATGTAGACGCGGCCCGAGAATCGCTGGCCGAGGCCCGCGCAGAAAACGCCCCGGCCGACGAAATCGAGGAATTGACATCGCGGCTTGTCGTTTTGGAAAACGCGGTTCGGAGCCTCGAGGATCTGCAACGCAGGGTTTCGTCGTTCGAGCGTGCAACGTACGAAGGCGTCGAAGACAGGGTTATCCTCGGCCTGGGGATCGAGGCCCTTAGTTATCGCATAGACACCGGCGAAGTGGTGCGTCTCTGGACGCCGGGCCAGAAAGTGATCCTGTATGTCTTCCCGCTTGGAAGGCGGAGCCTGAACGTAAGCGAACTGGCTCCGGAGATCAGGAACCTGTCGGTCATAGACGACAGTCGCTCCGGCGTGCCGCCGATCGATTCGGCTTTCGTGTACATCCCGTTCGATACGCTGCAGAAGCTCAACCACATGGAGGCCGAGTATTCCGACTCAGATCCCGCGCAGGTGGTTTCTCCTCCCAGGTGCAGCCAGATTATCTTCAAGGTCAAGAACGCTTCGCCGACCGAAGAGCAGTTGCGGGAAATCAGCAATAGGATCCAGCGGTCCTGGCTCGGTTTTCGCACGCGTTTCCCGCAAGCCGCGATGACGAACGTAACAGTCGAGACCTGGCGCCAGCGGCAGTACGAACTGCTGAGCACCGTCGAGTCGCAGCGGGTGATAATGATAATCGTTCTCGGCGTCATATCTATCGTGGCGGTGATCCTGATATTCGTGATCCTATACGTGATAGTCATGCAGAAAACCTCTGACATCGGTATTCTCAAGGCCATCGGAGCCTCGAGCCTGGGAGTGGCCCGCGTGTTCTTGCTGTACGGGATGGCGCTGGCTACCGTGGGCTCTGCGATAGGCGTCGCCGGCGGATACGCCTTCGTCAAGAACACCAACAACATCGCCGACTGGCTGGCGGTTAACTTCGGGTTCACGCCGTTCAGGTACGGGTTCCTGTTCGACACGTTTCCGGAGGACGTTCAGCTCCTGACTGTTGTGAACATAGTTATCGCCGCGATAGTCTCCGGGCTCGTCGGCGCCGGGCTGCCGGCGCTGAAAGCCGCGCGTATGCAACCGGTGGAGGCGCTGCGATATGAGTAAGAAAACGCCGGCGATACTAGTTGAAGGCGTCAACAAGACCTACTGGCTCGGCCGGCAGGACCTGCACGTATTGCGCGACGTGAGCTGCACGATCGGCGACGGCGAGTTCGTCGCGATAGTCGGAGCTTCAGGCAGCGGCAAGAGTACGCTCCTGCACCTGGTCGGCCTCCTGGATCGAGCCGACAGCGGCGTGATAAGCCTGACTGACAGGCACGTTACCGGACTGTCGGCCGGGGCGAGAAACAGGATACGCCGACACGAAATCGGATTCGTTTTCCAGTTCTATCACCTGTTCTCCGAACTGAACGTTCTGGACAACGCGATGCTTCCGGCGATGGTGGACACCCCGCTCTTGAAGTGGTGGTCCGTGCGGAAGAAGCACCGCGAAAAGGCCGCCGCCGTGCTCGATGAAGTCGGACTGGGCGATCGTTTGAAGCATCGCCCGCGCGAGCTGTCCGGCGGCGAGAGGCAGCGAGTGGCGATCGCGCGTGCGCTAATGAACGAACCGAAGATTCTACTGGCCGACGAGCCTACCGGAAATCTCGACTCCAAGACCGGCGAGAAGATCATGAAGCTGCTGAAACGCTATAACAACAAGGGGCAGACGATTCTTATGGTCACCCACGATTCGAACATAGCCGCACAGGCCGACAGGACCCTGAATCTTGTCGACGGACAGATGATGGAGTCCCTCTAATGGCGCGCAGATACGACAAACGCCAGCCGGTCGGACTGATCGCCGGGTCCGGGCGCCTTCCCTTCCTTGTCGCCCAGGGCGTCAAGAAGCTAGGTCGACCGCTGATAGTAGTCGGGCTGGCGGGCAACGCCTCGCCGCGACTGAAAGACATGGCCGACGAGTTCGTCTGGGCCGGGATTACGCGCCCGGGCAAGTGGATATCGTCGCTGCGTCGACACGGCGTTCACGAGACCGTGATGATCGGCGGGGTCACGAAGAAGAATATTTATTCGCCTTTGCGTCTGGTACGATATATCCCGGACCTGCGGGCGGTGCGGATATGGTACTTCCGGCTGCGAAAGGACAAGCGGGACAATGCGATCCTGCTTGCGGTGGCCGATGAATTGAGAAGTGAAGGAATTGAACTTGTGTCGAGCGTAAAATACTGCACAGAACACCTCGCCGACGAGGGCCTGCTGACAACGACGGCGATTCCGAGAACGGCCGAGGCCGACGTGGAATTCGGATGGAACATAGCACGGGCCAGCGCCGATCTGGACATCGGACAATCCATCGCCGTCAAGGAGCGCGACATCATCGCCGTAGAAGCGATGGAAGGCACAGACGCGATGGTGCGTCGGGCCGGAAGAGTCTGCCGCGTCGGCGGCTGGACAATGGTGAAAGTCGCGCGCCCCAAGCAGGATATGCGATTTGACGTGCCGACAGTCGGGCCCAGTACGATCAGGAACCTGAAAGACGCCAAGTGCATCTGCCTGGTGGTCGAGGCCGGCAGGACGTTGATAGTAGATAAACCCGCAACGCTGCAACTGGCCGACAGTTTGAAAATAGCCGTCGTCGGAAGGCGCGCAATAGACGCCCCAGACGCGGGATTGAGCGATTGAGCTTGATCGCAGATCAGGCGGCGAATGTCTTGTCGTGCATGCTTGCGGCCAGCGCCACGTGACGCAGGCGATCGAGGTTCATCGAGTTGATGTACGCGTCGGAGAAGTCGATTTCGAATCCGCATCGCATCCTGCGAAGCAAGCTGACTAGCTGCGGGCGCCCCATTGAGGCGATTGTGCTGACGATGTCTCGATCCACTTCAATAGGCATAACTTACCTCGTATATGGCTAACGCGTACACTAATTATCGGCAGCGGAGCGCCAAAACTTTGCTATTCCTGGTCATTACTACGACTGGCGGGCCGATTTGTTCACACAGAGGTGGTGTCCATTGTTAATAACTTGTGAACAACTGGCTAGTGTAAATGATAAAGATAGTTACCGTTAGAGGTTACAATCATAGATAAAGAATCTTACTTTGTGGGCATGTTTCTACTGGTATTACCCTACACGCGGTGAAAATGGCGATAAGAACTGAGAATTTCGACTTCGAACTACCCGCTGAACTGATCGCGCAGAAGCCGGTTGAGCAGCGAGATTCGTCGGCTCTGCTGCATTTGGACCGAGCCGGCGGGTCCTGGTCCGATCGTCGTTTCGCCGAACTTCCGGAACTTCTAAGGACCGGGGATCTGCTGGTGATGAACGACACCCAGGTCGTCCCGGCCAGGTTTTACTGCACCCGCTCAACGGGCGGCAAAGTTGAGGGCCTGTTCCTGCGCGTCGCCAGCCTGGGCAAGTGGGAGGTCATGCTCAAAAACGCCTCTCGCTGCAAGCCGGGGCAGGTCCTTACGCTGAGGGCCGATCGCCAAACCGACTGTCTGGGGCTGGAGTTGGTCGAAAATCTCGGCCAGGGCTGCTGGATCATATCGCCCCGGAGCGATCGCGACGCGTTCGACATTCTCCAGGCCGTGGGAACGATCCCGCTGCCTCCTTACATCCATCGCGGCGCCGACGCCGACGATGCCGACGATCGACAGCGATACCAGACTGTTTACGCCGCCCGGCCCGGCGCCGTGGCCGCGCCGACCGCGGGGCTGCACTTCACGCCGGAGGTTTTCGACGCACTGGCCTCGGCGGGCGTACAGACCTGCTGCGTTACGCTCCACGTCGGAGCCGGAACGTTCCTCCCTGTCAAAACCGACGACCTGACGGCGCACAAGATGCACAGCGAAACGTACGAACTGTCGGAGCGGACCGCAGAGACCCTCAACGCTGCGCGCGACGAAGGGCGCCGAATAGTCGCCGTAGGCACTACGACGGTGCGCGTGCTTGAAACGCTCGCGGCCGAGTCCGATCGGTTCGCCGCGGCCACAGGCAGCACCGACGTATTCATTTACCCGCCGGCTGAGTTTCGGGCCATCGACGCGTTGATAACAAACTTCCACCTGCCCAAGAGCACGCTGCTGATGCTGGTAAGCGCCTTCTGCAGCCCCGGCGACACCGACGGAATAGAGATGATGCTGGCGGCGTATCGTCACGCGGTCGAAAGCAAATACCGATTCTTCTCCTACGGCGACGCGA
>CAYMSH010000390.1:0-6043 GCA_964392945.1 uncultured Planctomycetaceae bacterium | reverse complement strand
AAGACGCTCCGCAGCGATCGTCAATGCTGCTGATAGACGGGCTTCTGTACGGACTGACGCATCGCGGATACGCCTTGTGCTTTGATGCGGCCACCGGCAAAACGGTCTGGCGGCAGCGAATGGGGAGCGCTTATTCGGCCTCGCCTCTCTACGCAGACGGGAAGATCTACCTGTTCAACGAACGTATGGGAACCACGGTTATCAAACCGGGCCGAGAGTACAAGGAACTTGCGGTCAATCGACTCAACAGGAGCAGGATAATGGCCTCGCCGGCGATCTGCGGAAAAGCGATCTTCCTGCGGACCGACACGCACCTGTACCGCATCGAGAAGAAGTAGTCGCCGCTTGCTTTAGCCGCGGTTCCGCCGGCGCCGCAGCAGAACAGGCAGGCATCCGACGATAAGGATCAGGCTGACCGGCTCCGGCACCATCTGCAGAGGGAGTTCTTCGGCTCCGGGCACCTGGCCTCCGCTTACCAGGCCGAAGTACTGGCGCAAGATCGCGAAGTCCGCGAGGTTGACAGCGTCATCCCCGTTGAAATCGGCCTGCAGACCAGCTCCGACTTGACCGAACGTGGCTATGAGGATATCGATGTCTACGTCGTCTACGTCTCCGTCCCAGTCGGCGTCTCCAGGCAGGGGAACAAGTCGAATCGTGTCAATCTGCGATCGATAAACCGACAGGTCGGCGTAGTATGCGCTGTTGGTGTAAACTGCGTTGTAGAGAACATTGGGACCCTGGTATCCCGGCGGAACACCGACTGACAGGGCCATTCCCGCCAGAGCCCAGTTGCCATTGGAGACCTCCTCGAACATGCCAGCGCCCGAATCGTTGACCACGGGTTGACACTCGTCGTATCCCAGGCCATCGGAATCGAAGTATGTCATGAGAGCTCTTGTCCGCCCGTAGCTTGAACTCTGCGACGTGGTGTACGCCGATGTCATGTTCCGACCCCATCGCTTGGTGCGAGAACCGCCCGCCCAGTAGCCCTCGTATCCGCCGCCGAAATCGACTAGATCGCCGGCGCGATCCCGACCGGTGGAGATAATAGTCACTTCTCTGTCAACTGGAGCCGAACTGCTGATCTGGACCATCGGCAGATCCGGATTCCCGTTGATTCGGAACATCACCATGTCTGCGTTTGTAGTGGAACTGTACTCGATCCTGTGGGCCGTGCCGGGCACTACAAAGTAACGCTGGTCAAGGTCGATATGCGAGCCGCCGGCGGGGTCCCAATCATACACGTGATACGGCGCAAGAACCCATCCGTCACCGCGATACGTTCCAGAACCGATCGACATTCTACCGACGTTGCCCCAGCCGGGGTCGGAACTCGGAGCCTCGGCGTTGCCCAGACCGCCGCTGAGTACCAATGCTGACGAACTCTGGGCCAATGCACACAATATGTACAAACCGCCCGCCAATGCTAAAAAGCGATTGCGATACTTCATCTACGCCTCCGACGGGCCGTAAAACTACGAACTCCGAGGGTTAAAGCCCCCCATGCCCTGCGCACCGAATACTAAGATAATACCCCTATTTTTCGGTACGACAAGGGAAATACTTGACCCCTTATATGCGTCGGCGGATTGGCGGCAAGACATATCCGGATGTATATTATCCTAACATGTTTTATTGACAAAGACTTCCGGCTGGAGAAGAGGGCGCCAAAAAAATATCTGAAAACTCTCAAAATGTGCACATAATGCGCCTATAATGTCACGATAAAAGTATGAATACTCCCCCACTCCCCCCAAACCATAGCACCTATTGCAGCTTCGTCAGGTCTTTGGCCCAGGGGACGTCGCCCGTTGGCGAGATCAGCATCTTGTGCATCTTCTTGTTTGCAAAGAGCTTGGGACCGCCTCCCTTGGGATAGTACCAGAACGACTCCCAATAGCGACGATCGAGTTCGAACACGTCTATCTTGTCGCGGTCCACATCAAACGCTTCGCTCAGGATTCCGTAACGCTTCATCTCGCGCACGTAGTATGGATGCGGCTTGAAGCCGGGCATGTCCCAACGTTTGTTCTTGTCGAGGCAGGCTTTCGCTTCGGTAGCCATTTTCAGAATCGCCAGGTAGTCGGCGTTCTTGGTGTCGGCGAAGAGTTTCCCCGCCGCCTGGGTCTGGGCCGGCGACTTGTCGCGAGCTTTGCATGTTCCCCAGCCGCCGGCTTTGACTGAAAGCGGCGCCAGCAGCAGCGGGGACTTTTCCGGCCGGGACAGATTGAACGCCATGTGCGGATCCCAGAAGAATGTTTTACTGTTCTTCCTTCCGGCGATGCTGTTGCGTTCGGGCATGGGCATTCTGTTGCGATGGCATTTGGCGCAGTTGTTTTTGAAGGCTCCCTCAGCGGCTTTGCCGGCGGCGCGGTATTCTTTCGTAACGGTGTTGTGGCGGAGCATGCCCGTGTAGAGCGCCGCATACGTTCCGGGATAAGGCGCCCCGATGTGAATCCAGTTGCGGACCATCGCAATTTCATCGGCCGACAGTTTGGCCTTGTGATGCGAACCGTCGAGCATTTTCATCAGCGGACTGGCCGAGTCGCCCACGCCGCGCGGTTTGCTGTTGCCCGATCCGTTTCGCCCGTCGGAAACAAATCCAGTGGTCGTCAGCGTCATGTAGCTGTAGGAATAGATCGGTCCGCGATCACCGCTGAGAATCACCCTGCCCTTCGGCTTTTCGGGGCTGTGGCATTTGACGCAGTGCTTGTCGAGAATCGGTTGGACGTGTTTGGGGAAATCGATGGTGTACGGAACGCCGGGCACGGGTTTGAGTTTGCTGGGCGCCCGCTTCATGGCGCTGACGACTCGCCCGACAGCGATAGTCGGAGTCTTTACGCGGTCTTCGTGGCAACCGACGCAGCTGAGCACCTCGCCTGGCATAACGCTCAGGAAGCTGTGCATGCGTTTTACCGATCTGTTCTTCTCGTCCAGGGCGATGAAGAACAGCGGCCGTTTCGCCGGCAACTGGAAGTGCGCCGACCCGTCGGGCTCTACAGGCACCGTACCGACTATGCGCGATAGCGTGAACGTTCCGCCGTGGCTGATCGGGATAAAATCGTGGTACCCGTTTCCATAGTTCAGCGGTTTGGGCAGCGTCTCGAGGACCATGAGCTTCTTGATCTCGCCCTTTTTTATCCCTTCCATATTCCGGCCGATATAGACGTTGTTCAGGACCAGGGTGCCGTGGGCCTTGGACCGATCCACGCGAGAGGGGATAACCCGTTGGCGTTTCTGCTTGATGATCGGTCGCGGCTCGCTGATCGTGAGCTTGGAGCTGTGCAGGTCCATCGCCTTGCCGGCTCCGCTGACGACTTTGATCGATCGCCCCGCCGCTACGATGAAACAGTCGGCCGACACCGCATACGGGTCGCGGCAGTTGTTGTTTCCGATGTACTTGATCGCCGACTTGTCGTCCGGACCGAACTGGTCGGTAACCGTGGCCAGGCGCCCTTCATGTTCTCTGCGTCCGTGTCCGGGTGAGTCGAGCATCACCACGCGATTTGTTCCGGGAATCGACTTGGCGTCAATGTAGACCGAGCCGCGATGCATGTTCCCGAAAAAGACCATCTGGTTCGTGCCGTCGGGATTGCAGGTCCAGAGATGGTGAAAGCTCACCTGGTTGCGATCGACGTATTCCCATCGCGTAAAGAGGATTCGCCCGTCGTGCAGGACCCACGGCGTGTTGTCCTGCTCGATATTGGCCGACAGCTGGCGAATGTTCTTGCCGTCGGCGTCGCAGCGATAGAGCACCGCCACCTGCGTCAACCAGCAGTTAACCCATCGCTTGGCCCGCCCGGAGACAAACGCTATTCCGCCGTCGGGCAGATACGTAGCTTCCAGGTCGTCATAGATCCCGTCAGTGAGCTGCTTGAGCCCGGTCCCGTCGACATTGATCTCGTAGAGATGGAACTGCGCCACTCCGCCTTTGCGGTACGAGAAGAGAATCTTCTTGGCGTCGTAGTGAACTTTCGGATCGCGGATCGATCCGGTTCTGTCGGCCAGCAGCGTAGTTACTTTACCGCTGGCCACGTCAAGTTTCGCCAGACGCGAGTCCTGGGTGTACATGGGGCTGTTCGGACCGGCGAAATGATAGCCGAAATTGGCGTACCAGTGCCCGTCGCCGGTGAAGTTCCGCTCGACGAAAACAACCTCTCGCACGCCGTTCTTGACGAGCATCTGACCCGCCGGCGAGGCCGCTTGGATCCTGGCGGCCATCACGGTTACAAGACAACTAATCGCTAATAACAACGCTCGAGTTTTCATACCGCATTCCTCTGATTCACTTAACGGGCTTCTTGCGTCTAGTTCGTTTCTTTCGCTTCTTCGGCCTCACGCCGCCTTCAGGGATCGGGCCGTCGTATTTCCAACTGCTCCACGGCGTGTCGCGGTGGGACTTGACCATGATGGTTTTGATCCGCTTGACCAGCTCCGGGTGGTCGGCCGACAGGTCGGTAGTCTCGCCGATGTCCTTGTCGAGATCGTACAGCGACAGTTTGCCCCTGGCAACATACGCCTTCCACTTGCCCATTCGTACGGCCTTTGCCTTGCCGAACTCCCAGTAGAGATACTCGTGTTCGGTCTGCTTCTTGCCCAGCAGCGTCGGGACTAGCGATATGCCGTCGGTTTCCTTAGTCACCTTCGCCCCGCCGAGTTCGGCGAACGTCGGCAGCATGTCCCAGAACGCCGAGCGATGCGCGCTTACTGCACCCTTTGCGATCTTGCCGGGCCAGCGTGCGACGAACGGAGCTCGAATACCGCCTTCATACAGGCTGCCCTTCTTGCCTCGCAGCGGGCCGGAACCTTTGAACAGTGAGTGCAGACCCCCGCCGGCCGAGCCGTTGTCGCTGGTGAATATCACAAGCGTGCTGGCGTCCAACCCTAAGTCCTTGATCAGTTTTGCGATCGTGCCGACGTCGCGGTCCATTCGCGTGATCATAGCGGCGATGGATTTCTTGGTATTCGACCAGCCGGGCTTGTCGGCGTATATGCCCAGCTCGGGAACCTGGAACGCCGAATGCGGAATCGTGTACGGCAGGTAGAGCAGGAACTTATTTCTAGAGTTGTCGCGAATGAACTTCAATGCTTCGAGCGTCATCAGGTCGTGGGAGTAATCCTTCTTCGCCCCGCCGCGATTGCGCAGCATCACCTTCTTGTCATTTCGCCACAGGTGCGTTGGGTAATACGAGTGGGCCTGACGCTGGCAGTTGTATCCAAACCAGTGATCGAATCCCTGCTTCGTCGGATCGCCGCACGAACCGGGATAGCCCAGCCCCCACTTGCCGATGCACGCGGTCTTGTAACCGGCCGACTGCATAACCTTGCCGAACGTCTGCGAATCGGCCGGGATCGGAACATTGCCCTCGACGGGCAGGGGCCGATTCCCGCGAACGTAGCAGTGCCCGGTATGCAGGCCCTGCAGCAGAACGCTCCGCGACGGAGCACAAACCGCCGAACCGGCGTAGTGATCCGTCAGGCGGATGCCCTCTGCGGCAATCCGATCGATGTTCGGCGTCTTGATTTCCTTCTGCCCGTAACAGCCGAGATGCCCGTAACCGAGATCGTCGGCCATTATGTATATAATGTTAGGCCTCAGCGCCTTACCGCTGGCGGCGTCTGTGCGCGGACTGTCGCCCAATAGCGACAGCCCGGCCGCCAGCGCCCCGGCATTCTTCAAGAAGTCGCGACGATTCAAAGCGTATCTCCTGCGATCGATTCTCTACTTCAGCGGCTTGATCATGATGTTGCGGTACGCCACGGGTCCGTGGTTGCCCTGGAACATCAGCGGTCCCATCGCTTTTTCTTTTCGATCTACGCCGCCGGGGGTCGGGCCCTTCAGCTCGATGTTCTCCTGGATCAACGTACCGTTCAGCAGCACCTTGATGATGCGTGCGTTGGCGGTCTTCTTGCCCTTGTCGTCGAACTTGGGGGCCTGGAAGTGGATCTCGTACTTCTGCCACTCGCCGGGTTTCTTGCAGGCGTTGGTCTTGGGAGGCGTCGCGCCGTAGACCGCGCCCATATCGCCCATACCCATTTTCTT
>CAYMSH010000389.1:0-6086 GCA_964392945.1 uncultured Planctomycetaceae bacterium | reverse complement strand
CGATGTCCCATTCAGCCGCGAGTCGCGCCAACTTGGCCGGGTCCTTGACCTGGTAGTCGGTGCCTTCTTCGCTGGTTGCGTGGTACATCGCCGTGGCGACGTCTCTGGCGTGGTCCGAGTGGGCCGAAGAACCCGTGGCGATCATACGGGCCAGGTTCCTGGCCGCGATCACGTCGGCTGTCGCGCCGCAAACGCCTTCAGTGGCTCCCTCGCCGAACGGGTCGATTCGACAGGGGCCCATCGAGCAGTTCTTGCAGCAGATGCCCAGCCGGCCGAAACTGCACTGGGGCTGCATAGCCTCGTAACGATCCCATACCGTTGTGAGCCCCTCGGTTTTTGTGTACTCGAGCATTTCGATCGACGCGGGGTCCAGACTACGGTCTTGTGGAGTTTTCAATTTGTCACCTCTCAGTGTTTCTCCGAGCCACATCACCAGCCGATACACTACCTGAAGGCACGCTCCCGCCGGTACGCTGACAAGAGCCTACCTGATAGTACATATGACCGATGAGTTTAATAGGAATAGCTTGCTGGTTTCATTCTACACAGTTGTTTGCGGCTCATTCAAGAAAATATCTTCGCAACATTTTCTCCTGCGAGTATTGCAGAATAAAGTGCTACAGTCCTATAGTTCAAATGATCTTACCGGCTAGACTACATTGTAGCCAGCCTGTCTTTGTTATTGTTGGAGAGAATTATGAAAGTAGCGATTTCCGGAAAAGGCGGGGTCGGCAAAACGACGTTGTCTGCGATGCTGGCGGGAGTTCTGGCGTTTGAGGATCATCAGATAATTGCGATTGACGCTGATCCGGATGCGAATTTAGCTTCCGGGCTAGGTGTCCCGGACGAGACTCAAGTCGTTCCTCTGGCCGAAATGCACGAGATGATCTCCGAGCGCACCGGGGCGGCCGATCAGCCCGGCGGGTATTTCCAACTGAATCCCAAAGTTGACGACATTCCCGACAAGTACGCGCTGAAAATCGGAAATATGCGCCTTTTGGCCCTCGGCGGGGTCGCCAAGGGCGGGTCCGGCTGCATATGCCCGGCCACTGCGATCGTAAAAGCGCTGCTCGTTCACCTGATAATAGGGCGCCGCGACACGCTGATAATGGATATGGAAGCCGGGCTCGAGCATCTCGGGCGGGCCACGGCGCAGTCAATGGATGCGCTCGTGGTCGTCGTGAATCCGGACAAATGGAGCGTTCAGACGGCCGTTCGGGTCAAGGGCCTGGCCGCCGATCTCGGAATGAAGAAGGTTTACGCCGTGGCGAATCGACTCGGAATTCCCGGTCCCGCCGGCGGGGATCCGCAATTGCAATTGGAACAAATCAAAGCCGCACTCGGCGACGTTCCGCTGATCGGCTCGCTGCCATTCGATCCGGCGCTGGGGCAGGGCTCCCTGAAAATCGGCCCTGACGGACAAGTCGAACCCACGGAAGCAATGCTTACCCACAAAGCCGCCGTGCAGGGCATTATCGAAGAATTGCGGCAACGAGCGTAGTCCGGGCTAAATGAGCCCGGCCGCTTCGTCGCGCGTGGTTACGCCGAGATCTACTGCGTTTTGTGCGATGTTGGCCAGGCAGTGGGGTTGAGATTCTGCGATCTCGCCAGCGATCTGCTCGCTGGCGGCGCCGGTGCGGATCAGGTCTACGAGTCGTCCTTGAACGAAAACGATCCCCGTCAGGACCTGCATTCCCGCCCAACCTGTATCGTCGCAGCGATCGCATCCGACCGGCTCGTAAGACGACTCGCCGCCGAGGCGCCTGCAGTGTTCGCACAGGACCGGAATCGAGGCCCGCTGGACTACCGCTTTTAGAGTGCGGCCAAGCGGCCAGGGCTCGATGCCCATGGCGACAAGTTCGCTTATCGCCTCATGCGCCGATGCGCAATTGCTGCCGGCAATGACGAGAGCCCCGTCGTGAGCGGCGTCGAATGCGCCCCACGCCGTTGTCGGATCGCGAAGTTCGGTCAGGAGAATTGTGTCTGCGTCCTGGTCTGAGATCGCTGCGGCCGCCGCTGCGTAAGTCAGGCCGGCCGGCGGATTGAGCTTCAGGTGCGACACCGTGCAGATGTCGGTTTCCAGCTCCGGTCCGATCGCCAGCACGCTTGCGGCGCCTGCATCGCAGGCTTCCAGCAGGGCGGCAAGGGCCTCGTCCCTGGCGGTTTTCCGGCTGGCTGCGACTACCACGAGCCCGCCGGACTGAAGCAGTTGTTCCAGATCCGCCTGGGCGCCGCTGTCGATCTCCAGCGATTCCAGATCGGCCGATTGTCGCGGCATGCGAATCACGAGTTTGATCCCAAACGCCGTCGGCACGCCCGACAGACGCATCCACATCTTCTGAGAATCGATCGTTAGCGCGAACTCCGAGTAGATCGGGACCCTGAGCGTATCGGGGGCGATACTCGGATCGGCCAGGCCAAGCAGGTGTGCGACGATCTCGCGACGCAGCGGTTCTGGAAGGTTGCGGCTGAAGTTGGGTTTGTTGCGGAGCTGACCGTCGATCCGCAACTGCAGCACAAGACCGCTTCGGTACGGAGTGAAGTGGATGGTCTCGGCGTGCTGGTTCTTCGCGTCGGAGAATATCGCGTCGCATACCTGTGCGGCCCGCCGGCTGGACTCCGGAGCCTTGACAGCGGGCTTGACGATCGGGCGTGGCGCAGGTTTGTCGGCGGTCTCGTCGGGTTCCGATTGTGATTTGGCGTCCGATATTTTCTTGTCGAGCGAGACTTTCGTGTATCCGGCTTTGGAGAGCACTTTGTCGAGGTCCATTCCCTGCCGGGTCAGGAAGTTGATCAGTTCGGTTTCGGTGACCCTCGTCGTACCGTCGGGCATGCGACGAAAGCGCAGGGCGCCTTCTTCCATATGCCTGTTGACCGCCCCGAGCGTAGTGCCCAGCAGCTTGGCGATCTGGTACGTGCTGAAAAGTCTCTCTGTCATGGTTTAGTACTCGTCTTGCCCGGCCGTCGGCGCCGGACCGGTTCCTCTCGCATCGGGGCCTGGATCCTCTCAGGTGATCCTAACCTATTATAGTGTCCTGTCAATCACTTCGTTGTTTTGCATAAAACGCTTCATATAAAGCGTTTTACGCTCGTGCGCCTCGCCGATGCGACTCTGCGCATCGGCCGATCCGCCATGCGCGCACGGCGCATGGCAGGGCCTCATTGTGCCCGTACATAAGGAGTTATCGGGGCTATCGGGATGCGTCTTTACCGGGTTCTGAGAACCTCCGGGCCCGGGTCGGGGCGAATTTACGCACCTGGTGAAAGATGCTGGTTCCCAAGCGCTTATTGTCTATACTGGCGGGCGTTATCAGTGTGTTTTCAGGAGTGTGACAATGGCGCGTTTCGGGAATATGTTGGCGATCGCGGTGCTTGCGATTCTCTGTTTGCAGATAACTATCGTTCGGGCCGACGATCGGCCCTGGTATGTGAGGCCGGCGGGCTTCAAGGCTCCGGCCCGGGGCGAGCATCCGCGGTTGCTGTTTAGGCGCAGCGATCTGCCGGCGCTGAGGAAGAAGGCCCAAACGCCCGAGGGCAAGGCGATTCTCAAACGGCTGGGTATCCTGCTGGACGGCAAGCGCGGCGATACGATGACTGAGCTGTTCAGCTCAAAAGACAAGGCTCTCGATGGGCCCGGGGTATTCACCATCGGCCACGCCGCAGGCTACGGGTTGCTGTATCAGATCACCGGCGACAAGAAGTACGCTAAGTTCGGCGCGCAGTGTTTCGAAAAGGCTCTCGCCGGCGCGCCGGACCGTGACCGAAGATACGGTTTCCGCGACCCCGGCGGACCGCTCCGGGCCGGACCGTCGATCGGCTGGTTCGCCGTGGGATACGATCTGTGCTACGACGGCTGGGACGCGGCGTCTCGCGAGAAGTACACTCGGGCGATCGCCGAATACTCCGGCAAAAGCTCCAGCAAACGAGAGGATCTTACCTCGGATCTGGAAGTTCTGGCTCGCGGCACGCGGTTCCTGGGCCCGTACTTCCGCCGCAAGCGACGAACGCCTCCGTGCAGTAATCATTTCGGCATGCAGGTCGGCGGCGGCTCGCTGGCGCTGCTGGCGGTCTCCGGCGAGAAGTGGGTCGATCAGAAGCGCATCGACAAGCTGCTGACGATCGCCGAAAAGAGTATGATCCTCAACATTACTGAAGGGTTTGGCGACGGCGGATATTTCGCAGAAGGCGACGGGACCGGGTCGATGTCGTCCCAGATCGCGTACCTGGCGGCGATCGCGGCCTGGCGAAACGCGGCCGGTAAGGATTACGTAAACTCCCCGCGTCCCAACGTGCGGATGCTCTCGCTCAAGTGGATTTACCAGACGATCGTCCGCGACGGGAAGCCGGAGTTCAGACCCGTGCGGGGAAGCTACCGTCAAAACGTCTGGTCCCGCAAGGGTCTCAGCGGCGCGGGGTACTTCGCGATCGGGCTCGGCGGAGTCTCGAGCGAGCAGAAGTCCGCGATGAAATGGTATTACGATCGGTTCCTGTCAGCAGCCGACGCTCGGGCCGATCAGCCGTATGACACAGCAAGCTGGTATCCGCACCTGGCGGTCTGTGCGTTTGTTAACTGGCCGACGGGCTTGGAGGCCAAGAGCCCCGCCGAAGTTCTGCCGCTGTGCTATCGCGATTCGAAGTACGGATTCTACGTCTGGCGAAATCGCTGGAAGGACGCCGACGACACCGTCATTTCGGTCCTCCTGAACGCCACAGAGGGCTATGGCGGATACCTGCGGTCCAGCCCCGACAGGTCGCTGCACATCAACACCGCAGGCAAGCAGATCCAGTGGGGCCGAGTCGTCGGCGGCGAGCCGAAATACTGGCTGGCGTCGCCAGGCGGCGACTGCAGTTCGCTGACGCTGTCAGACGGCACGTGCATCGCCGTGGACTTCACCGGAGCCAGCGGGGCCGACGTAATGCTCGTGACCACCGCCAAGGCCGACGGGCAAACCGTCGATCTCGGCGGAAAGAAACTGACGTTCTACTTCCCGACTCTCAAGCAGCCGCCGAAGGTCATCCTCCGCGCCGGCGCGGCGATCGTCGGAAAGCAGACAGTCAGCATCAAAGACGGAAATCTGGTCCTGGGCCCCGGGAAGTGACATGTCGGGCTTTCACGGCCGGGCTCCAATCGCTAGACTGTTTGTTGGAGATACGATCCGATGACTGAAACAGCGAAGGAGTTGCGAATGTTGCGTCGTGTATTTGAATTGACGATAGTTGCGTGCCTGCTGGCGATCTGTTCGCCGCTTGGCGCCGAGACGAAAACTGAAAGAGTCAAACAGCCGCACTGGCCGCAGTTCCGCGGACCGAATCGCGACAGCATCTCGCAGGCCAAAGGGCTTCTGAAGAAGTGGCCCAAAGGCGGTCCGCGGCTGATCTGGAAGTTCTCCGACTGCGGCAGGGGATTCTCCGGCATTTCGATCGCCGATGGGAGAATCTACTGCGCCGGCGATTTCGGTAAGCAGGAAATGGTCTTCGCACTGTCGATGGACGGCAAGCTGATCTGGAAAACGCCGAACGGAGCCAGTTGGCGCGGCTCGTGTCCCGGATCGCGCACGACGCCGACGTATGTCGAGGGTATGCTGTACCACATGAATCCGGGCGGACGGATCGCGGCGCTGTCGGCAAAGGACGGCAAGGAGATATGGGCCGTCGATATGAAGGAGCGTTTCGGCGCCAGGTCCGGTATCTGGGCGCTGGCCGAGAATATCGTTGTCGAGGGCGACAAGGTCCTCTGCCTGCCCGGCGGGGCCAAAGCCACCGCCGCCGCGCTGGACAGGAAGACCGGCAAGACCGTCTGGATCGCAAGCGGCCTGCCCGACCGTGCGGCGTATTGCACGCCGATTGTCGCAACGCATAACGGCGTGCGGCAGATGATCACGATGACCGCGAGATCCGTCGTCAGCGTTGATGTAAAGACCGGCAAGATCCTCTGGACTCACCCGTACCCCATGGGCTATCCGCAGCACGCCACGCCGCCGGTCTACCACAAAGGACACGTCTTCGTAGCCTGCGGACATTCGACCGGCGGGACGATGCTCAAGATCAATTCCGACTCGTCGGCGGTGAAGAAGGCCTGGTACATT
>CAYMSH010000388.1:0-6105 GCA_964392945.1 uncultured Planctomycetaceae bacterium | reverse complement strand
GCACCACGGCGCCGGTTTCATTGAACAGACCGAGGTATTCGCCGGAGCCCCTGAGCTTGAAATTCGTGTGCATGTACCCCGCAGGATCAAGATACGGATCGGCCGGAGATACGACGGTTTCGCGGCCGTTCGAGGCGAAAAGTATTAGATACTCGCCCGGTCCGATCGAAGTCCCGGCTGGGAATGTCCAGGTATCGACGCTGTCTTCGAGGGTCCAGCCGGTAAGAGGAACTGTCTCTGAGCCGGGATTGTGGATTTCGAGCCAGTCGGAGTATTGACCGTCGCCGTCGGCCAGCGAGGTGTCGTTAATCGCCATGAACTCAGAGATTACCGGCGATCCGCTCAGGAGCAGTCGCGGCTCGAGAGCCTCCAACAGTGGTGCGGCGAGAGTCTGGTCGTCCGAGCGAACCATATGGCTACACTGCCTCTCTAAGTGGGAGGGCGAACCCTGCCGTCGCAGAACCGGCGCGGCGCAACCTCCCAAATCTCCAAAAACGGTAATTAAGTATCATACCACAGAACGCATCGGTGCAAAGGGTATTTCAGACGAAACGTTAACCGCCGGCCGGGGCGAAAGTCGCCGAGCGTTGCGTTATTTCGACGGTAAGATCGTTAGTCCATATAATCGCTATTGGAACAACAGCAAGGAGCCTGAGACATGGGAGTCAAGTCCGCGGCAATCGTGACAATCGTTCTGGCGCTGAACGCCTCTCTGGGCGCCGAAGTCAAACCCAACAAGCCGCCGGAGCCGCCTACGGAATTCGCCGTGGTGCTCTCGCCGGGATACGGGACGATAGACCACTTCTCACAAGACCCGAAAGTGTTCGAAAACCTGCTTGTCAACATGAAGAAAGCCGGCTTCAACACGATCCATTGCGTCTACCGCGACTGGCGGATCAAACTCTGTCGCAAGCACAACGTCAAGATGATGGTCGATATCCTCGCCTGGAAAGATGACGTGAAGATGGACATCCGCCGAGCGAAACAACGCCCCACAGTCGAGGCGATCTGCCGAAAGCTCCGCAACGAGCCGGGCGTCTGGGGATACAATCTCTGGAACGAAAAGCTCCCTTACTTCGGATATCCCGACAAGAAGAACATCGATCAATACATCGCGATGATCAAGAAATGGGACCCGACCCATCCGATATGGGTCGGCACGTATCGCGTATCGTACGCAAACGGGTTCAAGGAAAAGCCCGGCATCCACGCCTACTACGACTACCACTGGCAGCGCGGATTCCTGTGGCATTTCGCCGACCTGCAGTGGTACATGGGTCACTGCAAGAACATGGACGGGCATATCGGCCGATGGATCCTCGGCAGCAACTACAACCAGAACAGCTACACTCTCAACACCTCGATCCCGTTCGGTCTGAAAGTATGCATATGGTTCATCGGCGGACCGTTCGACAAGTAAGGGAACTTCGACCCCAAACACCGCTGGGATCACCTGGTGAGAGTCTGCCGGGAGCGAAAGGCTCTTTACGCCGACATAATGAAGATCGGCCGGCCCTCGGCGGTCTACTCCTCGCCGACAACGAAAACCGAATCGAACAAGGACAAGAAGACCGACGTGCCGTGGCGCCTCAAACCATTCCCCAAAGAACACTGGCTGCTGGTCAGCTGCGGCGAGGCGCTGCTGGGCTTCTTTGAATACCCAAACGGCGACGACGCGGTCTATATCGCCAACCACAACGCATACGCACCCCAGGAAATGACGCTGAAGCTCGACGCCAAGAGCTGCGCCAAAGCCACAGTAGAACTGTTGGACCGAAAGACCGAAAAGTGGCGCAAGCTGGAAACGAAAGACAGAGCGGTTTCATTCAAACTGCCAATCGCCGGCGGCGAACTGATCCGCATCAAGGGCCGAAACAAGTAACACAGCCAATAATGCCGGACTAGAATGGAACTGACGCGGCGCCTGTGCGTCAAAGAACCAGGCGTATTACCGTTCCCAATGAATACCGTGAGGTGTGAAATGTTCCGCAGAGCAATTGTACTGTCAACAGCAGCGGCCGTGATACTGCCGATTATCGCATCAGCCGAACCTGCCGGCGCGGCGATCGACCCGATCCGCGCGATCAAAGGCATAACGCCGAAACCGAGCATATTCCAGGCCGCCTCGCGGAACAAACCGTTCGTAATTCGCTCGGAAAAGGATGCATCAGAACAATTCCCCGCATCCGCGGTCGCCGCCCTGAAGAAACAAGTCGATTTCAAACAGCAGACCGTACTGGTCTTCGCCTGGCGAGGCTCGGGACAGGATAAGCTGACCTATAATGTGGCTGAATCGTTCCCCGAACAGGTGTTTTTCAAGTTCCAGTTCGGGCGCACTCGCGATCTGCGCGTGCACATGAAGATCTTCGCGCTGCGTTCGAACGTGAGATGGCGCGGGCCGGATGGAAAGACCTCCGGCGGCGGTACAGCCAAGCCCGCGCCAGTGGACAAGCAGCTGGCCGCGGCGCAGAAACACCCTCACTACAAGGACATCTACGCGGCGAAAAACATTGTAGTGGCCAAACTCGTTCGGACGAGTTTGAAGCGCGTCGCCGAATCGTATCCGGCGATATTCGAATTCGATCTTTCCCTGGCGGTCGAGGAAGCTCTTCGCGGACCGCTCAAACCGAAATCGCGCGTGCGGTGCTCTTACAGCCAAACCGCGAAAAGACAGCCCCCCCTGCCCGTAGGCAAGCGCTGCCTGGTGCTGCTGCGAATCGTTCGGGGCCGAGCCCGGGCGTATTTCCTCGCCCCGGCGAGCGACGATCTGATGAAAGCAGCGCGTATCGCCGCCGAGAAAGCCAGCAAAGCCGAGAAAGCCGCGGCCGCCCTGGCCAGCGACAAACCGGAAGAACACCGGCTCTACGCCCCGCTCAAGAAAGCAGACGGCGTGGTTGTAGCAACCGGCGACATGGAAGGGACCGCCTCGCACGACAGTTCGGGCATATCGACTCAAAGCGAAATCTGCATCGTCAGCATGAAAGGGAAACTGAAATCCGGCGCTCGATTCGAAGCAGTATTCCCAAGCTCGGTAGCGCCCAACGGCAAGATGCCCGATGCGGAATTCATCATACTGGGCTACAAACGCGTCGCGGGCAAGTACCAGATAACATGCGTCGCCGAAGCGTCAAACACGAATCTCCGCGTAGCGGCGGCCGCTGCCGGCACAAAGCCGCAAACACTGAAGCAAGTCAGAGCGATCAAACTCCAAAGCCCCAAACGCGCCAAGAGTTCCGGCATGAGTACAGAACCCAGCTCAGGACAAAGCACTCCGTCCCGCGGAATGGAAGAATTGAGGAACTGAAAACCCGACAAACCAAACGACTACGACTGGATATCTTCGGCCGATTCAGCCAGATGACGCTGGATTGCACGGAGTTGAAGCCTGTGCATACGTAAAATCGCCATCTCGCCGGCAAGAATCATAATGTACCCCATCGCCATTGCCCATACATGAACGGCAAAGGTCCATTCCTTGAGCAATACGAACACCAACGCCAGTAGTACGATTGCTATGACAGTCGCCACTAAACATGCTAGATAGAACAGGTGCATCCAAACAGACATTCTCTTGGACGCCTGCCTGCTCCAGATGTCACAGTCAAAGTCCATTGCGTGGTATATTCGTTCGAATCGCTGCTGCGTACCGAGTTCAAACATACCCAGACAGGACAATCCAAGAGCCGACCCGGTCCACACGATGTGGAAATAGGTCTTGTGCGCAATTTCCGGACTCCTGGAAGGCACAGACAGCCACAAGCAGGCGATGACAGCAGAGAAGATCGGCAGGATCCATACAATCCAGGCCGCGATCTTTCGCCTGCGCACCCTCCGGTACGGGTCGGGGCACGGCGTGTCCGCGCCCGGATTGACGCCGAGACGCCGCAGTATTTGATCGAGTCGCCACCTGGTTATCTTCCGGAACGTCGCCAGAAAACTAAGGAGCATCGCGTACCCGACGAATGCAAACCAAATGCGTCCGGAGAAGATGCTTATCTTCACCGTGGAGTAGATCGCCATTCCGATCAGCGACATCAACCCCAGCAAGAAGAACATCGTCGGCATGGATCTGGTAATGCGCCTTCGGTCCTCCGAACAAGACGGCGGCGGAGCCAGCAGATCGCCCCCGGCGTGCAACAGGCGATCGATTCGGGCGAATCCGGCCCTCAGGCGACCCATACTCGGCATTAATGCGGCCAGCACGAGCATTCCGGCGCCGCCGACGAAGAAGAAATACGTCCCCTCGACCGGTTGGATCCGCCAAGCATTCATAGTTCGCAACAGACACCCCAGGGCAAACAGCACTATCGCCGCGCCGAGGTAGATCGCCGCACAAACCCTTGACTGCCGTCTAATGACCGCCGGATCAAGGTTTCTGAAGGCTTGTGTGGTTTCGACGTCCATCTCGATCACCCTTTGGTATCCCAGATCTAGCGGAACAAAACTCCGCAGGTCCCGCTGGCGGTATTGTCCGGTGTCGACGGATCGCAGACAAGCCAAAAGTCTCGCCGATCGGCTCCGGGTGTCGACAGGAAAACGCCGCGACGGGCGGGCAGTCAGTCCGAAATGTACGCCAAACACATAATAAGAAAGACCGCCAGGGAAAGGACGCAACACAGACATCCCCAGGCGCAAATCTCCGTTCTCGTCCCCTTCTCGGGAACCCACCATCTCAGCCCGATGAACATTGTCACTGAGATCACAACAATGGCGATAAGAGGTAGAAAAGGCCCGAGGGTCACAGCCTCGGCGGACTCGATATCCGACCCGAAAGTCAGAGTCATGGGGTTAACAGGTCTCGACGAAATACGTATCCGTGTCACGGCAAGAACCACAAGCAGCAACCCGATCCAGACCCATAACCACAACCACCTCCGCGTAGGCCCAAAGAACTCCGCACGCCTCGGCGGCACACTAACGCTCTTCTGTTCAAGTGATTCGGTCACGATACTCATTATACGAACTTGTCGCATCGGGCGGATCAGATTTCTTTGAGCCTGGCTTGACCTTGCCGCTGGGCTGGATTATCTCGCAGCGTTGGTCTATAGTATCGCGCTATGGATAAATTCGTGATACGAGGCGGAGAGAGGCTGACCGGTTCAGTACGGATCAGCGGGTCTAAGAATGCGGCGCTTCCGCTGCTGGCGGCCAGTTTGCTTACCGAAGGGCCCAGCGTTTTCTCTGATGTGCCGAACCTGGCCGACATACGGTTCATGTCAATGCTCATGCAGGACCTCGGAGCAGAAATCTCACGCGACGAAGACGGTAAAGTGCATGTTTGCGTCACCGATGAGTCCAAGAGCATGGCCGAATACGAGATCGTTCGCAAGATGCGAGCCAGCATCTGCGTGCTGGGCCCGCTGCTGGCCAAACGCAAGAAGGCCCGCGTATCAATGCCCGGAGGTTGCTCGTTCGGTCTGCGTCCCGTCGACCTGCACGTGCGAGGCCTGCGAGCGCTGGGAGCCGAAATCGAACTGGACGAAGGTTACATCGTCGCCAGCGCCGATCATCTTCGCGGGGCGGAGATTTTTCTCGGCGGTCCGTTCGGGTCGACTGTCCTGGGCACCGCCAACGTAATGATGGCCGCATGTCTGGCTGAAGGGCAAACGGTTATAGAGTCCGCGGCCTGCGAGCCGGAGATCGAGGACCTGGCCAACTATCTGATAGCAGCCGGAGCCAAGATAACCGGCGGCGGCACGCCGAGGATCACAATCGAAGGGGTCGAAAAACTCACCGGCGCCGAGCATCGCGTTATTCCCGACCGCATCGAGGCCGGCACTTTCATGGTCGCCGCGGCGATAACAAACGGCGACGTAACGCTGGAAAATGTGAATCTGCGCCACATGCTGGCGGTGGTCGACAAACTGCGCGAGATCGGCGTGATAGTCACCGCCGACGGTTCAAACGCCACGGTCTCCTCGTCGCGACACCTCGAACCGGCCGACGTGACAACCCAACCGTATCCGGGATTCCCGACTGACGTACAGGCCCAGTTAATCGCGTTGCTCTGCCTGTCGGACGGCAACAGCGTAATAACCGAGAAGATCTATCCCGAGCGTTTCATGCACGTAGCCGAACTGCTGCGTATGGGAGCCGACATCCGCA
>CAYMSH010000387.1:0-6118 GCA_964392945.1 uncultured Planctomycetaceae bacterium | reverse complement strand
TACATCGTGCAGTACGTTCCGTCGGACCTCGAACTGTACACCGCCATTACGTACGACTCCCGCCACACCGGCCCGGCGATAACCATGTCGCTGGCCGGCGGGATGGATATAGAAGATGTCGGCGACGACAAGAAGATCACGATCCCGATCGACATCTACAAGTGGCTCGACGCCTACCAGGCGTCAGATATCCTGCAGGATCTCGGTTGCCCGAGTGATGCGATCAGCCTCCTGTCGCGATCGATCGTTGACTTCGTAGACATGTTCCGCTCGACGGGCATGAAGATGTGCGAGGTGAACCCGTGGCGGATTGATCCGTCGGGCAAACCGTTCGCCTGCGATTTCAAAGCCGTCTTCGACGAAGCGAACTTCAAGTTTAAGAATCTGGGTCTGGAGCTTCCCGAATATCCCGCCAACAAGACGGCTTTTGAAGAGGAGATGGCCCAGTGGTCGGCCTCAAGCCACCAGGGCCAGGCTCACGTTGCGGACCTTGGCGGCGAGTTGATCCTGCCGATCCTCTTCGGCGGCGGGGCTTCGACGATCGTTGTTGAGACTCTCACCCAGAACGGCGGCAGCCCGCTGTTCCTGTCGGACTTCGGCGGCAACCCGACGTACGAGCGGATGTTCGGCACTGCGAAAATCTGCTTCGAGCACAATCTGGACAAAGCAACGGCCATCCTGATTCTCGGCGGGAAGGCCAACAACACGCTGATCGACGTTACCTTCAAGGCGATAGCAGACGCACTTATCGCGTATGTTGACGAACACGGTCCGATCACTACGCCTGTCGTTATCGGGCGCGGCGGGCCGAGGCTCATCCAGGGACTGCTGACGATGAAGGAAACACTCGACTCGCTGTCGCTGCCCTACGTTATATTCGGGCCGGACACCCCAGTGACCCAAGTTGCTGAATACGCCGCCGGATTCGCAAAGGCCTCCGCCGATATGGGAGACACCAAATGAAGGCTGCACAACTAAGCGATCTTCTCAAGGCCGGCGACAGAGTCGCGATCTCCAACATTACAGGTCGCGAGGCTCGCGGCGTGGCCGTGGCTTCCCAGCAGTACTGCGGCAATATCGTCGGCGGATGGGCCCTGGGCAAAGGCGGGCGCACCATCGACGTGCCGGGGAAGGATCCCATTAAGGTCTTCTCGACGATTGAAGAGTTAATGGAGGTGCTGCCGAAGAACAAACGCCCCAACAAGGTCATAGTCTACTCTCCGCCCGCGGCGGTTTACGGCGAAGTGAAGGGCATTGTCGAGCACAAGAACGGATCGATAAAGACCATATTCATTATCACCGAGAATGTTTCGATCGAGGTCAGCGCCCGCATATCCCAACTCTGCAACGAGGCCGGTATTGACGTGCTGGGCTGCAATTCACTCGGCGTGATAAACACCCATGACGCCGTACGCGTCGGGGCAGTCGGCGGCGATACGCCCGGCGAAAGTTTTACCGCCGGATGTGCGACGATAATCTCCAACAGCGGCAACATGGTCAACACGATGGCCTCGTATCTGAGCAACGCCGGATACGGCACGAGTTTCGGGATATCAACCGGAAAAGACGTGTTGATACTCACTCCGCTCAAGGACCTGCTGGACCTGGCGCTCAAGGATGACAATACTAAATTGATAATCCTTTACGTTGAACCGGGCGGTCTGTACGAGCAACAGGCCGTCGAAATGCTGCGAAAATGCGAGTCTGTCAAGCCGATAATCGTATACGTCACAGGCGGGATACTGGCCACGAGGGAGCTTTCGCTCGGGCACGCCGGAGCCGTAGTCGACGGCGGACAGACCACAGCCGCGGCGAAAATGAAACTCTTTGACGATTACTTCGGAATAGGTCCGTTCGAGCGGGGTAAACGATACAAGAAGAGCGCCGAACTGGTCAAGCTGTTGGGGCGGGGCATTAGAATAACCTCGCTTCACCATCTGCCGGCGGCCGCGGCGATAATCTGCGATCGACTCGACATCGAGCGTGATTTCAGGCGGCCCAAACAGTTCCGCCTGAATCCATGGTTCGTGGACTACAAGCATCTGGGCAAAACGCTTCATGTCGGCCAACTGCTCCAGGCCGGAACCATTCCCAAACCGTACGCAGCCCAGTTCAGAGCGCTCATGCGCACAACGCTTGGCGCGGCCCCGGCCAGGCGGAACATGCGAAACGCCAGCCGCGTTTCGTCAAACGACGGTAAGTCGACGCGAATTTACGGCCACTCGCTGTCCGACCTGATGCGCGACGGCTCGTTCGCTTCGTCGCTGCTTTTATCGTGGACTGGTGAAAAGCCGCGGGATTTCGAGGCTGCTCTAGTCGAAAAATGC
Source organism: uncultured Planctomycetaceae bacterium (assembly GCA_964392945.1). Lineage (GTDB taxonomy): Bacteria > Planctomycetota > Phycisphaerae > SM23-33 > SM23-33 > BS750m-G57. Next base: position 3,791 of record CAYMSH010000387.1, on the reverse strand, counting down.
CTCATCGCCGCACTGACCAACGGGCCGGGAACGATCTCGGCCCAGGGCTCCAAGCTCTCGACGGCCGCCGGCAACTCGCCCAACACTGCTATGATCGCTTCGCTTGCCTGCATAGGACAGGTCCACGGCGGCAACGGCAGGCGTGCGGTGGAGTTCCTGCTCAGAGTGTTCAGAGACAGCGATCTTGAGGATCCGTTCGATCCGGAACACGGACTGGATCTAGCACGCATGGCGAGAAATGAAGTCGAGAAATTCGCAAAGATCCGTGACGACGCCAAAGAAGCCGGCGCCGAATACGATCGCATTCCATGTCTCGGCCACCCGATATTCAATACCGAGGCGGTGAACTACGATCCCAGGGAGCGGGTGATCGCCGAAAGCCTGGTCGAGAATAAGATCTGCAACGTGTTCCTGGACTTCTATCACTTGCTGACCGCAAGGCTCAAGAAAGTCGGGATCGCTCGCAACGTATGGGCCGTCAACCTCGATGGCGCCATAGCTTCAGTCACGCTGGGCATCTGCTGGCGGGCTCTGAAGGAAAGGCGCATGACCGTTCAACGCGCCTGCGATATCGCGTTCCTGATGTTCGCCGTAGGCAGGGCGGCCGGAAGTGCAGGAGAATTCCTGGACCACCAGGACCACGGAAGCCCCATGGACATGCGAATCCCAGTAAAAGAATGCGTATCACTGACCCGACCCAGAGATTGACTTGGATTTGAGATTTTAAATCTGAGATTTGGGATTTAACGGCGAACGGCAAAACCGTTCCCGATGTACATCGGGACGACAAGTGAAAGCGGCGAGAGCTCGCCGCACCTGCCTGCGGCAGGCAGGCTCCAAATTGCTGATCCGCGTTCGGAGCGCTGAACTAATATGTTTTGCCGTCGCCGTGCGCCGTCGCCGCTATCCGTCTTATCCGCCGTCATCGGCCGTTGCCGTTAGCCGTTGCCGTTGCCGTAACATCAGTGCTATCCGCGGGAATCCGTGGTGGAAAAGTCGTTGTCGTCGCCTCGCCTCTTCCGTTTGCGAGCCAAATCTGGTATCCTTTCGCGTCTTATGTTTGAATCCCTGACAGATAAATTCGGCGATGTCTTCCGCAAGATGTCCGGACGAGGGCGTATTTCCGAGCAAAACGTCCGTGACGCGATGAAGGAAGTGCGCACTGCGCTGCTCGAAGCAGATGTAAACTACAAGGTCGTCAGAAAGTTCTGCGAAGACGTCATCCACAAGGCCGTCGGCTCTGAAGTTATAAAATCGCTCCACCCGGGCCAGTTGATGGTCAAGATCGTCCAGGACGAACTTACCGCTCTGATGGGCCCGGTCGACTCGCGGATATACTACGTTAGCCCGCCCCCGACGATCATCCTGATGGCCGGCCTGCAGGGCGCCGGTAAAACCACAACCTGCGGTAAGCTGGCCAAGAACCTCGTCAAGCAGGGCAAGCACCCCGTCGTTGTCGCATGCGACTTGCAGAGACCGGCGGCTATCGAGCAGTTGGGGATCGTCGCCGAGCAGGTGGGCATCCCGTCATTCAAAGTCGACGGCTCATCGAACCCCGTGGCCGTGGCGCGCAAGAGCATCAAATGGGCTCGAAGCAACGAATGTGACGTGGTCATAATCGACACCGCCGGCCGGCTCCACGTTGACGAAGAGATGATGAAGCAGGTCGAGGATATCTCCTCGGCCGTCAACCCGCACCAGATATACCTCGTCGTAGACGCCATGACCGGCCAGGACGCCGTGAACTCGGCTCACGAATTCAACGCGCGACTCGAACTCGACGGCGTGATCCTCACGAAATTCGACTCCGACGCACGCGGCGGAGCCGCACTGAGCGTTAAAGCAGTCACCGGCAAGCCGATCAAGTTTATCGGTGTCGGCGAGAAGCTCGACGATCTCGAAGAGTTCCATCCCGATCGCATGGCCGGGCGCATCCTCGGCATGGGCGACATCGTTTCGCTGGTCGAAAAGGCCCAAACCGAATTCGACGCCGAACAGGCCGAGGCCATGCAGCAGAAAATGGCCAAGGGCCGGTTCACGCTGACCGACTTCCTGGCCCAGATGAAGCAGATGCAGAAGCTCGGATCGATGAAGCAGATCCTCAAGATGATCCCGGGCATGGGCTCCCAGATCGACGCGATGCAGATGGACGGTAACGAGATGCGCCGCATGGAGGCGATCATACTGTCGATGACGCCGAGCGAACGGGAAGATCCCACAGTCATCGAAGCGTCCCGCCGACGGCGAATCGCCAAAGGCGCCGGCCAGGAAACTCAGGACGTTTCCGGCCTGATCAAGAGCTTCACCCAGGCGGCCAGCATGATGAAACAGATGGCCGGCATGGGCACAAAAGACCGCATGAAAATGGCCCAGTCCATGGGTCAAATGGGCATGGCCGGCGGCTTCCCGGGCAAAGTCAAACAACGCTCAAAACGCCTGACAGCCAAAGAAAAAGCCAAACGCAGAAAGAAAAAGAAGAAACGAAGGTGATGGGACGGCTCGGTCTGGAGGGGGTGCTGTACTGTCGCGACGTAATTACCCTTACGGTCTGGAGACACCTGTCTTCGGGTCAACGAAATGGAAGAGCCCATGAGCGATAATTTACAAGCCGGCCAGGCGTTTCTGGCGGAAAAAGCTGCTGAAGAAGGCGTGACGGTTCTGCCCAGCGGTCTGATATTCAAGCCTATCACCGTTGGCGCCGGCGCGACGCCCGGACCGACTGACAACGTTACGGTTCACTACCGCGGCACGCTGATTGACGGGACGGTCTTCGACAGTTCCTACGATCGTGGCCAGCCGGCCACATTCCCGGTCAACCGCGTAATCGCCGGTTGGGTCGAAGCCCTGCAGCTCATGACCGAAGGCTCCAAGTGGGAGTTGTACATCCCGTCAGACCTGGCGTACGGCAGAGCCGGAGCCGGCGCAGACATCGGCCCGGACTCCACACTGATCTTCGAAGTAGAACTGCTGAAGATCGTTTAATTTGGAATTTCGCGATTGGATGATCAGCGCCCCGCGCGAGCGGCTTATTGTCGTTAAGCCGTTGCCGTTCGCCAATTGCCGTTCGCCAATTGCCAATTGCCAGTTGCCAATTGCCACGCCGTTACCTTTTCAGGTGTATTATCGCTCTGATTGACGTTACCGGTATGCGTACGTCCAGTAGTTTCGGCTGGCTGTGCAGGACTACGTAGTCCGAGCCTACTTTGGCGACTTTGTATCTCGACAGGATCTTCGTGTTCGAGATCGTCAGTTCGTAACTGCCGCCGCATTCGCTGAGGCCGACGACTTGTCCGGGCCGGAGGACCGACAGCAGGCCCGGGGCGCCTTTGGCCGCTTTGGGATTATCGTAGTATTCCGACGCCGCTATCGCCGCGGCCGCCGTTGCGACGATCAATATCGCCAGTAATATCGCATTTCTCATAAGACCGATCCTTTCGGAAGTTTCGACGTTGCGGGTGTTGTTCTGCATACTGTCAATTTCGGTCGATCTCGGTGCGATACTTGCGACTAATCGGCCGCCTGCGGGCTGCTCGGCAGCGGCGGTATGATCGTCTGCCGGGCGGATTTCTCGGGCGAGCGGCTGAACACTTCATGCCAGTCGATGCGCCCTGTGGCCTGCATCAGTACGAACAGCGTTGCAATCGCGCCCAGCGTCAGCGTAAGACCGGTAAGGCCCACCCAGAAGAACGCGTAGCTGAAGCCCACCAGATAGACCAGTTGGGCCGCCCCCACGTAGAACACGGCGAATTTCACGCCGGCCACTAGGCGCATGTAGCTTACGACAAGCGCCG
>CAYMSH010000386.1:0-6189 GCA_964392945.1 uncultured Planctomycetaceae bacterium | reverse complement strand
TGATGCTGCGATGAGCGTACCGCGCCGGTACGTAGACCGCGGCTCCGGGAGTCAGTTCGGCGATCTCCCAGTCGCCCTCGGGGTTCTCCATCAACATTCGACCCTCGCCGCGAAGGCAGTAGTAGACCTCGGCGGTTTCGAGTATCGAGTGGAAATGGCCTTTAGTCATGAAGTATTCGTCACCGACCTTGCCGGGATAGGTGATGCTCGTGCCAAACGCGATCTCGCCGGCGTCGGCGGGCACGCCTAGATCGTAGAACTCGTAAACGGTCGGATCGCCGTCGGCGACTAAGGCGTCGAAGGCTTCGGCGTCGGCGTACATGCCGCCCATGGCCGACAGCTTACGTTGAATCGATTCGACCTTGTCCGACAGGCCGGTGACCATGTCGAACGGAGTCGAAAGTAGTTTCATCTGTTCTTCGTTCACGTTGTTACTCCTGGGCTCAGCCCTGCAGCAGTGCGTCGGTAAGACCGAGCCGCTGTTTGGTTTCGTCGGTAACCCGGCCGTCGGAATCCCATCCGCGGGCCTGGTAGTATTCGTCGAGCATGAAGTCGTACTGCTCCTGGGTAAGCGTTTTGCCTTCGCAGGGACCGGAGGGAATCGCTTCCTTGAATATGCGGTCCGGCAGCATATCGTCAGCCCGCTCGATACCCTCGCGATTGAGGATCATGCGTTCGAGGCTGTAGATTCGCTCGCCGATCTCCAGCAGTTGCGGCGTGAACGCGTAACCGGTGACCGCTTCCATAGTGTCGCCGGCCGGGCTGGCGGAAAACGCCATCGACCCGCGAACCACGGTGCACACGCCGAGCGAATCGACATACGCGCGATTATCCTGGATGCTCATGATCAGCGGACCCTTGCCCTCGAGAGCGAAACGATCGTGATCGCCGCTGAGCAGTTCGGCTCGGATGGACCAGCCGCCTACGTTATGGCAGGCTCCGCGAGACGAGGTGCCCTTGGTCAGCGCGTTTCCGTAGAATCCGCGCGGATCGTAGGCGGCGAACGGCATGCCCTTTACGTGCAGGCAGTACCAACTCCACTCCGGCTTGCGGCGTGCGACTTCGGCCATGCCTTCGGCCAGCAGATCGCCAATGCCCCTTCGCTCGCCGACCAGGCGGATAATCTCGATCAGCGCCTCGCCGCTGCCGAAGTTCGCTTCGATCCCTTCGGTGTCGTCAGTGGTGATCAGCCCGCGTTCGTACAACTCCATCGTAAGCGATACGGCGTTTCCGACAGAAATCGTGTCCAGCCCGATCTCGTCGGCCAGTTGGTTCGCCGCCACGATAGCGCCGTAATCCGACACGCCGCAGCACGGTCCAAACAGGCCCACGGTCTCGAACTCCGTGCGAGCTCTGGCGCCGGCGTACGGGCCGTCCTTGACTTCGCAGACCTTTCCGCAGGCTACCGGGCAGCGGTAGCAGGCGTAGTTCTTTACGAAGTAGTTGGCCTTCATCGCCTCGGCCTCGACAGGCTCGCAGTCTTCGAAATACGAGGTCTGGAAATTCCGTGTCGGCATGCAGCCCAGATCGTTGAGTTTCTTGATGTACTGCGGAGTGCCCAGCCGCGTGTGGTCCGCTCGCGAGGTGCGAAGCTCGGTGATGGCGGCTTTGCGGATCGCATCGATCCTTTCCTTGTCGGCCACGGGAGTCACGCCGGTTCCGCGGATCACGATGCCTTTGAGTTTCTTCGAACCCATGACAGCGCCCGGTCCGCCTCGCCCGAAGGCTCGCGAATCGACGCCGATGTAGGACAGCCTCACGAGTTTTTCGGCCGACGGGCCTATCGTCATGGTGCCGGCGTTCTTGTCGTCGATCTTGGCCAGCAAGTCGGCCTGGGCGTCGGTTGTGCTCATGCCGACCATATCGGATGCGTCGCGGAACTCCACGGCTCCGTCCTTGATCTCGAGATAGGTCCAGTCCGAGGCGATCCCTTCGACAATCAGAGCGTCGAATCCGCACTGCTTGAGTTGCGGCCCGAACACCCCGCCGCAGTTGGAGCACAGGTAGTGGCCTGTCTCTGCGCCTTTTGTGGCCAGTTGGAATTTTGTGGTCGAGGGCAGCGCCACGCCGGTCATCGGACCGGTCACGAAGAACAGCTTGTTGCCCTCGTCAAACGGTTTTGTTTCAGCGGGAATTTCCTGGTAATACATACGCGCCGCAATTCCGCGGCCGCCAAGCAGCAGTTCGAGTTCGTTTTCGCCCAGTTCCTCAACGCTGGTCTGCCTGTCAGTGAGATTGACCCTCAGTATCTTGCCAAGGTATCCGCCGGTAAACGCCTGCATCGTCATGTCCTTTCGGTAGTAGTCACGCATTCATCGCCTCGGCGCCGAGCCGGGCCGACGATGCTCAACTTTCGGTCCAGAAGCCGAGCATGTGCTCGTAAATCCGGACAAATTCTTTCTGTGCGGCCTGGTAGGCCTCTGTAGTTTCGTTTTGTGGCTGTACGGTCCGGTCCGCCTTGCTTCGAGCGATCGCAGCGGCCGCCGGATCGTCGATAATTCCCACACCCGCGGCCGCCAGCAGCGCCGCTCCCTTCAGGCCCGCTTCGGGCTCTTCGTCAAGCTCCAGCGGGACCTGCATTACGTCGGCTTTGATCTGGTTCCAAAGATCGTTGCGCGTGCCGCCGCCTACGCTGCGGACTTTCGTAACGTCCATGCCGAGGGCCTGGAACTGGGCCATATCCTTGCCCATGACCAGTGCGACAGACTCCATCACCGCGCGGACAAAATGACCGGCCGTGTGGTTCAGCGAAATACCGAAGTATCCGCCCAGCGACGTGGTGTTCTCGGCGCGGCGTTCGCCGAGCATGTACGGGTAAAACGTAAGCCCTTCGCTTCCGGGCGGAACCTTCCGGGCCATTTCGATAAGCTCCTCGTACGACATGTCCCGTCCGCACATCGAGGTCGCCAGGTCCTTGCACCACTTCATGCTCAGCCCGCCGCAGGCCAGAATCGTAAACGGAATCCAGCCGGGAACAACGTGGCGGAGATTCTGGACCGACGGATCGATCAGCGGTTTGTCCGCATGAGCGGCAAGCAGCATGCTCGTGCCGGTAACGTCGGCGGTAACGCCGGACCCGACAACGCCGAATCCGAGCATGGAGACCGGGAAGTCTCCCCCGCCGGCGACGACAGGCGTGCCTTCCAGGAGACCGGTAAGCGACGCGGCCTCGGCGGTAACCTTGCCGATAACCTCGTGCGACGGATGGATCGGAGCGAACTTGGCGATATCCACGCCGACAACGTCGGCAAGTTCCGGCGAGTAGGCGTCAGTAGCGACATCCCACAGGAACGAACCGGAGGCCTCGCTCGGATCTCCGGCCGCCACGCCGGTCAGGCGGTAGTTTATGAAATCCTTGGGCACCAGGAACCAGCGAGAAGCGTTGTAGACTTCCGGATTGTTGTCCAGTTCCCAGCGGACCTTCAGACCGGTCCAGGCGGGATTCAGCGGGTTTCCGGTGATGCTCGCCAGCCGGGACTCGTCATGCTCCTTGCCTATCGCGACAGCCTGCTTGCCGCAGCGATTATCGCACCAGAGCTGCACCCATTCGGTAGTAACTCTGCCCGCATCATCGAGCCCGACCGGCCCGTGCATCTGCCCGCAAGTGGCGATCGCGGCGATCGAACCTGCCTCAACGCCAGTCTCCTGGAGCACCTGCGGTATAGCGGTGCAAATCTCGGTCCACCAGTCATCAGGCCGCTCCTGGGCCCAACCGGCCTGGGGGCTGTCAACGTCATGTTTGACCTGCGCGATACCGAGTATCTCGCCGTCAGCGGTCAAAATCGCCGCCCGGACACTCTGCGTACCGATATCCAACGCCATCACATTGTCACTCATGAACCGATCTCCATAGCGGCATGGCAATGACAGTTGGGAGTTGACAGTCGCCAACTTCCAACTACCAGCCGTTCCGTTAGTATCTAAGAAGAACCTTGATCGCTTCGCCTCGCTTCACTGCGTCAAGTGCATCGTTGATCTCTTCGAGTTTGAAGTCGTGGGTTACGAACTCGTCGGCCGACAACTTGCCTTCGCGGATCCAGTCGCAGATCGGGCCCTGGGCGGCGGCCTCGCGATGGCGCGTGGGCCATTGGTGAACGAACAGGTTGAAGTTGAACGGGCCGTCGCACTTGTTGATCGTGATCGTATCGTCGGCGATCACGCCGTAAATGCCGATCGTTCCGCCCAGCTTGATCAGCGGCAGCGCCGCGTTGGTTATCGCCGGCAGACCGACGGCGTCGATCACGGCGTCGAACGGTTTGCCGCGCTCGTCCACGATCGCCTTCAAGTCGTCGTCGGGGCTGAACGCCGCATCGGCGCCCAGTTCCAACGCCTTGGCCCGCTTATTCTCCAGCGGATCGACAACGGCTACGTAGCCCAGGCCGAGCAGCTTGGCGAACTTGGCGAAGCTCAGTCCGACCGGGCCGGCGCCGAAGATCAGGATATCGTCGCCTTCGCCGAGTTGGAAGTCGCCGAACCCGCCGTAGACTTCACGCCACGTGCACAGCAGCGCCGCAGCTTCCACGGGAATATCGGCGTCTACGGGTCGCTGGATCTCGTAGCACTCGAACCAGCCGTGCTCTTCGTCAGCTACGCCGTCTTCGATCATTGCGTCGTGATCGTTGCAGAGCGTAAACTCGCAAAATCCGCCCCAGCCGGTGTTGAAATCGGGATTGTCGAACTCGAACAGCAGCCCGCCGATGGCGCGATCGCCAACCTTGAAGTTGCGAACCTTCTCGCCGACGGCCTCCACGATACCGGCTCCTTCGTGGCCCAACACCAGCGGATAATCTTCCACGCCGGGGAAATGCCCCGAGACCAGCTTTCCGTCAGTAGCGTTGCAGAGCGCCGCCACTTCATTGTGAACGAGCACCTGGTACGGTCCGATTTCCGGCTTGCCGACTTCGACGACCTCGACTGTGCCGGGCTTTGAGACTATGACAGTTCTCATCGTGTATCTCCTGAGTATTTATTCTGTATCAATCGTTCAACAGTGACGCCTAGGGATGGATCGTAGCCGCTTCCCATCCGAACAGTTCTGCGCCGCAGTAGTGGCTCAGACCCACAATGGCTCCGCCGATGATTCCGCCGAGAATAACGAACGCCAGACGGGGCGACGATTCGATGACATTCTCCAGACGCTTCTCCGGCTTGGTTTCAATCAGCGACAAGACCCACAGGCCCATACCGATGGCCCAGCCCATATCAATCCAGGGCGAACCGAGACGGAAAGCCTGGTGAATCAGACCGAACTGCACGTTCTGGCCCGTGCCGGCCTCTTTGCCCGCTTCCTGCAGCAGTTCGGGGTTGATCCCGAATCCCGGCAGCTTGTGGTTCATCACCCAGAATGTGCCGACGATAATCGCAGCGCACATCATCCCGCCGATGGGGCCGAAGGTTTCGACCATCTTGCCCCAGCAGATGCAGACCGTAAACGTCACGAAGAAGGCGCCCGCGATCGTCATGAAGATCGCGGCGTTATGCATTCCGATTGTCTCGTTAAATGTTCCTAGCCATTCACCCATTGGACTCCTCCTTTCCCGAATCTTCGCCCGGAGCCTGGAAAGCGGGCAGCGATTTCTTGACAGCAGCGGCCGCCAATCCAGCCAACGCCCCGCCGATCAGGCAGAGCACCAGCGTGGGGGCGCACTTGGCGAAATCGGCGATACTTCCGCCGAATCTGACTATACCCCAGGCTACGCCGGCAGAGCCGACCGCCCAGCCCTGGTCGATCCACATGCGACCGTCGCTGTTGGTGATCACGCCGAGCCAGTGGTTCATGAACCATGCTATCGAGATCAGGATCGTCGCGGCCAGCCAGCCGCCCATGATCCCGTAAGACTTCCACATCTCCGGCCAGATGCCGAAGACCAGGGCGCCGCATATAGCAGACCCTATCAACGTTGATACGTGCTTCATTACCTATTCCTTTCGTGAAGGTGAATTCTTGTCAATTCATCGGTCGCTTATTTGAGTTCGAGCGTCGTGATAGTGTGTGGTGCGTCGTGGCCGGTGTTGACCTTGTCGGGACCGGTGACCTTGTCGAAACAGGTCACGACCAGCTTGCCGTTCCAGATGATCGGTTCGCCCGGCTGGTCGAGCAGTCCACCTTTGCCGTTGCTGTCGCCGTTCTGGGCCATTACGCTGATCTTCCCGTCGGGAGTGACCTTGGCTACAGCGTTGTTCGAGAAG
>CAYMSH010000385.1:0-6212 GCA_964392945.1 uncultured Planctomycetaceae bacterium | reverse complement strand
GACCGTTGATGTACAGGTGATAGAACCGCCCGCGCGTGTAGGGCTGCCCCATCTCGGCGGCGGTGTCGCGAGTGAACGTGTCGTAGAGCCACGTCGCGTAATCCGCGCGATCGCCCGTGCCGCTGTTCCACGAGAAGTTCTGGGCGGTGCGAAGGTCGATCTTGTCGTAATCGTCGGTCCCCTCGTCGCCGAACAGCGGAAACTCCAGCTTAGTATCGCCGTATTCCCCGCGGAAGAACACGCGGAACGAGTGCTTTGGATTCGACGGATTGCGGCTCGACCCGCCGCGAATCCTGAGCCCGGCATTAATCTGAAAATCCTCGTAGACCGAGTCGATGAAGCCCGGGCCCGAGGTGTCGTCGGGATGGATCAACTCCATCGAGGCCGGCCTTTCCCACTCGTATCCGTCCTGCTGGGCGTTTACGTAAATTCCCGTCTGCGAATCGAACAGGTTGTCCATATCCGTAACCAGCGAGATGCTGGATATCGACGTCAGTGCGTCTTTGACCTGCTGGGTCGTGTTGTATCCGCCGACAATGTCGGGATCCATCCCGTAGTCGAAGACCTGCCCGTTGATCGGACTGGTCGGCCAGGCGCCGCCGGGATTCGACGACTGGTTGACTACGTCGTCGATGAAGATGTACGTCTGGGTGTCGACGTTGCTGGGCTCGTATCCGTTCTTGAACGCCGCGGCCCGCAGGGTCGCAGTTCCGCTTATAGTGATCGGCGTGCTGTAGACCGTACCTGTCGAGTCAGTCGGCGTGCTCCCGTCGAGAGTGTAGCGGATTTCGGAGCCATCGGTGTCGCACGTAATCTCCACATCAAACGCCGTATCGTAGAAGCCGCGATGGACGCTGAACGACGTATCGCCGACAAAACCGAGGAAGCTTTGGGAGTTGGCGGCGCCAGGCGTCGGCGAGGCTATGTATCCCCAGTCCGTCGCCTCGCCGGAGACGTACCCCTGCAGTTCGGCCAGCATCAGCAGGTCCGAACAGCCTGAATGAGTGTTGAGCGAATGAACCCCAAGAACGTTCGTACCTGTAATGAGCTTGTCAACGTGTTCGCTTATCTGAAAATCCTGAAACTGCACCGCATCCCGATCATTATGCGGAGCGGTCGCCGCCGAATTCCACACCGCTGAGGCCGGCGCATTGGCCGATTCGACCAGCGATCCGTTGAGATACGCGACGAACCCGTCGTCATATTTCATCCGTAGCGTCAGGGCTGTTACTCCCGTGTGGTCGGCGACGTCGAACTCCATTCGCGTATAGACCGAGGTAGTTCCATTCGGAACGTACGATTCTATGAGATTGGCGTAATCAACGCCCTGGCTCTCGTATCCAACGCCCTGGGACCCGGTCGACCAGCCGGCTCCGGGCGTAAAACCCGCGTTTGTCCACGTCGTGCCCAGAGTCCCGTCAGTCGGCACGTAGTAATCGACGTCGCCGCCGTCCTGCACAAAGCCGGTCAGCGTGACATCGGCTCCGATACCGTAAGAAACATCCTCGGACTGCGGGCCGAAGTCCCAGTAGGCGTCGACAACAGTCGCCCCGTCGGAACTGACCAGAGCGATGCTCTCCCCGTCGGCGTCGAGTGCGAAGTTGGCGTGCACGTAGCCCGCCGGGTCAATGTAGTCGACAATGTTTGCGTCGTCGCCGTTGCCCGAGGCCATAACGACAAGATACTCACCCGGCTGCAGCGTTAGATTGACAACGCCTGCGTCAGGGAAACGCCACTTGTCCAGATCGCCGGCGTCGTCGGTCATGTACCAGTCGTTGAGGCTGACCGCGGCGCCGGAATCGTTGTATATCTCCACCCAGTCTGAAGCATTTGAATCGCCGTCCGCCAGCGTGTTGTTATTGTCCGCCATGAACTCGGTTATCATCACAGACCCGGACAACAGCAGACGCGGCTCGAGTTGCTCCAACAGGATCGGATGTACTTCTCTTTGGTTTTCCAGGTCGCTATTCACGGCTCAGCTCCTTCTGATGATCGTCAAGGTGCGCATGGGATTCTCCGCCGGAGTGCTCGGGGCGATCGTGCTCTGCTATGTCCCTCTCGACAGCGGGCCGGCCGGTCGCCTGCGGCGGCAGAAGGCAGGTCGACCAGATCCGAACTATCGTAAATACGCATAGAGCAAACACGAGCACTGGGATCAAGACATGTAACACGTCTCGCAAGTGTCTGCCGAGCCGCATTCTGATTTGTGTAAAATCCTTAGCCATCATTGCTGGGCTCCGAGCCCGTTTTATCGGCGCGCACCGCCCACTTAGAATCGGACGTTTCCCTATCGACCACGCTGATGTGCGACGCATCCGCCGACGACCAGACCTTTTCAGAGCCCGCCCTTTCGGACAGACGCCGGTGTGTCAAATGAAACTTTCTTGCCTCTACAGTGTCAGTAGCCCGAAACGTTCTTCGGTAACCTCAAAAACAAAAACTCACCGCAGGCCGGCGCACTTAGCCGCGCCTATCATAAGGAACGCGAACAGGCCGACGGAATCTACAGATAGATTCAAAATTCGAACGAATTCCCCAAACTCAGAGAACAGTCCCCTCCCGGAAGCCCCACGCGGATTATATAACCGACACCGAAGTCGGCCCATTCCCGACGGAGTCCGAATCGCCGACATTATCCGAAAACTGAAAGCCGAGAGCCGACGGTTTCGGCGAGCAGATCTACCAGAATATCGTCGGCGTCGAGCCAGACCACTGCGCCCTGGCTCGCATCGCCAGTCAGGGCTCCGATCAACTCCCGCTCAGGGGTGCGTGGCCCGGCGGCTGCGTTGCTTTCAGGCAAAAGCAGGGAGTCGATCGCCAGTGTCTGCGGTTCGGCGACAACTGCGGCGACATCGTTGGCTGGCGCCGACGATTGAGCGGCTGAAGGTGAAACTGTCGGCGCGTTGATCCCGGTCGACTGGTTCACTGAAGTGAGCGGTCCAGGCGAGGCCAGAGGCGCAGGCGCCGGGAAAGTCGGAATCGCCACTGTTTCGCCGAAGCGATGGCGCATGATCGCAAAGTCGGCGAGAGTTACTTGCGCGTCGCCGTCGAAATCCGTCGCCAAACCGGCGCCGCTCAAACCGAACTCGCCGATAAGTAAATCGAGATCGCCGTCGCCGACAGTCCCGTCGCCGTCACAATCGCCGACGGAATTGCCGAAGTAAAACACGTCGGCAGTCGGCAGACCTGTGTTGGCTGTAGCGAGCGTTGTGATCTCGATCCACTGATTTACAATCGAACCGTCCGGCCAGGCAAGCGTCATGCGATCGGCCCCGCCGACGCCCTGGTCCATATGAACATTCACGACAGGCGTCGGAATAGTCTGCCAGGTGTCGGACTGGGAGTCGTGAACTCTGACGCCGAAATCCGCCGCTGTCGGAGCGAACGGAACATCGTCGATATCCACTGCGATACCGGTGATTCCGTTTATGTTTCCGGTGTAGGCGGACGAGGGAGAACCTCCGGCGAGCATCGCGATCTTGCTCGGATCGACCTGGTCGCCGTACGCCGAGTTGTTGTAGAACACGCCTCGCTCTACTACGTCGGGAACAGGGTTGATCGTCACCGTAAACGTATCATCGACCCAGGCTCCCAGCGAGTCGCGCGATCGCACTGTAATGTCGGCGGTCCCGTTTGCGTCCGGAGCGTATGACAAGGTCAAACTCGTCCCGTCAATGGCCGGCGAGACCATGGACCAATCAGTATTGCTCGCGACCGACAAGGTGAGGTTGTGCATCGGATCGTCATCAGCGAACACGCCGGACAGATCCAGCACTGTCGCAGCAGCGTCCTCATCAACGGTGATGTCGGGGATCGCGTTTTCGACAGTCGGGCTGTGGGTCGTAACGTCCAGAACGTACTCGCCGGACGAACCAGCGGCCGAACCGACACGGATCTCATACGAGCCGGCTTTATAGACGATCCTAGTAATCGCAACGTTGCGCCCGTCGACGGCGCTGTTGTCGCCTGAAGTCCACAGGTCACCGCCCGGACCGTAGATCTCGACCATGGGATCCATCGCGTTGCCCCAGCCCATGGGACCATCGCCCGGCGTTTGCGTAGAGACCATCAATGCCTGGCCAACCTGAAGATCGACGTAGTAGCGATCGGATTCGTCGACACCGAAATCGGTATCAATCTGAATGTGATGGGAATTCTGGTCAATCACGGGGATCAGCACCTCCCCGGACAGATGGACAAGCGAATGGGTCATGTAGGTGTGGCCGATAAAGACGTCCAGATCTACTCGCGTATCCGATGTCTCCTCAACCAGTATCCGAACGTCCTCAAAGTCCATGTCGCTGTTGGGAGCCCACCAGTCCTCAAAGAGCAACCAGTATCGGTTCGGATTATGGCCGGGATCGTACCGCGGAGGATTGAATCGCACTCTCTCTCGAATATAGCCGTCCAATATGGCCGCCTGTAACTGCTCTTCTGAAAGCTTGGCTATGTACTGGGATTCCCGCAACGAAACCACCCTGCCGTCATTAAGCGTCCTGATCGCCACGGGCAAAGGATTGACGAACCCCATCGCTCCGTTCACGTCGCCCAGCGGGCGAACTCTCGAGCCGGGCGCAGAATCGTTGGGTTCGGTGTCGAAGACCAAGTCTTCGGTTACGACAATCACGTACTGCGAGGCCTGTTGCTCCGGCTCGCTGTCAAGGCGGATCGTATAGATGCCGTCGGCGGGCACGACAAAGTCAAGTATGCCGTGTTCGTAGTTTGTCACATCCGTTCCCAGCGGATCTTCGGTTGATGTCGCCAGCACCGTTCCGCTGGAGTCCAGCAGGTTCATCCGTCCGCTGAACGATTCATCCGGCACACCAAGAACGATGTCTATAGACTCACCGGTTCGCCCGGTCAGGTCGACAAGGAACTCATCTGTCTCGCTGGTGTCGATCTGTCCCACAACGGCGAAACGCCCCGAGCCAAGGTCCAGATAAGAGGCGGTGATATCCATTTCGCTTCCGTCGTCGGTGTCGGAAAGCTCAACGGCCGCATTGCGATAGAAATCCAGATTGTATGCCGTCGGCGTATCTCCTGTCAGGCGAAGCAAATACACCCCGTCGTCCGGGATCGAAACCGAATCCAGAGCGACTGTCCCTGTGCCTGTTGCGACACCCAGGACACCAGCGGCTCCGAACAGTTCAAGCGTCAGCGATGCAGCTGGAAGATCGCCAACAGCCACAGTGCTCATTGTCTCGCCTTTCGACAAGTTCAGTTCGAATACGTCACGATCTGAAGCGAAGTTTACGTATCCGCCGTCGCGAGCGACGAGCACGAGACTGCCCAACGGTCTTAGCCGCTCGAAGTCCGCCGCCGGTCCGAAGGTGATGTCGTAACTGAAGTTGACGACGAAATCGCCGCCGGCGACGCCGTCGCCGGAGGCAAACGGCGGTATCGGCCAGAGCGGAGTCTCGCCGTCAAGATTGGCTCCGAATGGAGCTTCGAACCGACCGTTCTCACTGAATAATGTGAGGATATACTGGTCGTCAGGCAGATGGCGATAGGTCAGTGTAAGGGTCTTGGCGACAGGATCGTAGGACCAGCTTTCGGCGATCTGCGGTCCATGCAGTTGTGCGAGCATTTCAAAGTCGGTTTCATCCAGAGTGGACTGTTCGATAGCACGATCGAATTCCACCTCGACAATCAGGCTTCCGTTGCTGGAGAATTGATCGCCTTCATGAACGGACGAGCGGATCACTCGCGGGCCCGGGATCGTGGCGTTTCCGAAGTCAACATCTTCGACAACCTGTCCGGACGTTATGACGACGTCCCACACAGGCTGGGGATTCTCCATTCGCCACAGACCATAGTCGTCAGCAACATACAGGTCGCTGTAGCCCAATCCGTTCGTATCGATCAGAAGCGGAGTCCCGAAGTGGGAATCCCACGGTCCTTCCGGAATGATCGCATCGCCGAACGATCCGGTCGAGTCGTTCAGCATATACCAGACATCCTGGTCGTACTTGTTCTTGCCCGCGATGTCCGGATCACCATCACCGTCGATATCGCCCAGTGTCACGTAAATCGGCCCGTCTCCCGCCGGAAAAGCCCGACTCGCGGCGAAGGTTCCGTCTCCGTTATTCAGGAATACTTCGATTGCATCGGTTTCGCGATTCGGCAGCACAAGGTCGGCGTCATCATCACCGTCCAGATCCCCTATAGCGACACCCTCCACGGCACCGGCCGAATCGTAGTGAACACCCGGC
>CAYMSH010000384.1:2316-6234 GCA_964392945.1 uncultured Planctomycetaceae bacterium | reverse complement strand
GGTGCGGCCGTCAGCAAATCGCTCCAGTATGTCTACCAATCGTTTGAAGACGACTGGTCAGCCCAGCTGAGCGTGACGCCGGCGAAAACCGCCAGCCGCATACAGGCGATTATCGACCTGATGGAGCTCAGGACCGTCATCGACAAATCCGGCCAGTGCCGCTACCAGGCCGATCTGTCGCTACACAATCGCAGCGAACAGTTCCTGAAGATCAAGCTTCCCGCCGGTCTGCAGTTGTGGTCGGCGAGAGTCGCCGGTCAGGCGGTAAAACCCGTGCTGCCTTCCGGCGCATCCGGCGGTGACATGGTTCATGTTCCGCTGGTGAAAACGTCGCGAGGCGGTCTGCCGTACAATGTGAAACTGTATTTCGCCGGCAAGAGTTCAGACGGCGTATCGGGAATATCGAGAATCAGCGCCCCGAGCATTCGAGTCGTCGGGATTCCGATCAAACAGAGCACTTGGTCGTTGCGGCTGCCCAAGGGCTTCAGGTACATCCGGCCCGAGGGCAATATGTCGCCGATCGCCGGGACAGCCGAGAGACTCAGTATCGGAATCGACGCGAAACTCTCGCAGTTGAAGCGAACGTACAAGTCGTACGTGTCCTCACCCAACACCGTCGCCCAGGAGAAGGTCTTTCAGAAGAACTGGCAAGTGTCGAACGACGAACTGGTTCGACAAGTGGCCGGGAACCAGAAATACCTGGACGATAACCGCGGCGAACTTGGCGAAGCGGATTACCAGAGACTTACGAGCAAACTGAATACTATCTCAGCCGGTCAATTCAACCTGAATGCCAAATGGAACGCCAATCCCAACGCCCAGGTCGATACGGCGAGCAATGTAAATCACTTCCTGAACGGTCGGGTCGTCGATCAAGGACTGATGGAAGTTGAACGCAACAAAGAGCTGGCGAAGATTCCGGAGTTCGTGCGAAACGCCGGGCGGTTGCAGTTGACGAACATCCAGAGCGAGTACGCCGGAAACGTGACCAAACTCGCCAATCGCCGCAACAGGGGCAAGGGCAAGGGCCGCCCCAAGGGAGCAAAGACCGGCAAGTCCAAGCCCCAGTCGGGCTTCGCCAAAGATTCGCTCCTGGCGCTGGAAGATCGGGACAAGGACGGCGAATTGAAAGAAGTCGCCGAAGCCCTCGCCGGCGAGCAGGAACGACTGCTGGTGATGCGACAGGACCAACTGCAAAAGCAGGTCAGGGACCTCGGCGACAACCGCCTGGAGCGGTATTTCAACAATATCAACCCTCACACCGTAGCCCAGACCTCCAGCGGCACGAACAACATGCCCGGACAAGGGCAAGGCCAGGGCGGCCAGCAAGAACTGGCTCAAGTGACAAACGTGGATCCTGACGCCAATGATCGTAGCTTCGATGGTCAGAACTTTACTGCTGGAGGCCTGAACATTAACGGCGGCTCAATTATCACTACCAACAACGGCGCCATTGTCGTAAATGGCGGCGGAACTCTGACTGTCCCCGGTACCGACGGTACGTATGTTGTTGATGTCGCAGGCGCCGAACGCGGCCGTAATGGTCGTGGCGGCGGCGGCGGTGGCGGCGGCTTCGGCTTCGATGACGTCGGCGGTGATGGAGATCGCAGAACCGCGCCCGGCGGGATGTTCTCGCTTCCGGTCCAGCTGCCCGACAGTGACGGCGAAGTGCTGGATTTCGCCTATCCCGGCGGCGATCCTGAAGTGAGCCTGCTGGCGGTGCCCCTGGATATCTGGACAGCAGGGCGGTCGAGCATTGCAGTCCTGATCGTGCTGTTGACGATAGCACTCTTCGCCGCCGTGATAAGCCGAATATCGTCGCGTTCACGCCGAGTCGCGGCGTGAGGAGTTTGAGAGTCTGGATTTGAGACCTGCCGCCGACAGGCAGGTGCAATAGCGAACGGCTGAACCACCCGTAATCAGGTGTTGTTGAGCCGTCGCCATTTACCGTCAAATATCAAGTTTCAAATTGTTCTTAGGGTTCCTGCTGGGGGATGGAGTTGTGCCTGTCCATCGCCAGCTTGCCGCGGAGCGATTCGAGTCTCTGGGACTGCTTGCCGACTCTGCTGACCAGCAGCGACATCGGCTGGCGTCTGTGATCGCGGAACGTGATGATGATGCGACCGAATCCAAACAGGCGTTCGAGGAAGTCGCCGGTATCGACTCGCGTGGAGTATTCCTCACGCGAGATCTGCTCGCCGGTTTCCGTCGGGCCGGTCTGGATGTTCATGTAGTTCGGCGTGATCGCCACGTAGTAGAACAGCCCTCGCAGGTACGACAGCAGCACGGCCGTCGAGAACAGGCCCGCGATCAGCAGGTATCCCTTCCAGTTGACGGTGATTCCGATATGGCGGAATCCTCGCACGAATCCCTCGACCCAGCCGAGGAACTGCAGCCACAGGAACAACGCCACGACGCACAGCACCAGGATCAGCAGTACTTTTATGCTGACTTCGTACTCGTCGACCAGGAAGTTTATCGCAAACACTGCGAACCATACGCCGCCGATGATCGGAACCATCGCCTGGGTCAGGACGCCAGCATCGACGAGCCCGACCAGCAGAGACGCCAGCAGCGACGCGGCGATCGTCGGAACGTAGAGAACTTTGCGACTCCAGTCGAATGTGACCAGCCATTCGTTGATGTCGGGGTCAGCACGCAGTTGCTTCATTACGCGAAGACGCGTGCGGATCGTCTTTTTAAGCAGGATAACTGTCAGGATTCCTCCGGCCAGTATTACCAGCGGAACTGCGAAAACGATGATTTTTGATATTGGCCACATTTGCGTCACCTTTCACTTTAAGAGCGTTCGTATAGGCGCGTGCTTCTCGTACTTATGATTCTTTACTTCCAAGCCCGGTTGTCAAGCCCCAGATGATTATGCCCCGTAGAATGTTTCAATATTAATGCCTTTGACGTTCTTTCGAATCGTCGCGGCCAGGGCGTCAAGCTGCTGGTCTTCGATCGCCGTTACGTTGTCGCAGGCGGGTTTCCTGGCCACTGTGTGGAGCTGGACCAGGGCGATATCCCCGCCGGAATCAAGGATGTCTCTAAGGCGGCGGCAATATGCTTCGATCTCGTCCGGACAGGGGGGCGCTCCATCAATGCGGAACATCAGCGTCTGGATAACAACCGGGCGAACTCTGGCTATGTGCGCTATGTCCGACACGATATTCTCGAGCTTTATATCGCCCGAGGGGCGATTGACCAGTTGGAAGTACTCCTCGGTTCCAGCGTCCAGCTTGGCCCATATCTCGCCATTGTTGCGATCCAGGATCGGAAGGGCTCGCTGGAACTGCGGCGAGGCCAGACGCGTAGCGTTGGTTATCACCACCAGCTTGACGTCGTCACAGCGGCAATCTTTACGAGCCTTGGCCGCACTTTCTATGGCCAGGTCGAATTCCTTCGTGCAAGTCGGCTCTCCGTCGCCGCTGAAGGCGATATCGTTGATTCGCCTGAGGGCTTGCGGAGTCCTGGCGAAACGCGGCTCATTCCAGATCCGTCCGTTCATGGCTTCCTCAATCGCCAAGTGCAGTTCATCGTGAAGGATTGCGATATGCACGTCGCTCAGGGCGCGTCCGCAGGTTCGATCGATCTGGCAGTAGATGCATCCGAAGCTGCAGCCCTTGTCGGGGTTGATATTGACACCGATGCTCAAACCCTTGGCGCGTCTTGAGATAACCGGGTACACATAGCGGCAGTTGCGCCATTGTCTGCGATGATCGGTGATAATATCGTCGTTGGAGATGTTTGTTTCGGGGTTCACATATGCATTATAGGCCATACCGCCCGGATAGTTCAAACATCTATCGGAAAGCGAGTTCGCAGCGCTGTAAAACAAGCAAGCCGTCCCGGCGCGGTTAGCATCCCGGCGGGGGGGGGGGTTTTTTGATGGCCCCCGGTTATTGCAGGGGGGGG
>CAYMSH010000384.1:2014-2306 GCA_964392945.1 uncultured Planctomycetaceae bacterium | reverse complement strand
GGATTATAGCATGGCCCGCTTTAAGTCCAGGTGAGGCAGGGGTTCAAAGTGGCGTTTTTCAGACGCTGCCTGCCGTTGGGTATCCGTCTCCGGAGGGCTGCTTTCTCCACTTACAGTATACACTACAACCCGCAAATCCGGGGTTGCATTTTTGGTTTTTTGTGGGTTTTTCAGAGAATTTTTTCAGGCGAGTCACCGACCCGTTCTGGCGGGGGTATTACTGCCGATATTGAAGCGGAAACGCCGCGCCGTCGGCTTGTCTTCGGGCGAGTCCAACGCGACGCTCCAGGTG
>CAYMSH010000384.1:0-1988 GCA_964392945.1 uncultured Planctomycetaceae bacterium | reverse complement strand
CCTCGGGGTTATAGTCGCACTGTGCGTGCTTTACCGAACGCCATGTTTCGCCATGGCGAACTTCGAGCTTCGCGTGTCTGTAGTCGGTCAATCCGGAGATCGTTATCGGGACAAATCCTAACCCGCCTGTGATTGTGAACTCCGTTCGATTCATGTCGGCCCGGATCATTGTCGGGCGCCGGCGAATCAGCTTCCCCGACGACACTTTGACCGACAGATCGTTGCCGACGGCTTCCCGGCGGATCATTGACCAAGTGTCGGCGTGTTTGACCAGGGCGGCTTTGAGACCCCGGTTCGGGCCATAGTAGTCGCCAGCCTTCTGGGGGACGACGACGTGCTCGATTACCGCCCGGACATAGTCGCCGGGAAGAAGTTTCGTAACCCCGGGCGGTGGGACAATGTCCATCAGCGACGTATTTCGCCCGCGGGCTCTTGCTCCGCGTTCGGCGACCCATGGCCCGGCGGGTTTGCCGCCAAGTTTCGCCTCCCAGCTTCGGATGATAACGCCTCGATTGGCCCAGGCGCCTTTGTCGTCTTTACGTCTGACGGCCTGGTGCATCGATATCCACGGCGCCCGGCCGGTGAGTTTGGCGGGCTTGGTCTTGTAGGCGTTTCCGCCCCAACTGGTGTCCCATTCGGCGGTCAGGCCGTTTTCGTTTCCGATCGCCAGTTTCTTCTCGCCGGTGTAACTGTAATTGTCTCCGCCGCACTGGAAGAAGACCATGCGTTTGAATGGAGTCTCTTTGCGCACATCGTAACTGAAGCGGTACACCCCGCGCGTGATGTCGTCTGTGCGGTAGAGGCTCGCGGCGTATTGCAGATCGATCCTGCTGTCGGCGGTTCGCCCGGCGTAGATCGCTTCTGTAAGGACCGGGCAGTTGCGAACGTGCAGGGTTCTCATGCGGCTGTTGTATTGCCTGGCTCCGGACGGATCGTAGTAGACCAGGAAGTCGGCGCCTCCGACGTTGTGGGTCCAGCCCCATTTGCGTTTGGGCCTGTCGCCCATCGAATAGAGCATCAGTCCTCGCGTGTCGAGAACGGCTCCGCCTCGCTGGCCCTGGTCCGGCTCGAAGCAGATCGACTCGCCCCAGGCTCCTATCGCCGCCTGCTCCCAGAGCTGGTTGGAGCCCCATCCGACGAGAGACAACTGCGCGTGAGACGCCGCCGGCACGCCGCCCAGGTGGGCGCCGAGACTCACGTACTGGATCCTCAGCGTCGTCCTGGCAGGGACACTGAGCATAGTCAGACCGCGATACCACGGGCCCTTGTGTCGCCCCTGGTCTTTCGCGTGCCAGTTCTTGGAAATCTGAACCGGCAGTCCGATGGGTCGGCCCGCCGCGTCGCAGATCATCGCCGAAATACCAGTGATGCCGATCGTGCGCGTCTTGCCGAAACAGAGTCTGGCTGTTCTGGCTCGATCGGCGGTGTTAGTCAGCGTCAAAGCCACTCGTTCGACGCGGTTGTTTCGCCCTGCGGCGGTTCTATCGGGTTGATCGTTTCGCAGCGAGACGTAATGCCATCCTTGCCGGCGATCGTAGGCGACTTTCAGGCCGGTCTTGACCGGTTCGACCTGGACGGCGGTTACTTTCACCGGCGTCTGTTCGTCAGATGCGGCGTGCCTGCTCAACTGCGATACGCCGTTTGCGCTTGCGTATATGACAACGCCGAGAGTTTTTTCGGCGCCGGCTCTCCAGCCGCCGACCTGCAGGCGGAACGAGCAGGTCTTGCCGTATGCCCCGCGCCCGACAGATGCGGGATCCGTCGGCATGACAACCAGCCCGCTGTCGCCGGGGCCCGCCAGCGAAAAAACCTTCCCGCCGGAGAGTTTGCCGGGGTGTTTCAGCGTAAGGGTCATCTCCAACGCGCCGTTTGAGATGTTGACCTTAGGCGTAACGCGGATAAGCAGCAGGATCCTGTCGGGCCATGCGGCGATCTCCAACTCGCTGGCGGTCTTCGGAGCGCCGGGACCCCATGCCACGTTCGTCATG
>CAYMSH010000383.1:0-6266 GCA_964392945.1 uncultured Planctomycetaceae bacterium | reverse complement strand
CGTCGCGCGAGATCGTGTACAGGTCGGCGTATCCGTCCATGTTCAGATCTTCGACAAGCGTGGCGATCTGCCGGGCGGCGGTGAGTCCTATTTCGTTTCCATCAACGCTGACATCGCGAGCCTGGGAGTCAACCTTGGCGACGATCGCCAGACTGCTGTCGCCGGGGCTGACAATATCCATCGCATCTTGCTTCCAGACCGCGCCAAAGCATCCGGCCCCGGTCTTGCCGGGCTTGTAGTCCGGCGAGCAGCGGTAATCAAACGACAGCTTGTGCTTGATCGGAGCAAACACGCCTTTGGCGTCCTGGACAAGGATCAATCCCTTACCGGTCGCGTAGTACAGGTCCGTCCGGCCGTCTTCGTTCCAGTCGCCCGGGGCGAAATAACCGTTGCCCCCGGCGCCGCATTCCTTGCCGGCCAGACCGAGCTTCTTTGTCGCATCGACGAAGGCGCCTTTCCCGTCGCCCAACAGCGCCGTCAGGCCGCCGCCGTCGCAGGATACCAGAATGTCGGCATTACCGTCTCCGTTGAGCTCCACGAACGACGAGACCTTCAGCGGTTTGTCGGCGGTGATCTTGATTTCCGGCGTGGAGCCCTTGGCGAAACCCTTCTCTGTTTTCAAGAACAGTTGGGTGTCTATGAGCAGATCGTTAAGTCCGTCGGAGTTCACGTCGGCAAACCCGCAACTTATGCCCGAGACGCCTTTGAGCCCGAGTTTCTCCGTGGCGTCGGCGAACTTCATCTTCCCTTCCTGGAGATACACACGGATTCCTTTTGCCGAACACGCCAGCACGTCAAGATCGCCGTCTGCGTCGATGTCGAACAGCGCCACCCCGCCGCTGGGGCCGGGCAATTTGCCGACAGTGACACCCTCGTTGAGGCGAACGTTAACATCGGCCGGGAAAAACGCCGTTCCGTTCTTCGTATCGACCAGCATCTCGGCCAGTCGGTCCGAAGCGCCGTTGAACGTGCCGACCATAACATCGGCGCTGGGCGCCTGGTATGTCCAGACCGCAGGTTTGGTCTTGTCGGCGATCTTTGCGTGATGCCACTGGCGAGCGCCGCAATAGATCAGCACTTCATCGGCGCCGCGCCGGCGTTTCTTGCCGATGAAGGCTACGAACGTGCAGTCTTTCATCGCGACGTCCCAGATGTTCCAATCCTCGCTGGCCTCGTGCCTGGTCTCGCCGCGGGCCTTTATCGCCGGAACATCTATGACGATCTCCTTGCCCGCAAATTCGCCTTTGCAGACTCCGCTGACCTTGAGTTTGATCTTGCCCGACTCGACTTCCTCATCCTCGTCAGTCAGATCGGCGACGACGACCGTGCCCGACAGAACCACTTTGTAGCGATCGTACAGGTGTATCGGCTGGAGCGACGGGTTAACCAACGCCTCGACGGTTGTCGCGCCAAACATTACGACAAGTGTTGCGACCAGGAGTACTCTAGCTTTCATTGTGTTCTCTTTCGCCTGCAACTCACAGTGACCTACATCGATGTATACTTTTTGTCGGGCGTCTGTTTCAGCTTTTTCTTACCGCCGATTTCGCGGATAAGCTCTTTGGGATCCTTGCTCAGGCAAGCGTCGCCGAAAGTAACGTTCTTCCAACCCTTGCTCTTGAAGATATCGGCCTTCGGCGTGAGGATTCCGCCGCGATGCAGATCGTCGAAGCGAACGTTCTCGATCCTGGCCGATTCGACCCAGATCGTAATCTTCGGCGGCATGTTGGGGAACACTTTCTTGAAGGCTTCGTCCGATCGCCCCCAGTTCCCGGCCCCGCCGGCCGATATTCGCTGCCAACATACGACCAGACGCGCATCGCTTCCTTTGGCGGGATAGCCGATCAGGTCACCCTGGATTCGAGCGTTTGATCCGGCAAAACCGTAGTGCAGCTTCGGTCCGGTTTGCGGCTTGGCTTTCTTCTTGCGGTTCGGCGGATCGGGAACAGGCAGATTCGTCCAGTTGCGGTATCCGACGCCGAAGTAAGCGTCGCGCTTTAGCGGCCGATCGGGCGTTCCGCCGGTGACCTCGGCTCCGCCGGAGACCTGCCAGTCCCTGTTGACGAACTGGTTTTGTCCGTGGCAGCACATGGCCCCGTCCATCAGTACGACTTTGGCGCCCCTGGTAATCGAGACCGCCGAGGGGCCCATGCTTACGAATCGACTCATCCGGCCGATAATGAGCGTGCCGGATTTGATTCCGACTTCGTCCAGCGATCGCACGTATCCGAGCATTTCGGTTGACTTGCCCGCCGGCTTGTCGTGCACCATATACGTGGTGATTGAGCGATGCCTCCTGCCGTCCTGCATCCAGGGAGGGGTCTTCTCCTTCGGGTCGAACGGCGAGATCAATCTCTCGTCGTGCAGTTTCTTGAGCTTACCGTCCCGGGGCCACCCCTGGCGAACGAACGTGTCGGCATCTCCTGCGAATGTCAGATTCCTCCAACAGCTGAGCTGGCCGGTGTCGCGAACCCATACGTTCCCGAAGATCGAGAAATTCCCGCCGCCCTCCACGCGGAAAGCAGCGTTGGCTCCGATAGTGAGGTGTCGGCAGGCGAAATTCTGCAGTCCCATCGACACTATGTACGGCTTGTCGGCGTCAGGTATTATGATGTCGGTCTTCATATCCGGAATCGAGGCCGCCGGCTTGCCGCTCGCCGCGTCGATCCAGTTAGCCGGGTCCTTCGGATCGAGCTTGGGACCCTTCCTACTGGGTTTCTTGCCCGGGTGGCCCCAGATCAGCAGGCGGGCCTCTTGCCACTTCTGTTTGGGGAAATACTCGTCGCCGACCAGCATCGACCAGGCCTTCTTGTTGGCGAACTGCGGGTTATCCGCCGTCGATTTAGCTGTGATCGCCTTGACATCCAAAGCGGCCGCGGGCAGTGCGAAAGCGAAACCTGCGGCGATAACGAGCAGTGTCTTCTTCATCTGTCTATTCCTTTGAATTACGTTCTTAGCAATCAAGTGCGATCTTCCGAACCATCGGCAAACAGTTTCCGCTGAACAGTACGGTTTGGCGGGCCCCCAACGCTTCAAGTATTCTAATGATCGCTGCCGAACTGCGCCTTGGCGTTATGCGCAATATCTATCTACCAAAATGCGCAGGATGTGCGATTATTGCCGATAAAAAGGACGTGTTGACCCCTGAATTAGTCGATCACGACCCCATCTCTTTGTGGCGACTTAAGACCGCCGACGTGTCTGGCGGATCGATCTGCAGACTGACTGACAAAAAGAGGAGGCAAGCCCAAGGTTCTGGGGGATTGGGCTTGCCGTTATACCACACAGCGATAACGGTTAGAGTCTGACCAGACCCCAATAGATAACCGATCACGCGGCAAGGTATTCCTCGTCAAGCACTGCCTTGAGCTTAGCCAGCGCTCTTTTCTGTATCTGTCTTACTCGCTCAGTCGTCAGGCCAATCCGCTGCCCGACTTCGCGGAGTATCATCCTGTTTCCGCCGGTGTCCAAAGCGAACCGCATAGTGATAACCGTCATCTCGGTGTCGCTGAGGTTGGCGCGATTGTCGGCCAGTATTTCCCTCAGATCGTCCAGTGCGTTGTCACGCTGGATCTCGTGCTTCATTACGTCATAGTCGCTGCGTTCCAGCTTCGGATCGAATATCGTGGGAAAACGCTGAACGTATCGCCCCGTGGTGGAGGCCATGCGATTGAAACCCTTCATGATCGCACGGCAGGCGTATGTTGAGAACTTGAAGCCTCTGGAGACGTCGAATTTGTCAATCGCCCGGAGAAGGGCCATGTTCCCCTCTGAAACGAGCTCCGGAAACTCAACGTGCGGGATTCGCGCGCGTCTTGCCATCGCCATGACCAGCGCCATATTCGCTTCTGCGATGCCGGCATGCGTATCCTGGACAAGCTGATACCATTTGACCATCTCTTTCGATCGCCGCAGCGAGAAGTATTTGGTCTGCTTGCTGACCAACTGTCCAAGACGATACCTGGCGTAATTGTACCGCAGGAACAGCTGTGACTCCTCATCCCTGCTGAGAGATTTTCGAGCTTGGGTCCGAGGCGCCGAATCATCGGATACCTCGCGGCAATGCTCCCACTTGGGTATTTCAATTTCGAGCGATTCG
Source organism: uncultured Planctomycetaceae bacterium (assembly GCA_964392945.1). Lineage (GTDB taxonomy): Bacteria > Planctomycetota > Phycisphaerae > SM23-33 > SM23-33 > BS750m-G57. The sequence continues at coordinate 2,167 of CAYMSH010000383.1, read as the reverse complement.
GGTCCGAACAGCGCGCACTCGGCGCCGGAGAGCCCGAACGACTCGTTGGGTATGTGATCGATCGATTCCGGAATGCGCTGGTAGATGCTCTGCAGTTCGGGCTCAAGTTCCGTTCCACGTGACGATCCCTTGGCATTCTTGATGAATGAGTACGTCATAATACGCTCCTTAATTCCCGTCGAGTTCCGTCAGGTCCAGGCGACAGTCCGCTGATTTGCAGCGAGCAATGGGGCCGACAGCCACGGATAGGTCTCTCGATCAGGCGGCCGTTCCGGCCAGGCGCTTTCGTTCAAGTTGGCTCGGCAAAATGTCGCCGATGTGATTTAGATACCCTTCAACGGCCCATGCGATCTTGCGGCGCACTTCCTGGCACGAACCTCCGTAGACAACGCATCCCGGCAACGCCGGGCACGAGGCCCGGTACGCCCCGTCAGAACGTCTGGCGATATGAATCTCGGCATCCATGATGTCAACTCCTTTCAGTGACAACTCGACGCTTTGGTCATCCAGAACCAAATGATTTGTAACTACTCTATTATCTACTGGTTCGATAGGAATGTCATTCGGGGGTGATCTGATTTGTATTTGGGTTTACCCCCTATCGACAATAGGGGATTCCCCTACACCGGGCTTGCGGCCCCCTGTGGATGTTAATCGCAACCTACTGACTATTCGCCACTTACAGACTGCACCCACTGCACAGCGCGCTGTAGCAGTTCGTTTGCGTTCTGGATACCGAGTTTGGCCTTGATGTGCTCTCGATGCGATTCTATGGTCTTGACGCTTCGATGAAACCTCTCTGCGATGTCGCGAGTAGTCAATCCGCTTCCGATCAGTTCGAAGACTTCCAGTTCACGATCGCTGAGGGTGTGTTCCGGCGGCGCTCCGGCCTGGGGCATACCGACTACATAAGTTCCGATCATTTTCGAGGCCAGTTTTTCACTGAGGAAAACTCTACCGTCAACGACGGCTCGCACGCCTTCGATGATCTGCTCGGAGCCCTCTTCCTTGGTGATGTATCCGCGTGCTCCGGCCCGCATAACGCGATGGGCATAGAACGCCTCGTCGCGCATCGACAGGACAAGCAGGATCACTTTTGGACATCGCACCTTAGCCTCTTTAATAAGCTCCAGCCCGCTGCCCTCCTTCAACGTCAGGTCGACGATAGCGACATCGGGTTCGCTCTCGATCATGAGCTCTATCGCCTGGCCGGGAGATTCGGCCTCGCAGCAGACAAGCATGTCGGGCTCCTGGGTGATGATCATCTTTACGCCTTGGCGGACAATAGGATGGTCATCGACCAGAAGAATGCGAATCGGATCGCCGCGATCATCTGTCGATTGCGTATCATTCATGCTTGTCCTCGTCGTCGAAGGGTCTTATCTGCGGCAGCGTGCATGTTACAGTCACACCGCCTGGGCCGCTGCTGTCGATTCGAAGTGATGCGCCGATCACGCCGGCACGGTAGCGCATTATGCTCATGCCCATCCCGCCGCGCCCGACAGATGAGCCCGAAAGGCCCACGCCGTCATCAGAGACAATAAGCCGAATGCCTTGTCCGGCCGCAGCGAGATTGATGTCAATACGATCGGCTTGTGCGTACTTCGTAGCGTTGTTCACCGCTTCCTGGGCAATGTGATATAGTTGAGTGCTGACCGATTCATTATCGAACACCAAAGGTTTGTCGCATTGGAAAACGCACGGGATGCCGAACAGCGACTCGGTGTCGCCGGCGAGTTCTCCCAGCGCCGCGGCCAGACCGTCCTCTCCAAGCCCCACAGGCGTCAGACCCTTGGCCAGGAAGCGCACCTGGGCGATCGACTCGTTTGTCTGGTGGACGATCTTTTCGGCTAATTCCGATTGATCCGGCAACTTGGCGGCAAGCTGTCGCGACAGGCCCTGGATCAGAAATGACAGGCCGGTCAGATTCTGCCCCAGCGTATCGTGAAGATCTCGACCTATGCGCCGGCGCTGAGTATCGCCGGCGTCGATGACCAGTTTCTCCAGAGCCTTGCGCTCGGTGATGTCGCTGCCGTATATGTAATACGATTCGGTCGGCGCATCGTACCGCACGGTGAACAGATACGATCTGTCCTCGAGGACGTCCTCGATCTGCATCGGTCCGGGAAGCTAGCCCGACTCAGGCCCCAGGTCGGACAGTCAAGCG
>CAYMSH010000382.1:2095-6296 GCA_964392945.1 uncultured Planctomycetaceae bacterium | reverse complement strand
CGCCGCTTCCGACGTCGCAAGAAAACCGGAAGGCCCGCAGCGAGGATTACCAGCGACACCGGCTCGGGCACCGGCCTGGACGCAGATCCCGTTATGGTCACCAGGCCCTGGGGCATGTCCCTGACAAATAGCGAGAAGTCCGCCAGTGATGTGAACGGGGCGGTCGGCGCGTCGGCCAGCAGTCTGATCTCGTCAGCCAGAACAGTCGGGCCGGCCGGAATCGTGACCGCTTGACCTGCGGCGAGTTTCCATACGAATCCCGGATCGGGACTTCCTAGGGAAGCAGGCAGACCGGCCGCGGCGCCGCTGGGCAGAGCCGATCCGGCGCGGGCGACGATGAGGGGCTGGGCCAGGGCGGCTTGGGAGAAAACAAGCCCGCCGCCGAGGAACAACTGCACTCTGAACGTGGGTGAACCTGCCGCCGAATAGTCGGCGATGATTTCGTATTTGGCGCCTCCTGCGTCACGCATGAGCGTTGAGTCGCCGAGGGCCTGCACTCCTCCGCCCATGCGGCCGTCGATGGCGATCTTGACCAGATCAGCACTCAGTGGGGTTATGTTTCCGGCGTCAAGCGGCAGCCAGTCCATGGTGTAAAGAGCTGACGGGTCGATATCCACCGACACGCCGTCCAGGCCGCTGGAGCCGATATTGCTGACCAGCAGGTTCGGACCTGCCGGCGCAAGAGTCGCCGCCCCGAGCGACGTGTGCGGAAGTCCGTTGTAGTTCAGCGTATTGGCCGGGCAAATCTCAGGGGCCAGGACTGTTCCGATCGCAAGCAGGAAAATGAATCGTGATGTCATGGTGAGTCGGTTCATGATCTTTGTCCTCTGCGGCGTGTTGTTTCCAGATCAGTTCACTCGCCCCGGCCGCTGCGGGGGCTAGTTCGATTCTCAGGTCTTGCGGCGCCGCCGCAGTATCGCCGCCGATCCGAACGCCAGCAGCACCAGCGACGCCGGTTCCGGGATCGGATCGCCGGTCTCCAGGCGGACCGTGCCCCTGGTTGGTCCGTCCATTCCTTCAAGAATGCTCCCGGGGGCGCCCTCGAAATCGATCGTGTAGGCGATGTCGAAGAAACTGTCGAACTGGAAGTCGCTTCCTGGAGGTCCCAGGCGGGTCAGGATCGTGTGCCCCGGCGAAGGGGGTCCGTGGTCCGATCCGCCTACGATCGACAGGGAGTCGAAGTCCGGGTCGCCGAAGATGTCCCCCTCGACAGAGACCAGAGAGGTGGCGAATGATTGGACCGCATCGCCGGCGGTTCGGGGCGCCGAGTGGGTTTCGACGGCTACTTGTACTGATATCGTCCGGGCGAATAAGTCGAATATCGCGCCGGTTCCGGTAATGTCCCATTCGATGATGGCGTCGTATGTTTGAACGTGTCCGCCGAGAGAGCCGCCGGGAACTTCAGTGATGTTGAAGAAGTCCTTTAGCGTAGGAACCAGAGTGATCGTGTTGCCTGCGGGAATCGCCGGCGGCAGAATCTGCATCTTTTCATCAGCACCGGCGGTGTACTCGCACCCGACAGGAGGGATATTCGCCGTCCCGCCGGCATTAGGCACGACGCAGGGGCCGGCGGAAACATGTGGCCCTAAGGCCAGCAGCAGGGCGGCCGCTGCGGTTACAGGCAGGATCAGTGTTGTAATGGGTTTCATTCTTGAACTCCTTTTGAATTGTGAAGCGTGAACTGTAAGCTGTGCGGTCAGCATGAATAGAGCACGAATCCCTTCGGGGTTCGTCGCCGACGGCGGCGGCGCTCGGGCCGCTCACTTTAGACAGTGTAGCGCGGCCGATTGTGTTTTCAAATTTCCTCTAGCGCTATTGCTGGTATTTGAGGGGATGGCGCAGGCGGAGCTTCGGCGCCTGTTCAGTGCGGCCGCGGGGTGACTTGCAGCTGCAGGGATACCTATTGCGCCGCGGCCTCAGTCGGCGGGGCGGTGTATCCGGTCCACAGGCCGGTGATGTCCGGCTTGTTATTGGCTTTGATCCACTGTCCGTGACGCCGGCCGAGTTTGAAGGCTATCTGCTCTTTGGCGTCAGTCAGATCCGCAAGCCATTTGTCCGACGCTTCAGCCTCGGCGTGAAGGGCCAGGCGGTATCCGATGTGCATCTGGAACCACGGAGTTCCGAGCAGGAGCCTGCCGGGGCAGTGAAACTCGCTTGTGCCTTTTTTCGATACGAAACGCAGTTCCTTTACGACATAGTTCGGCGGGTCGCGCCGGAGATACCTGCCGGTCATTGCGCTAGTGGGTTTAGGCTTGTAGCCTGTGAGTTTTGTGAGAATGTTCTTGGCATGGCTCAGTTCGCCCCTTGCTATGTGATCGATAGCCGTCTCGACCCGGATGGCGAAGCTGGTGTCGGTATCGACTACAGGCTTCTTCCCGTCAGTTATCTTCAGTATCCACAAGGCGTCCTGCACGTTGCGTTTCTGCATGTGTCCGCGAGCCAGCGCCTTTAATTGAGGCGCCAGTGAGAACGCCGACGGCCCCCTTGCCGCCGGCGGCAGAGAAGCTATTCTGATTTTTACTAGCTCCTGGGCCTCTGCGAGCATGCCTTTGTTCATCAGTTCGGCGAACAGATCGGTCAACACGTGGGGGGCTCTGGCGCGTAGTTTGAACTTCCTGGCCATTGCGACAGCCTCTTTCGACATGTTCTTTTCGATCATCGCCAGGAGGTGCGCCCTGGTGATTATTCCGCGGCAGTCAGTCTCCATTATCGCCAGAAGATCCTCGGCGCTGGCGTCGGTGTGCGCGCGGGCGCAGAAAAGCACTTCACTTATCGACGCCGACGTGCTTGTCGTGGCGCCTGGTTTGCGGAACTCTGTTGTCGCCTTGGTCAGCAGTTTCCCGGCCAGGTCCTTTTGGCCCGCATCCCAGAGAGCCACCGCGGCCTGGGCCAGCAGGGTGGGGTTGGGTTGGTCTTCCGGAGAGACCAGGGCCTGGACCTTATCATACTGCTTGTCGCTTATGTACATCGCCGCCAGTTGCGTGCGGGCCGCCGTCGAGAGCCCGCTGATATTCCGGGTCTGCGGCTGGGTCAGGTGTTTGGCGGCGAAGGCGTTGTAATGGGTGATTGCGTTTTCGGCCAGTTCGATATCCCCGATAAAGGCGCATCCCTGAACGTATTCATTCCAGTGCCTGCGTATCTGGCTGATCGCGGCCATGATTGCGATTGTACGGGTTTTGCTTTTGGGATCCTTTGCGTAGCCGTAGGGGTCAATGCTCTGGAGGATCTTGAGCGCCTCGTCGGCCAGTCCGACCTCGCACTGCAGGAAAATCAGTCCCCGCATCCTCCCGAGCGCCCCGGTGGATTGACTCTCCATGCCCTGTCGAACGTGCGAGACCATAACGTTCATCATCGCCGTTACGAGCTTCTGGGCCTCGGGTTTCTTCCCGTCAGCCAGATGGTGCAAGGCGATATGCCTGAGGACGAAGACGTTTTCGATGTCGTCGCTCGTGGCCGGGCGCGTCGCCGTGCCTGACATATACCGCTTGATCCTGGGGGTCAACCTCTGCACGCAGCCGGTGGCGCCGCACCTGTACCTGTGGATATCGGACGTCGCCAGTGTCCAGATGTGCGGTCTGGGTTTGACCCCATAACTCGAAGAAACCTTGGCCGACAGCAGGGCGATAATGTCCGGGTTCAGGACGTTAATGTTCTCCACGTCGAGACTCGAGACCGACAGTTGGAACCTGGCGCCGTTTGCCTTTGCTAACTTGGAATAGTGACTTGCCGCCTTGCGGCGCCCCTCGCGCTTCATGATGCTGTGGATGGTCTGCATCGCCTTGCACTTGTAGAGCCTGAGCTCCTCGGCCCTGGCCGGCTTTTCAGTGTCCCGAATGCCCTTGGGCAGCTTCATTGCGATCACAGCTTGAGCGATTTTGTCAATCGGATCGTCTTCGATAGGGGGTTCGACCACCGGCTTGGGCGGGGTCTTGACCGGCGGCTTGACCGGAGGCTTGACGGGAGTTTTAACCGGCGGCTTGACCGGGGGTTTGACAGGGGGCTTAACCGGTTTCTTGACTGGGGTCTTGACCGGCGGTTTGACAGGTTTCTTAGTCGGCGTTTTGATCGGTTTCTTGACGGGAGTTTTAGCGGGTGTTTTGGTCGGCGTCTTGACCGTCTTTGTGGGAGTCGTGGGTTTAGCGGGCGTGGTTTTTGGGGGGGGGCATTGGCTAGGGGGGGGGTTTGGATAACGCCCCGCAGT
>CAYMSH010000382.1:0-2085 GCA_964392945.1 uncultured Planctomycetaceae bacterium | reverse complement strand
TTTTTCGGCGTGCGGCTTGCGATCGTGGGGTCTTGTCGATCCGGCCGCTCTTTCGGGTCGCCGGAGAACATCGAATGTGCGATCGCAAACACCACGGCCGCGACGAACACCGCCGCGAATCCGATCACTTTCTTGCGAAGTGCGCTCATATCGACAGGGGAGTTCGAGTCGCCCGGGCCGCCGGGGTCAGGGTTGATTGATTGTCCCCAAACAGGCGCCGCCTGCTCCGGAGCCGCGGCCGGCGATTCGGGCTGATCGTAGTCCGGCCCGTCGTCGGCGAATCCGATTTCCGCCTGTGGTATGGAGATCGTAGCGCCGCAGTAGGGGCACTTGCCGCTCTTGCCGGCGTTGCTGTCATTGACTTTGAGTTTCTTCCCGCACGCGTCACAAGCAAATTCGATCATGACTTTTCCCAGCTCCCGTTTGACGTTGTTCAATACGAAGTCCAGATAGACAGTACACGCCAGCCGCTGTTTCTGTCAAGAACAACGGCCAACGGCACGAACTACGGCGACGGCCTTTTTCCACCACGGATAACACGGATTGCACGGATGTAGTTACCCCCGATCCATCAAGCGGTCTTTTTAGAACGCCGGCGCCTTGGCGCCTGACGTTAGTATGAGCGTTTGCTGCGGGCAATGCGTTCCATGCTGTTGTTGGCATTGTGAATCTGCTAACTACTTGGGCCTGTCCCTGCATCGAAAGAGAAAATGTACGAGAACCCTTTCGGCCCAACGAAGTAAGGAGTTCCGTCATTGCTCCCGGATGTCGTAGGCGTAGATGCGATCGTTGTGGCGCAGGTAGAGGCGGCCGTTGCAGACGATCGGGTGCGCCCAGTACTTGTTGCCCTTGCGATCGGGAAGTTCAAACCGTCTGACCGGCTTGAAGCCTTTCGGGGTAGCCGGGACCAGGTCAACGGAGCCGCGGTCGTTGAGGACATAGAACATGCCGTCGGCGTAGGTGATCGCCCCGAACCGCTGTTTGGGCATCACGTCGTGCCGGTAGGCGGTCTTGCCGGTCTTCCATTCAACGCACGCCCAGTACCGCTTGCGATGGTTGTTGTCGGCCAGCCCGTAGATGTATCCGTCAACGAGAATGTTGCCGCCCATCTCGTTGTCCAGTTCCTTGACTTTCCAGACTTCCGACACTGAGCAGTTCTTGCCGTCAACCCGAAGTTGCAGCATGGTCAGTGCTATTCTGAAGACGGCCGAGAGAACGAGCCGGCCGTCGTGGTAGACCGGTTCATTGACCATGGCGCCCAGGCTCACCGGATAGTCGTACTTCCACAACAGGCGGCCGGTGTCGGCTGCAACGCCAAGGACCACTTTTCCCATCGGCATGATGATCTGTCGCAACCCGCCGTACTCGACGAGGATCGGCGAGGAATATCCTCGGACGGCGTCTACACCGGTCGTCTTCCAGACAGTCTTGCCCGTGTGCTTGTTCAGGGCGGCCAGCGCCACGTCCGGTGAGCCGACACAGACAACCACGCGATCTCCGTCAACCAGCGGCGAATCCATCAGGCCCCAGCGCGGGTGTCGGCATCCGAATTCGCCGATGAGGTTGCGAGTCCACAGCTTCTTGCCGGATTTCGCGTCGAGACAGGCAATATCGCCGCCTCCGCCCAGGTGGTAGAGCTTGCCGTCGTTATAGGTCGGCGTGACGCGCGCGTTGGCTGCGGGACCGACATAGGCCTTGCCATTTTCGGTTTGCCAGATGACCTTGCCTGTTTTGCCGTCCAGAGCGGAGACAACAGTCTTTCCCTTGATGTCACCGGCCGTGTACAGCCGTCGGCCAACGATCGCCGCACCGGCATAGCCGTTCCCGATCCCCTGGGCGGTCCAGACTCTCTTGGGGCCGGCCTTCGGCCATTTCTTCATCAGGCCGGTTTCCGTAGACTTGTTATCGCGTCTCGGGCCATGCAACTGTGGCCAGTCTTCCGCAAACGCCTTGGATATCTGATGAAGCGACACCGCACACATTATGTATATCAGCATTCCTCGCATCATGGTCACACCATTCCTTTTCGTCGCCAACGGTTGCCATGAGGCGCGGTGTAGACCGTCGCCTCGATGGCTTGGTTGG
>CAYMSH010000381.1:0-6299 GCA_964392945.1 uncultured Planctomycetaceae bacterium | reverse complement strand
CGCGGAGCTTCTGGGGACCGGGGTTGAGGGTTTTCTGGCGTATATCAAGGCGCTGGGAACGGAAATCGGCACCAGGTTAACGGTGATGCGAGCCGATGGAGTCGTAATCGCCGACTCGGAAGAAGACCCGGGCGTAATGGACAACCACGCCGACCGCCCCGAGGTCCTCGCCGCACGAGCCAAAGGAATCGGAGACTCGACCCGTTTCAGCGACACCCTGAAAGTAAGCATGATGTATCTGGCCCTGCCCCTGGGCGAGGGAGGCGACACCCTGGGATACATACGAACATCCTTGCCCTTGTCCAGAATCGATGAGCGACTCGATAATCTGCAAACCGCGATTATCTGGGGAACGGTCCTTTCGGCTGCCGCGGCACTGGGGCTGGGATTCCTCCTGGCCCACCATTTCGTCAAACCGCTTTCAACGATGACCGTGGTCGCCGGGTCAATGTCGCAGGGGGATTACGACCAGAGACTGCCTATGTCTCGAAACGACGAGATTGGACGGCTCGCCAAGGCCTTCAACGTTATGGCCGAGAGTTGTCGCGACCGCACGGAGACCATTATCACCGATCGCAACAGACTCTCGGCGATCCTGGCGGGCATGACCGAAGGCGTTGTCGCTGTTGAAAAAGACGAGCGAGTTTTGCACATGAATGAAGCGGCGGCGAGACTCCTTGGAGTCTCGGCGGAGGATTGTCTCGGCAAGCCGATATGGGAGGCGGTCCGCGTTCCGGATATCCCCGAAATACTCGGAGCAGTCGTCAGCGGTCAGACAGGGTCTCAAGGCGGCCTGCAGATCAGCGCACAGCTCAAGAAGGACCAGTTCATTGAGGTGAACGCATCCGGCCTTCACGACGGACAGGGCGAACTGGTCGGAGCGGTGGCGGTAATTCACGACGTTTCGGAGTTCAACAAACTGGCGATGGTCAGACGCGAGTTTGTCGCCAACGCCTCCCACGAACTCAAGACGCCGATAACCGCGATCCGCGGTCTGGTCGAAACCCTGATCGACGACAAGGACCTGGATGAAGCCAAGAGCGATCGTTTCCTGGGCAAGATCAAAGATCAATCCATGCGTCTTTCGGCGATTGTCTCGGATCTGCTTACCCTGTCGCGGCTGGAATCCGAACGGGACGAGTCGGAAGACAGCCCGTTCGATCTGCGACAGATCGTCCAGTCCATGGCGCAGACTTTCAGCCAGACCGGCCAGGAGAAGGGAATCGCTGTTGAGACGGACATCACCGACAAGCCGGTTAACGTCATGGGCGACGCGGCGGCGATAAGACAGCTCATGAGCAACCTTCTGGACAACGCCGTCAAATACACGCCGGAAGGCGGGCGTATCGACGTGCGCCTGCTGATCGACGGCGACAAGACTGCGATAGAGGTCCAGGATACGGGAATCGGAATCAATCCGAAGGATCAAGCCCGAATATTCGAGCGATTCTATCGCGTTGACAAAGCCCGTTCCAGGGAACTGGGCGGAACCGGGCTGGGTCTTTCAATCGTAAGACACATCGCAATCACTCACGGCGGAGGAGTGACGGTGCAGAGCAAGCCCGGCGGCGGCAGCACGTTCCGCGTGACGCTGCCCACAGCCTCGATCCGAGAGAACGGCCGGCCTCAAACCTGACATCTCAGACACTCCCAGGCCCGGATACAGGCAAATTGTTTCGTTTTTCACCGTAGATTCATCTTCACTTAATACTCGTTCGTTATAACTCCGGCATGAAATATGATATCGGGTTCACATACGAACCATACATGAATCAGCAGTTGGAGAAAGGAAAGTGAAGATGAAGTATCGTTTAGTTTTATCCCTGGTGTCGGCGGTGTTCGGCATTGTCGTTCAAACTGCATCGGCAGCAGGCGACGCCTCGGCGGAAGTCAGCACCCTGATACGGGAGTTGACCGCTCGCCTGGAGGCTCAGGACAAGAAAATATCTCAACTCGAGGGCAAACTCACCGACGAAGCGCTCCAGGCGGCCAGGCACAAAGAAATTGCAGAGATCATGTCCGACATGCGCGCCGACGCTTCACAGCGCAGCGCCATGCCGAAATGGCTCGACAATCTGAAGTTCTTCGGCGATCTGCGTCTGCGGTTCGAGCATCACTCGGCCGACGGGGTCCAACTCCGCGAACGCAACCGCTACCGCTTCCGTCTGCGATTCGGGTTCATCAAGACATGGCTCGACAAGCAGTTGGAAGTCGGCTTCCGCCTGGCCAGCGGAAACGACTCCAGCGCCCAGAGCACCAACCAGACGTTCACCGGCGGATTCGGCAAGAAGGATGTATGGATCGATCGGGCCTACGCGAAGTATTCGCCTAACGCCGTCCCGGGCCTGACGGTCATTGGCGGTAAGATGCCCAACGTGCTGGAGCATACCGACCTGATCTTCGACAGCGACCTGAATCCGGAAGGGTTTGGTGTTATGTACCATCGTGAGCTGTGCAAGATTGACTTCTTCGGGACTTTCGCACACCTGCTGGCACGCGAAGGCCGCGGCGGACACGACACCGTCCTGAACGTATACCAAGGCGGAATCCGCGCGCCACTGCCGTGCGGAGCCAAGGCCACCGTCGCGGCGACTTGGTACGACTTCGAGAACTACGAAGACCTCGGTGCGACGGCCAACAGTTGGAACCGCAGCACTCGTATGATGAACCTGTTGGCGAAGGTCAAGTTCAAGGCGCTGGGTCTGCCCTGGCAGGTCTACGTTGACTGGGTGCACAACTCAATGGACCACGATCCTGACCCGCGTTTCTCGAATTCCGACGACGGATACGCTTTCGGCGTGAAAGTCGGCAAGAACAAAAAGGAAGGCGACTGGTCGGCGGGGTACCAGTACAAGTACATCGAGATGAACTCGACGCCGGCGGTACTGAACGATTCGGACTTCGGCGGGACGAACCTCAAGGGCCACGTATTCAAGGCAAAGTACAGCGTAACGGACTTCCTGACGGCCGGCGGAGCGGTGTTCCTGACCCGTCCGATCGAAGCAACAGGCGATCGAAACGACTTCCTGTTCCAGTTCGACCTGGCCTGGAAGTTCTAGCGGAATCAAGTAGTTAGACGATTCTCACCGCGGCCGGGACGGGTAATTTGACTCGTTCCGGCCGTTTGTCGCATTTGATGCTAGACACGGTTTGGGGCGATCCGCTGAATATATCTTTACGCAAACTTAACATTCCTTACACACCAGCTTAACAAACACTGCGTACTATTGACGTAGAGGATCGGCATGTTCGATGAGCCTTACAGGCCAACTAGCATCGGAGCGTAAGAACAATGGCCAGAAAATGGCAACTTGAGATGTGGGAGACGATATCGGCGATTCTTGGCGAAAGCCCGGAAGCGCAGTCAGAAAGCGATGAACCGCGTGCGAATCGCAAGGCCAAGACGTCTAAAGCTTCACCTTCTTCGGCAGAGCTTCGTAGCCGTAGTACTCGTGATCAATCCTGTCGGGATACACTTTAACTATCCGGAAACCCAGCGGGTCCTTGCGGAGAGACTTGCCTGTTGAACTGGTCGTCACCAACTCCATGTCCCCGGACTTGACATAGAGATTCCCGTGGTAATGTCCGCTGAAGACGGCGAGCACCCCGGCCGCGGCGAAAAGCTTCAACAACTCAGTTCGCGGTTTTGACGGCACGTTAAAATACTGATCTTTTTCGTCAGGCTTCTTCAGGCACATCGGATGGTGCATGAAGATAATTTTGTGGCGAGCCTTCTTCACTTCGTCCGACAGCAGCGTTTTCTTTATCCACGCCATCTGCTCGGCCGCAGCTTTCGGGGCGCCTTTGGGGTTCTTTATCAGATCGCTCTCGATCGCCATGAAGAAATCGCCGGAGTGCGAAAACGTGTACCAGAGTTTCCCGAAGCGCTTTGTGTACCACTGGAGCGTTTTCGGCGTCGGCGTATTGCAGACGTCATGATTTCCCGCGAGGTGATAAATCGGAATGCTCTTGTCGAGACCCGCGGCGCCGTCGAGATAGTCCTTGGCACGCTGCTCGTCTTTCTTCCAGTCGCGCTTGGCCAGGCTCCCGTGACAGTTCAACAGGTCCCCGCACACGGCGACGAACACCGGCTTCAGGTCGTTGGCCAGCGAGATCGCCTTCTTCCATGACGCCACGGATCCCCAGTAGAGCTGCGGATCGGCCATCTGGATGAAGAAGTACGGTTTGACCGTACGGGGCTCCGGGGCGCTTTCGGCCAGCGACACGCTCGCCATCGCGGCCAGACCGAGCCCGGCGGTTTGGATAAACTCGCGTCGATTGATTTGCGTTTCTTTCGCGTTTGGCATTGCCGCATTATACTACCTGTCGGCGCGAGGACCAAAGGGATGCCCGAGCGATATTCTGAAAAATACTTCATCCGTCCATTGCGGCGTACCGATCGCCAGGCGGTCCGGGGCATCTGCATCCAGACCGCATGGCTCGGCCGGCCGGGGGACGGACACATTCCAGACCGATGGATCTGGGCCGAGTTCTGGACGCGATACTTCACCGACCGGGCGCCGCAGAACAGTTGGGTTCTCTGCAACTCCGGCCACGAGCGGGTTGTGGGCTATCTCACGGGGACCGACGACGCGCGGCGGTTCGACAAGTACGTCCCGTTCCTGGCTCCGGGGATAATCCTGCGTGCGATCCGCAAGCGACTGATCAGCCGCAGCGAGACAAGAGCCGCAACGCTGACGATGCTGAAATCCGTGGTGCGAGGCGAGATGGACATCCCGCCGAGAATCCTCAGCAAATACCCGGCCACTATGCACATAGACATTCTCGCCGAAGCTCGCGGACGAGGATACGGAGCCGAACTCTATGAGAGATTCCTCCGCAGGATGGAATCGCTGGGAGTCGCCGGCGTTCACGCACAAACGCTAAACGTCAACGAACCGATCACGCAGTTCTGCAAGAACGCGGGTTTCACGCTGGCAAGCAGCAAACCGATCTGCGCGTTTCAACACGTCGAACCCGAACCGATCGAAATCCTCACGTGGACCAAATCGCTGGCCTGCTCAACGGCTCGGGCGGAAAACGCAGATTTGTCTTGTCCGGATATCCGCCAGGCATAGAATACAAGGGTCGCTTGAAGACATGTTATGAACCATTCCAACGCATACTCCGTAGGATCGAAGCGAGTCGGGGGCCGCGGGTTCACATTGGTTGAACTGCTTGTCGTTATCGCCGTGCTGGCGTTGCTGGCGGTGCTGCTGGTCCCTTCGTTCAATGGAATGCACAAGCACGCTCGGGAAGTCGCCTGTCGGAACAATCTCAAGGAACTGGCCAGCCTGCTGCACGCCGACACCGACGGCGACGGTGTTCTGCCTTCGGCCAACTCGTGGTTCAGTTACATAGTGAACCTCAACGCCGGAGAAATGCTGGTCTGCCCCGAAGACGACCAGGAGATAGACCTCGAAGAACATGACGACATGGCCGATCTGTACATTGTCCAGAACGCCAACCTGTTCTCCAACCTGCAGGACGTCATCACGCTGGGTCGTTCGCTGGAGGATAACCAGATCCTGGTCAACCCGCCTGGCATAGCTGGCGATCACGGCTGGAACCCGCCGGACCCGGCCAGTCACCAGACGCTGATATGCATCGATGACGACGCGGCTTTCTTTGTATCCCAGGGCGACAGTACGATCATCGAGTCGATCGACCCGCCGGGGGATGGAGGCCTCTGCGGCTCGGAACACTGGATCTGCACAGATGACGGCAGTTCGAACTGGCGAAGCTCACTGACCGCAGCTCTCCAGTCGGTGATGAATACAAACAAATCGGCGATGCAGACCGCAGACCCCAGGGTCCTCATGCGATTGACCGGGCGACGGTACGCCGGGATTATTGAACCGCCGTATACCGTTGGGACGCAGCGAGCTTCGTACGGCATGAGCACGGCGGTGGACCGTCAATCGCCGCGAGCGGGCCAGTTGCTCCTGGCCGAGTACGACACGTCAGTGATTCGTCTCAGGGGGAATTTCACCGACCTGGACGAATCTCTCCGACCGCGTCACTTCGGGCGGGCCAACTACATAACGACTGACGGGAACGTCTCATCCAAGACCGTCGAAGAACTCGAACAGCAGTTGCACGGTTCTGCGAATATGGGAATATGGGGCCCTTGATGCGTACTTTCGGGAGTTCGATGAGCCCGGGGCAAATCGCCAAATCAGCCGTTCTGGTTGCGGTGCTGATCGCTATTGTAATCGTGATTTGGCCCAGCAGCGGCGACCCGAACTCCCCGGATCCCGATCAGCGCCTGAAAGCGATCGCCGCACTCGGCGAGCGAG
>CAYMSH010000380.1:0-6311 GCA_964392945.1 uncultured Planctomycetaceae bacterium | reverse complement strand
TCAGCGCCTGGGGCCCGATCGACTTCACCGTCGGAGCCGGCCAGGGCATCAAGTGCTACCACTCCGAGCACCTGTTTGGCGAGTACTGGCATCGCAGCTTTATCGGCGCCTCGGACACGCCGCGAACCAAACTTGTTGTCTCCTTCGGGCACAACACAAACGCCAGCGGCGGGGTTTCCGGTGTGCTCAGGCACGCACAGGCCCGCGAGCGGGGTTACCGGCGAATCCAGATCGAGCCTCACTTGTCGGTAAGCGCCACGACGGCCGACGAATGGGTGCCGATCAAGGTCAAGACTGACGCGCCGTTCCTTTACGCGCTGGTCCACGTGCTGCTGCACGAGACCGATCGGGAGAAACGCCTGGACATAGACTTCCTCGAAAAACGCACAGCCAGCCCGTATCTCGTCGGACCTACCGGGCGATTCATTTGCGACAAGGCGTCCAAGAGCCCGCTGGTGTGGGATTCGGTATCCAATTCCGCCAAGACCCACGACGCGCTGGATGTCGGGCGATTCGCACTCGAAGGCGAGTACCGCGTCTCGGGCGTGGAGATCGGAGCCGACGGGGAAGAGTTCCCCTGCGAAGATGCGATCTGCAAACCGAGCTTCCAGGTGATGCTCGAGTTCATGGAGCAGTACACCCCGGAGTGGGCCTCGGATATCTGCGACGTTCCCGTCGAGACGATTCGGCGAATCGCGGCCGAGATTCTCGACGCGGCGCATATCGGCGAGACCATGGAGATATGCGGCGAAGTGTTGCCGTATCGACCGGTTGCGATCACGCTGGGCAAGACAACCAACAACGGGCCCGGCGGCTACCAGGTCTGCTGGGCCAAGACCATACTCGGAATGCTGATCGGGGCGATTGAAGTGCCGGGAAGCACGATCGGAGCCTCCCAACGATTGAACAAACCGCACCACGATCGCTGGTCGAGCGTCTGGCCGGGCGCCGACGGATTCATGCGGAATCCGGTTAACCCTACAGACAAGAAGAACTGGCCCACAGACGCCACTTCGCGAACGCGATACGAGCAGCTCCTGCCGCTGGTGCTGAACACCGGCTGGTCACCGTTCCTGTCGGCCACTCCGCTGGCCTGGAGTTCCATGGGCGAAGCCGAGGGCGGCGAGATCCCGCGAACGACGTACCCCGACATTGTGCTGCTTTACCGGGCCAACCCGTCGGTTTCGATGTACTTTACCGACCTGATACACGACAAGATGGCTAGCTTCCCGTTCTTCGTGTGCATTGGTTACACGCATGACGAGACGAACCATTTCGCCGACATGATCCTGCCGGACCACACGGACCTCGAAGGTCTGCAACTGTTCCGGATCGGACCGTCTGTGCACTCAGAATCGTTCTGGAGCGCTTACGGATTCGCGCTTCGCCAGCCTGCCGTTCCCCCGGTTGTCGATTCGATCGACCTGACGGATTTCTCGACCGAACTGGCCGAGCGTGTCGGCATTCTCAGCGAGTATAACGATGCGATAAACGCCGGAATGATCGGCGGGCTGAGACTCAAGACCAAACTGGCGGACTACGAACTGGACCTCGAGACCAGGTACGATCGCGAAGAACTCTGGGACCGCCTCTGCAAAGCGGCTACGACCACGTTGTCTTCGGGCAAAGAGGAACACGATCTGGACTGGTTCAAGGAAAACGGTTTCTACGCCGTCGATTACCCGCTGATTCGCCACTTCCTGCACCCGGTGATGGTCCGCTGGGGTCTTCGATACGAGCTTCCCTACCAGGAGAACATCCAGCGGATCGGCGAGGAGCTCGGCAATCGCCTGCACGAAAGCGGTATTGACTGGTGGGACGAGCAGCTCAAGGAGTACCAGGCTCTGCCCGAATGCGAAGATTATTCGCTGGTCTGGGACGAGACGTGCGAGAAGTTCGGCGTTGAGCCGGACGACTATCCGTTGTGGCTGATTAACACCCGCTCGATGCAATACGCATGGGGCTCAAACGCCGCGATACCGTTGATGGCTGAGGCGGCGAAAAACGTGCCCGGCTTCAAGGGCGCGCTTATCAACACCGGCATGGCCGAGAAGATGGGCATAAAGGACGGCGAGTTCATCACGATCGAATCGATGCACGCCAAGGTTCGCGCCCGTGCGGTTCTGCGGCAGGGCGTGCGTCCTGATACGATGGTCTTCACCGGCCAGTTCGGCCACTGGAAAACTCCATTCGCCAGCGAGCTGAAGATCCCGAACTTAAACAGGCTGACCAAGCCTGAATCAACGGTCCTCGACGCCGGGGGCAGCTCCGCCGACGTTGTCAAAGTGCGGATCGTGAAGGAGGGCTCCTGACATGTCCCATTGGGTTATGGTGATAGATTTGCGAAAGTGCACCGGCTGCCAGACTTGTATGGTCGCCTGCAAAGTCGAAAACGGTCTCGGCCCGATCCTTCGCCGGGTAAACATCATTGAGAAGGAGACCGGCGAGTATCCGGATGTGGAGCGAGTTTACATTCCCAAGCGATGCATGAACTGCCGCAATCCGCAATGCGTGGAGGTTTGCCCTTCAGGCGCAACGGCCGTCGAGACAGACGGGATCGTAACGATCAACCGCGAGAAATGCATGGGCTGCAGATACTGCATGATGGCGTGTCCTTACAACGCTCGGATGTTCAACGGCGTCGAGCAGTCGTACCACGATATCCCTTCGACCTGGGAGCACGAGCGGTACAAGGAGCATACTACCGGCGTTGTCGATAAGTGCGACTTCTGCTTCAAACGCGTTAGAGAGGGTCTTGCTAGCGGTTTGAAGCCGGGGACAGACCAGGACGCCACGCCGTTTTGCGTGATAGCGTGCATGTCAGAGGCGCTGTACTTCGGCGACGCCGAGGACCCCGACAGCGAAGTGTCCAGACTGATCGCAGAAGGCGTCGTTCAGCTTCTGCCTGAACTCGGGACGGATCCGTCGGTCTACTACATTCCCAGGAGAACTGTAAATGAAGCGGGTTAGGATCGATTCACTTTTGCAACTTCCCGCCGACGGCGTAACGGTCCAGACCGAATGGACCACGCACGGGACGAACCCGATGCGCGCGCTGTTCCTGGAGATAGCTTTCTTCGCCGGGACCATCGGACCGGGCCTCTACATGGTCGCCGCCGCCTTGCGATACAACCTCGGGATGCTGTTGGGCCTGCTGATCGTGGTCTTTGGATACGCCATTCCGCATGCGGCGTTCCTGGGCCGAATGGAGCGATCCTGGCGGGCGATGCTGCGCCCCGGTGCTTCGTGGATATCGCGAGGATTCATATTCGCCAACGCGTTTATGATGTTCGGCGCTATGTCGGTTGCGCACTACATCCCGGCGTTGCGGTCCGGGCCGCTGGGCCAGGGATCCGAGGCGATGCCGTACATAATCATCGCCGCTACACTTTCAGCGTTTCTGCTGGCCGGCTACCCAGGCTTCCTGTTCTCGGTGCTGAAGGCGATCCCGTTTTGGCATTCGTCAGTGCTGATCCCGCTGTTCCTGATCCAGGCCTTCGCCGGCGGAGTGGCGTTGGTGATGATACTGCTGGTCATGCAGGGCCGAAGCGACATGATCCCGCAACTGTCCACGATCGCCACGCTACTTGTAGCCGCGGCGGCTTTGCTGGTCGTCATGCAGCTTATCGCCGCACGCCGATCCGGGCCGACCGGAAGAATCTCGGTCATGATCCTGACAAAGGGCGCCTACAAGAAGCTGTTCGGAATCGGCGCGGTGGCCGTCGGGCTGATAGCGCCGCTGCTGCTGTTTGCGATAGTCGGATTCCTGGGCGCGCCGCCGGTGATTGCGTTACTGGCCGTCCCAATGCAACTGGCCGGCATCCTGCTGTTTAAATACTGCATCCTGAACGCCGGAGCATACCGACAGATCTTCAACAAGGACCTGCTCGATACCGCCCATTGATAACGTTCTAAGGGAGTTATCGTAGACGCAGTCTCAGGCCGTGTGTTGAACCTGTCTGCCGCAGGTAGAGAACTCGGCCGGAAACCGTGTCTACGAACGGCTCTCTGAATCCCTGAGTTTTTCGAGTGCTTCGATATCAGCAAGGTCCTTGGTTCGTCCTGAGGCTTTCTTGTTTCGGATCAGATCGTCCAGCGACGGAACATGAACATCAAGACCTTCGATGTCGATCACTCTGGAATGTGCGAATGTCGTAGTGAAGTCCAGACCTGAAGCCCCGGTGATTATGTCTATACGTCTAGGCGCTACCCCTATCTGGAATATCGTGTCGTCTTTGCGGAGATCCGCTTCGGTCAGGTCATGCAGAGGCGCGCCGAATCGATCCAGGGCCCGCAGTACGGCATTGGCGTTTTCCGGCGAGGGCATGACCCATATGTCAATGTCCATCGTTGCACGCGGGTAGCCGTGGGCGGCCATGGCGTAGGCTCCGACCAGGAGGAACTCAGCCTTTTCGTCGGCTAAGAACTGTAACATGTCTTTGTAATCGTCGTTCAGCATCGTGATCTTTGCTTAGAGACGCCGCCTCCAGAGTAAGCGGCCAGACCATACTTAGACGGCTTGCCGGAGTGCCGGGAACGAAGTCGTCATTGTCCATGTCTGATATGCGGGCTGTCTTGGTTACGGTCCTGTCCATATCCTTATTGTACCATCTATTCGTTATTCACACAATGTCAGCCGGCGTTGACAACGTTCTGCGGCGCGCCGTTTTGGTAGGCTTTTACGTTTTCGATTGTCGTGGCCATTAGCCTTTGGCGCGCTTCTTTTGTGGCCCAGGCTATGTGAGGGGTGATGCAGCAGTTCTTCGCGCTTAGTAGCGGGTTTTCCGCCGACGGGGGCTCTGCAGACATCACGTCGAGTCCGGCTCCGGCGAGGCGTCTTTCATTCAATGCTTCGGCCAGGGCCTGCTGGTCGATCAGTGGTCCGCGACTGGTGTTTATCAGGAACGCACTGGGTTTCATTTTCGCCAGGCGATCGGCGTTCATCATGTTCTCGGTTTCAGCGGTCAGCGGGCAGTGAAGCGTCACCACGTCGCTGTCGGTCAGCAGTTCGTCGAGCGTTGCCGGATTGACCCCGGCCGCTTCGCACGCGTCGGGATTTCTGGTGTATGCGATCACGTTCATTCCGAACGCAGCGGCCAGCTTAGCGGTGGCGCGTCCGATGCGACCCAGCCCGATTATGCCCATGGTCTTGCCGGCCAGTTCGATCAGCGGATAGTCCCAGTAGCAGAAGTCCGGCGAAGCGGTCCATTTGCCATCGCGAGCCGTGCGGCTGTGGTCTCCGACGTGCTGGGTCAGGTTCAGCACGTGCGCGAGGACCATCTGGGCGACGGATTGGGTGCTATATGTCGGAACGTTGGCCACGATGATGTTCTTTTCAGACGCCGCGGCAGTATCGACAATGTTGAAACCCGTGGCCAGCACGCCGATGTATCTGCAGTCGGGCAGTTGCTCGAGCATATCGGCCGACAGGACCGTCTTGTTGGTCAGCAGAATTTCGGCTCCCGCGGCCCGCTGGACGGTCTGATCGGGGGCTGTCCGGTCGTATACCGTGCAGTCGCCGAGCGATTCAAGGGCCTCCCAGCTCAAGTCGCCGGGGTTCAATGCATATCCGTCAAGTACAACGATCTTCATTTTGATTCTCCTTTCACGCCGAACGGTGATTATATCGCCACGCGCGGGGCGATCACAGCATCTTCGATCTTCTTGGAACATAACGCCTAATTGATTAAAATACCTGGGCTTTTGTTGCGTTAGATAATGGTACGGAAAACCTACTGGACAAAGACTCCGAGGATACTTCGATGAGACGAATGTTTCTTACCGTTTTGGTTCTGATGGCTGTGTCTTCGGCCAGCGCGGCGCCCGACATACGCATAGCTGACTTCGAAGGTAAGGATTACGGCGCCTGGAAGGCTACTGGCAATGCTTTCGGCAAGGCTCCGGCTCGCGGGACGATCAAGAATCAGCAGAAGGTCAGCGGTTTTACCGGCAAGGGATTGGTCAACACGTACCTCAAAGGCGACTCGTCCATCGGCACGCTGACTTCTCCGGAGTTTAAGATCGAGCGGAACTACATTAACTTCCTCGTTGGCGGCGGATCGCATGCCGGTAGGACCTGCGTGAATCTGATCGTAGGCAAGAAGGTTGTGCGGACCGCCACAGGGGCCGACAGAGAATTGCTCGATTGGACCAATTGGGACGTTCGCATTTTCAAGGGCAGGAAAGCCCGTATCCAGATTGTCGATAATGCAACCGAGGGTTGGGGGCATATTAACGCCGACCTTTTCGTTCAGAGCGACAAGGCCCGCGCCATCAAGGGCAAGCCGAGGCCCAGGCCCCGCGGCCGGAAG
>CAYMSH010000379.1:6128-6339 GCA_964392945.1 uncultured Planctomycetaceae bacterium | reverse complement strand
GAGCTCAAGAGCCTGAAGTTCTACCTCCAGGGCTTTCGCAACGAGGGTGTGTTTTACGAAGACGTGGTCAACCGAATTATCGACGACATGATCGCGGCGCTGTCGCCCAGATCGATGAAAGTGACAGGAAGCTTCACGCCGCGCGGCGGGATGCACTCTGTAGTCACCGCCGAGTATCCCGACACGCAGGCGGGCTGATATGATTGCCAAA
>CAYMSH010000379.1:0-6118 GCA_964392945.1 uncultured Planctomycetaceae bacterium | reverse complement strand
CGAGAACTTGTCTTGTAACGCTCGCGTGTATCGGAGCGGTGATGGCGATCGGACTGGCCGGCTGCAAGCCGAGCCCGAAGCCCGATGACACGCCCCGGCCGTTTACGAAAAAGCCTGTGGCCATAATGGGGACCGACACCGAGCTGACTGCCGTCGCCCCGGGCGACAAGAGGAAAAAGGCTTTGGCGGCCTTGCAGAAAGCCGAACAAGCGTTGCGCGACGTCGAAGCGAAGATGAGTTCGTGGCTCGAGGTGTCGGAACTGTCGCAGTTCAACAGCATCCCGGCCGGCAAGGCGGCGAAATTGTCCGAGACAACACTGGGCCTTCTGCGCCTGTCGAAACAGATCGCCGAACAGACCGACGGCGCGTTCGACGTGACGTGCAGGCCGATCCTGCAGACCTGGCGAGCTGCCCGCGAGGCGAAGCAACCGCCCGGCGACAATGATATAGCGATGGCGATAAGCAAGTGCGGCTGGGACAAGATCCGGCTAAACGCCGATTCGGCGATCAAGACAGTAGACGGAGCCTGCGTGGACCTCGGCGGAATCGCCAAAGGTTTCGGCATTGACCAGGCCGCCGAATCGCTCGAAGAATCCGGCATGCTCGGCGCGATGGTCAACGTAGGCGGAGATGTTCGCTGCTTCGGACAACGCCCCGGCGGCGGCAAGTGGCGAATCGGCGTGCGAAATCCGTTCACCGGCGACGCTACGTTCGCGATAATTGAACTGTCGGCGGGCTCTGTCTGCACCAGCGGAAACTACGAGCGGTACTTCACTATCGGCGACAAACGCTACAGCCATATCGTAGACCCGCGAACGGGCAGGCCTGTAGACACCGCCCCGTCAGTTACAGTCGTAGCCCCGACAGCGACAATCTCCGACGCATGGGCCACAGCGCTGAGCGTTCTAGGCGAACCGGGCCTGGAGCTTATCGACGACAACAGCGGCATCGAAGCGATGCTCGTAATCGGCGGGCCGAAAGACTACCGACTGGCGATGACCCCGGGGTTCGACGAACTGCTGGCGAAACGACCGGCAGCCGGTAACGACAAGTGATCACTTGCCGTCAGGCGGGATCGCTTCTTCCAGGAACTTCGCTACCGAGTCGGTGTAGAGATCTCCGGATCTGATGAATCCGTCGTTATGTCCGCCGACGATTTCCTGGAACGTTTTGGGCTCTTTGGCGGCGGCAAAGAGCTTCTGAGAGTGATGATATGGGATGATCTCGTCGTCCGGCGAGTGGACCATCAGGATTCGGCAGCGGACCTGTTGGATTCGTCCGAGCGTGTTGTAGTTTATTCTCGCCAGCATTCGAACCGGAAGGAACTTGTACAGTTCGGCGCCCATGTCGGGGATGGAAGTGAACGCCGATTCGAGAATCAGCCCGGCCGAGTGCTTCTCGACAGCCAGCCACGCCGCGACGGCCGAACCGAGCGATCGCCCGAAAATCACGATTCGATTACGGTCCAGCTTCCGCTTGTGCGTCAGGTACTTCCACGCCGCTTCGGCGTCGCGATAGGTCCCCTGCTCTGACGGCGAGCCGTCGCTGAGCCCGTAACCGCGATAGTCGATAATCATCGCGTTGTAGCCCAGTTCGTGGAATATCGCGATGGTCTCAAGCCTGTGGGATACGTTCCCGCCGTTGCCGTGGAACATCAGCACGGTTCCCTTCGGCGATTCTTCCCCCCCCGGCACGAACCACCCGTGGATCCTCATGCCGTCTGAGGTCTGCATCCAGACATCTTCGTAGTCCATCGGATGTTCGTGGTCTTTAGGCGTAGCTACGTGCTGTTTTGTGGGACGGTAAACCAGATACCCCTGAAGGACAAACAACGCAGCGGCCAGAAGTACATAGCCCCCCGCCAACGCGATGAGTATTTGCCAGATCATTCGCTTCAATCGTTTCGCCATGCTCACGGCCTCGTGTGTGACCCGTCACACACCACAACCGTACTCTAGCCGTGCCATTCGGTCTTGTCCACGGTTGTCTCGAAGTCGGGCTTGACTATCGCCGGGACTTCGACGTCCGCTGTGGCGTCGATGTCGTCCTGGGTGGGATTGCCGACCATGAGCAGGCGCTTCTGCGGGCACTTGTTCAGTGCTACGTCGAGTTCGCCCATCTCGGCCGGGTCGTACTGATCGTAGTCGAGACTCGGGATGCTGCCGCCTTCTGCGAAGCTGAAGGCCTTGCTGGCCCGCCCGCAGGCCTTGCAGCCGATGCAGCCGACTTTGCAGACAGCTTTGACATCCTTGCCGAAATCGTTATTAGCACACGTCACCGCGAGCATCTGGGAGACTTTGAACGGAGCCATCGAGATGATGTGCCTGGGGCATATCTTCTCGCACGCTCCGCATCCGACGCACTTGTCGTAATCGACAGTGGCAAGACCGTCGATAACGTTAATCGCGTCGAAGTTGCAGACCACTCCGCAGTCGCCGAAGCCCAGGCATCCGTAAGTGCAGCCTTGAACACCGGCGACCATGTTGGCCGCGGTGCATGCCTGCTCGCCGTGGTATTCGTTTTGACCCAGTCGCTGCTGGCGAGCTGCGCCGCAGTGTATCACCGGCCTTGAAGGCCACGATTGCGAGACTTCCACGCCGAGTATCGCCGCCATAGTCTCGGCGCACGCATCGCCGCCGACGGGGCAAAGATCGACCGCCACGCCTTCGAGGACCACTACTTCGGCGTATTCGCCGCAGCCTACGTATCCGCAGCCGCCGCAGTTGGCGCCGGGAAGCGCCTCTATGCACGCCTCGATGCGCGGGTCCACGTCAACGTGGAACGCCACGTTGGCCCAGCCCAGTATGTAGGCCATGAGAATCCCCAACGCCAGCATCGTTATCGCAGCCAGAATGATAATCATCTCGTCACACCTCGCCGGAGCGTCATCGTAATATCTTTCGCGTCGCTGTCGTCAGCGGCCGGGCCCGACGACGGCATTGTCGTGGGCGTCGCCGGTTCGTCGTCGCCGTTTTCGGTAATCGCGGCCACCGGTTTGGCGGGAGTCAGCGCTTCTTTCAGACTCCTGTCAACGCCGCCGAAGCCCATGAACGCCAGCGACAGAATGCCTGCGACTATAAGCGTTATCCCGGCGCCCTGGAGCGATTTGGGCACATCGCAGTAGTCCAGCTCTTCGCGGATGCCGGCCATTATCACGATCGCTATCGTAAAGCCGACGCCGCCGAAGACCGCCAGGACCAGCGAGGTGTCGAGTCCCCAGGGCTCGGCTCCCTTGCCGACGGCGACGTACTTCATGATCTCCAGGCAGGCGAACAGGATCGCACAGTTAGTGGTAATCAGCGGCAGGAACACACCGAACGATTTGTACAGCGGCGGGAAGAACTTGCGAACGTACATCTCCACAAACTGGACCGACGAGGCGATCACGAAAATATACGTGATGTAGCTCAGGATGCTCAGATCGGCTCCTTCGCCGATGACCATTACCGCAAGCGGAGCGCCCGGGCGCAGGATGAAGAACGTGAATATCCAGCTCAGCAGCGCCGCGATCGTTATCACGAACGTAACTGCGCAGCCCATGCCAAACGCCATGTCCACGCGGCGCGACACGCCGATGAACGGGCATATGCCCACAAAGTAGTGCAGGACGAAATTGTTGATTATCGCCGCACTGACAGCCACCAGAATCAGATTGCCCAGGTGTTCCATTCTTATACCAACCGTAAACTACTTATCTATCGGGCTGACTCGAACTATGCCGAGGTCCCGGAATCCTTGGCCAGAAGGCGGCCGATCCAATTAGCCAGACCCAGCAGCAGGCCGAGGGTAAGGAACGCTCCGGGAGGCATAACCATTATGCCCCATTCGGGCCAGGCCTGCGGCATCACCCGCATGCCGAAAAACTCGCCGGCTCCGAGTATCTCGCGAACCGAAGCGACTGACGCCAGGGCCAGTGCGAAGCCTATCGACTGGCCGACGGCGTCTGACGCGGCGACGACGACCGACTGCTTCGATGCGCACACTTCGCAGCGGCAGATGATCACGCAGTTAACGATGATCAGCGGGATATACGGGCCCAGCTCCAGGCTCATGTCGTACATCGCGTAAGCCAGCAGCTTGTCGGCGATCGTCACGAACGTGGCGATCGTAAGGGTGAACACGAGTATTCGCAGGTGCGGCTGGAGCAGGTTGCGAATGAGGCTGGTCAGCACGTTGGCGCAGATCAGCACAAACGCGACGGCTCCGGCCATTGTCATCGCGGTCTGCATTCCGCCGGTGACCGCCAGTGTGGGGCACATGCCCAGAAGCTGGCGATAGACCGGGTTCTCCGGGATCAAGCCCCGCAGGAAACGTTCGCCTGATGTTGGTCCGTCGTTGGACATTACTGTTGGTCCTCCGCAACGACGCCGTTTTGTTCATCCGCGGCGGCCGCTGTTTTCGCCCGCTGCACGGCCTTGTTTACGATACGGCAGATCGCCATCGAGGTTGTCGTGGCTTTCGTCACGGCCTGGACCTGCTGGTCGCCCGGGGTCTTCTTGGGTTTGACCATGACTACAGGCTGGGCCTTCTTGCCGACGAACGACTCGACGTAGCCGGCTTTGACTACTTTCTTCCACCAGCGTTCACGCTGATCGACAACTAGTACTTTGCTTATGGTCTTGGCTTCAGCGTCCAGGGCGACCAGCAGGTCGATCCTGTCCCAACGGCCCATTCGCTTGCCGCCTGCGACCCAGGCCATAACGTCGCCGGAACCGCTGATAACCTTGTAGACGAATCCGTCGCCTACTGCGATCTGCTTTAGCTGCAGATCTGTGGAGTCGGGGAACATGTCGGGGATGTTCTCCATCGCCTGTTCGCGTTGGATTGAGGCGTCGAGGAATTCGCCGAACTCGCGAACCGCACGGTTTACGATGCTGCACACGCTCTGGGACGAGATCGTAGCACTGGTGATCGCCTGGATATCGTTGCTCTCGGGCAACTGTTCGGTCTTCAGTGCGAACATTGAAGTGGTGCACGATTTACCGATGAACTTCTCGACGAAGTCGTCGTCGCGAATCTTGCTGCCGAGCCCGGGTGTCTCGACCTGGGCCAGGATGTAAACGCCGGTGATAATCTTCACCTTGGCGTCAACTCCGACGAGTACTTCGATCTTGTCGACGTATCCCATACCCTCGGCCCGGAGCATGTAGCCCACGACGTTCTTTCCGTCAGGCGTCGTGGCGGTGTAATATTTCCGGGTCAGCTCGGCGCCGTCGATATCGACGACAAACTCGCCTTCTTTGACGAACTCCTTGTCGGCTCCGGGAACGAGATTCGGGATCTGGTCGTACGTCTTGCTTTTCTTGTTGGCTTCTATACCGTCGATCAGGGCGATGTGCACGCCCGCCAGCGCAGCGCCGAACCCGGCGGCCAGCGTGAGCACCAACCATGCCTGAACGAGATAATTTGCCTTCTTCGCTTCAGCCATTACTTCCTCTGTGGTACTGGTCCGCCGACGGGAGTCGGGATGGTCCATCTGTTAATCAGCGGAACGATCGCGTTCATCATCAACACGGCGAACATCACGCCTTCTGGGAAGGTCGACATCATACGGAACAACATTATGAACAGCCCCAGACCGATGCCGAAGATCAAGCGACCCCTCGGCGTGATCGGGCTGGATACCGGATCAGTTGCGATATAAAACGCGCCGAACAGCAGCGCTCCGCCCAGCATGTGATAGGCCAGGAAGTCCAGCAGCGACATTCCGGCCGCGTTTCCGAGCAGACCGGCCAGCAGCGTTACGATCGCCGAAGCGCCCAGAACGCCAAGCGGTATCTCCCACGCCGCGGTCCGGCGCCAGCAGAGATACAGACCGCCGATCAGGCAGGCCAGGGCGCTGACCTCGCCGATCGATCCGTTGGCGTTGCCCATAAAGAGGCTGGAGATCGCCACTGGCGATTCGTCGTTTTCCGCGTCTTCGGCATCTTCCGGCGCGGCTGTCGCGGCGGCTTCTTTGAGGTCCTTGACCTTGGTCTTCAGCACGCTCATCGGCGTGGCCTGGGAGACAACGTTCAGCGTCTCGGCGTCAGGATCTTCGGCGGGAACTTCGTACGCCCCGGCCGCCAACGCCCCGGCAAAGCAGATCATCACAAAGGCTCTGCCGACCATGGCGGAG
>CAYMSH010000378.1:0-6346 GCA_964392945.1 uncultured Planctomycetaceae bacterium | reverse complement strand
GTTTTCCGTAGGCTCCGCCGAAACCGCGAGCCCGCTCGTTCCAGAACGCCTTGGGCTTCATCCAGCGGTATTCCGGAAGATCGGTTATTCCCTCCCTGGCCCCAACAACCATGATGCGGGCGCCGCGTTTGACCATCTCGGCCAGCAGATCGGGCCTTCCGGCGAGCATCCGCCCGGTCAGTTTCGCCGTCTCGGCCAGCGCCGCGTCTGAAACCTTGTCGGAGCTCATGATCAGCATCCCGCCGGCGACAACGCGCTTCTTGTAGAATGGTTTTCGCTTTGCCCATTGCGCCTCGGCGGCCGCGAGTTGCGCAGGGGTGTTGTCGGCGCACATCGCCGGCAATGCGGCGACAGACAGCAGAATCAAACAGATCAAATTGCCGGAGAGTATCTTTATCATCATTTCCTTCGGAGCGATAGATGTTTCACCCCTGTAAACGCAGATTGACGCCTGGTTATTGGCCGGAAATTGCGTCTGAAGCTGAAAGGAGGCCGATCACGCGACGGGAATGGCGTGGGTGCCCAGTCGTTCATTCGCCAGCAGTTCGCCGAACTCGTCGGCCGGGATCGGTCGGCTGTAGAGGTAACCCTGAGCCTGGTCGCAACGGATGCTTTGCAGGAATTCGGCGTGCTCCTGGGTCTCAACGCCCTCGGCGATCACTCGCAAAGACAGGCTTCGGGCCATGTCAACGATCGCTCGAACGATAGCCGCATCATCCTTGTTTTGAGGAACTCCGCGAACAAACGAACGATCGATCTTCAGTTTGCTCAGCGAAAGCTCCTTCAAATAACTCAGGCTGGAATAACCCGTTCCGAAGTCGTCGATCGCAAAGTTCACCCCTATGCTTCGAATCTCCTCGAAACTCCGGGCCACGGCCTCGGGATCGTGAATGAGCACTGTCTCGGTGATCTCCAATTCGAGGTATTCCGCAGCCAGATCGTAGTCGGCCAGTGCTTCCATGACCGTGGTCTTGAAGTCGGTCTTGCGGAACTGCTCTGCCGATACATTCACCGCCACGGGCACGCGCGGCAGACCCTGGTGCTGCCATTGGGCGTTCATCCTGCAGGCCTCCCGAAGCACCCAGGTCCCTATGGGAACGATCAACTCGGATTCCTCGGCTATGGGTATGAAGTCCATCGGCGGCACAATTCCCAATACGGGATGTTCCCAACGAATGAGGGCTTCGGATCCGATGATCCGTCCGGTGCGAAGGTCCCACTGCGGTTGGTAGTAGAGAACGAATTCGTCTTTGGCCAGCGCGCCGCGAAGACCGTTCTCGATCGCCAGACGCTTACTGGCCAGATCATTCATGTCGCTGGTGAAGAACACGCACTGCTGGCCTTCTTCTTTGCAGTGGTACATCGCCACATCGGCGTTCTTCATCAGCGTCTGAATATCCGCCCCATCGTCCGGATGGAGGCTGACGCCAATGCTGGTGGACACTGTCAATGCATGCCCCTCGATGGCCATGGGTTTCGATATCTCTTCATGAATCTCCCGCGCGATGTCCGCGACATCGCCGCGCTTTTTCAGATTGGACAGAACTACAACGAATTCATCTCCGCCCATCCGGGCGACGATATCCGTTTCCCTGAGGCGACTCTTGAGCCGCTGGGCCACCTTCTGCAACAGCAAGTCTCCGGCGTGGTGCCCCAGAGAATCGTTGATGGTCTTGAAACGGTTCAGGTCCAGAAACATCAGCGCAAGTTCCCCGCGGTCTCTCCTGGCGTTGGCGATCGCCTGTTGGAGTCGGTCCTGCAGCAGCGCCCGATTAGGCAATTCGGTAAGGGCGTCGTAATACGCCAGGAAGTTGATCCTCTCGTCGGCGGCCTTGCGTTTGGTCATGTCCGAAGAAACGGCGATGTAATTGACAACGCGATCGTCGATGTCCCGCACGGCGTTGATCGACAACCACTGTGGAAACACCTCGCCGTTCTTGCGACGGTTCCATATCTCGCCCCGCCATGCGCCCTGCGTGGTGATCGAGTCCCACATCGCCTCATAGAACTCACTATCGTGGCGATCGGATTTGAGAATGCCTGGGCTCTGGCCGACCACCTCGTCTACAGTGAAGCCGGTCATCTCACGGAAAGCCGGGTTCGCCGACACGATCCGATTTTCGGCGTCGGTTATGACGATGCACTCGCCGCTGGACTCGAAGACCCGGGCCGATAACGACAGTCTCTCCTCTGCGAGTTTTCGTTCGGCGACTTCCTGCCTCAGGCATCGGTTGTTCTCGGCCAGTTTGCTGGTGCGTTCGGCGACCTGCGAGTCCAACGAGTTGGTCAATTCGGTCAGATCGCTGTTGCTCCGGATCAGGGCGCGTCGCCACTTGACAGCGGATCGAACGCTGACGATCCAGGCCAGAATCATAATCGGAACAACCGCGGCGCCCAGAAGCATGTGGAATACGGCCTGGCTCCGCTCTTTGGCCATTGACTCTCCAAGCGCGCCGAGCATGTTCTTTTCAAGCAACTTCATGCTCTCTGCATACAGTCGCTTTCTGCCCGCATACTCCGGGCTGAACAAGACATCCATGGCTTCGTCACGGCGCCCTGAATCGATAAGTTCGAATGCCCGGGTCTCCATGGCGACCAGCCTGACCTTGGCCGCGGCAAGCGCCGCAGCAGCCGAGAGCATGTGAGGTCCGGAAGACAGATTTGCCGTCTCGTTGATAGCCGCATCCAGCTTCACTTCCAATTCGTGATACCGTTTCGACCATTGCGGATCGCCAGTGGCCGCGGCCATGCGGGCCGATTCGGTCAGCGCGTGGTCCGCGGTGGCGATAACACCGTGCAATTGCCGGATTCGAATCTGGCGCGGATGCTCTTGGTCCGTGTCGACAAACGCCAGATACGTGCAGAACACCATCCAGACAACCACAGCAATGCCCAGGCACTGGGCGACTGTCTGCACAACCAGGGGCTTACGACTCGCCGCCGTTCTTGACACAACAGATAATGCGTTGTTCGCTTTTGTCATAATGAACATATCCCGCTCTTACCCGCTGTTCGAACCCCATGTATCGGGGCGCGCCCGCCAGCGCGCAATACAGTGCCGTGATATTGCCCTTATCGGACATCCGCCGGGACAACTTCCGTAGAGCCCCGAGAAAACGGGGCTCCTGTTGGCGAGACACTAACATGAATCCCGACGAGAGCCGGCCCGGCCGGCCGCATCTCGGCTCGGGGATCTGCGTAGAGTCCTTGCGTACTTGTCGATCTGGTCTGGGCCAGGACCAAAGTGCTCGAATCAACCGCCGACGACGCTATGGGCTCCGAGGCGCTGGTCGGCCAGCAGCTTGGCGAACTCGTCGCTCTGCAGCGGTCGACTGTACAAGTAGCCCTGGACCTGATCGCAGCCGATGTCCTGCAGGAAGTCAACCTGGGACTCCCTCTCTACGCCCTCGGCGATGACCTTCAGTGCAAGGGAGCGGGACATCTCCACGATCGCCTTGACGATGGCTGTGTCGTCGGGGCTGTCGGGAACGCCTCGCACGAACGATTGATCGATCTTCAGTTTGCTCAACGCCAGATCCTTGAGGTATCCCAGGCTGGAATACCCGATCCCGAAGTCGTCGATCGAGAAGTGTACGCCGAGGCTTCGGATCTCTTCGATGCTCCGGGCCACGGACTCCGGATCGTGAATCAGCACGGTTTCGGTGATTTCCAGTTCGAGGTGCTCCGGCGCCAATCCGCTTTCTTCCAGCGCCTGGGCGACAGTGGTCTTGAAGTCGGTCCTGCGGAACTGCTCGGCCGACACGTTGACGGCCACTGGCGGAGGCGGAAGGCCCTGGCGTTGCCACTTGGCGTTGGTTTCGCACGCCTGGCGCAGCACCCAGGTTCCGATCGGCACGATCAACTCCGACTCTTCTGCGATGGGTATGAACTCCATCGGAAGCACGAGTCCCAGTGTGGGATGCTGCCATCGGATGAGCGCTTCGCTGCCTACGATCCGGCCGGTGCGAAGGTCCAGTTGCGGTTGGTAATACAGGACCAGATCGTCGCGATCGAGCGCTTCTCGCAGACCGTTTTCAATCTCCAGCCGCTTCTGCGCCACGTCGTTCATCTCGCTCTGGAAGAACACGCATTGCTCGCCTTTGTCTTTGCAGCGATACATCGCCGCGTCGGCGTTTTTCATGAGAGTTTGAATGTCCTGTCCGTCGGCGGGGAAGCGGCTGATGCCGATGCTGGGAGATACGCTCAGGCTGTGGCCTTCTATGGTTATCGGCCTGGATATCGACTCGTGGATCTTCCGGGCGACGGCCTCGATGTCGCCGTTGGACTTGACGTGCGACAGGAGAACGACGAATTCGTCGCCGCCCATCCGCGCTACAGTGTCCATTTCCCGAAGTCGCTTATTGAGGCGCCGACCGACCTCCTGCAGCAGGAGATCTCCGGCGTGGTGTCCGAGCGAATCGTTAACGTTCTTGAAACGATTCAGGTCCAGGAACATCAGCGCCAGCTCCTTGCCGTATCTCCGGGCCTCGGCGACGGCCTGCTTTAGGCGGTCCTGCAGCAGCACGCGATTGGGCAGTTCTGTCAGCGCGTCGTAGTAGGCCAGGAAGTTGATCCGTTCGTCGGCGGCCTTCCGCTTGGTCATGTCCGACGATATCGCGATGTAGTTTACGACGCGCCCCGCCTGGTCGCGCACCTCGTTAATGCTCAACCATTGCGGGAAGATCTCGCCGTTCTTTCGGCGGTTCCATATCTCGCCCTGCCAGGCGCCCTGGGTGAGAATTGAATCCCACATGGCCCGGTAGAAATTCGTATCGTGGCGATCGGACCTGAGAATGCGCGGAGTTTGACCCATAACCTCCTGCGTCGAGTAGCCCGTGGTGTCGCAGAAGGCGCGATTGATCGAGATGATCCGGTTCTCCGGGTCGGTTATCGTGATGCATTCGCCAGTGGACTCAAAGACCTTGGCCGACAAGATGAGCTTCTCTTCGGCGAGCTTGCGTTCGGCGATCTCCGTCTTCAAGCGTTGATTCTTCGCCGCCAGTTCGCCGGTGCGCATAGCGACTTTGGAGTCCAGCGTGCGGGTCAACTGCGACAGGTCCCGATTGCTCCGGACCAATGCGTCACGCCATCTCCGAACAGAGCCAAGACCCGCAATCCAGGCCGCGACAATAATCGGAACAACCATCACGCCCAGCACGATGTACGAAACAACGTCGCGACGCTGGCGCTCGATCGATTGGCCGATCGTGCGAATAAGCGTCTCGTCGAGGCGAGCGATACACGCGGCGTAGAGTCTCTTTTGACTCTCGTATTCCGCACCGAACAGCAACTCGCGAGCTGCGTCATCGCGATCGAGGGCCACCAGTTCAAAGGCCCTGGTCTCCATCGTCGCCAGTTTCCTGTTGATCGCATCAATCGACACGATCGCGTCGCTTACGAGGGTCTCCGGCGCCAGTTCGGCGGCCTCCCTGATCGCAGAATTGAGCTTCGATTCCTGCTGGTTGTATCGTCTTGTCCACTTTTCCTGGCCGGTAGCCGCGGCCAGACGGGCCGATTGGCGAACGTCCTGGTCCAGGTGTTTGATCGAGCCGCGCAACTGCTGCATCCTGATCTGGCGCGGATACTCCATGGCGCTCTGGGTGAACGCCATGTGCGTGCAGAAGACCATCCAGACAACCGCAGCCGCTGTCAAGAACAGCGCAACGGTTTGGATTATAAATGGTTTACGACCGGAAGGTATCTTCCCAGCCGCGGACGGGACCTCTGTGGTTTCGGTAGTGTCCAACGCTTTATGATCCATAGACGACCCTGCAGCCTTATCGGTTCGGGCGCACAGACCGCATGTCTTATGACCGCCCGCTGTTACCGTAATCGGACGTATGTCAAGGCGTCTTAAGTAGCGTATCGAGACGCCGGGGACGCGTTTTTCGCACCTGATGGCGACGCTGGAAAAGAAGAACTGCGTTGATGTCGCCCGGCGGCCGGATACAATCGGGTTGAGCCAAATCGATTGTCGCGAAAACAACCAGGAGACGTCAGCTATGAACAAATCACAACCGCGCGAATCTCGACGCAAATTCATGAAGACAGCCGCTGTCGGAGCCGCGGCAATCGGGCTGGCCTCCGCGGCCGACGGAGCCAAGAAGAAGATCCAGGGATTCGACGAAACCAACGCCGGTAAACTCAAGAACCAGGCCTGGAAAGCAGTCTCCGATCGCAAGATTCGCGTCGGCATCGTGGGCTACGGCGTCTGCCGGTTCGGAGCGGCGTTCGGGTTTCAGGATCATCCCAACGTTGAGGTAGCAGCCGTCAGCGATCTATTCCCCGGTAGCTGGGCGGACCTGGCCAAAGCGACGCGATGCAAGAAGACATACCCCTCCCTGGA
>CAYMSH010000377.1:0-6353 GCA_964392945.1 uncultured Planctomycetaceae bacterium | reverse complement strand
TCCAGTCGCTACGATAGTGTACGCCCTCGAGCCCGGCGACGCTACCGTAGCTGGTGTCTCTTTTCAGTTTGGGCGGATTCTTCGGGCTAGCCAGCCCCATGCGGAGTTCGCGACGGTACTTGTACCACTTGTCTCGTTCGATATTAGTTCGTATCCGCAAGATCTTCCCACGCCCGCGCGGTCCGTCTTTGATGAATGTACCGGCGTTGTCGGGTGCGTCCCACCCGGCCGATCCCTTGTCGAAGCTCCCGTTAACGTTCACGGGCTTGCCGAACTTCTTCGGCTCGTCTTCGTCACCGTACTGCGGCGGGACCCATTCGGCCCGCTTGGTGATTTTCTCAACGACCGCCCGGGCTATCAGCCCGCGGGCCCGCTGGGTGGCGTCTGTGAACGTTTCGGTCCAGTCGGCCGATTTGGCCGGATCGGTGAAGTTGATGCACGCGATGTCCGCTGTTATCTGTTTCCCGCGGACCGATACGGTCCCGTAGATCCCGACAGTCACCAGGAGCTTGTCCTTCATAAGCGATATCAGCTTCGAGCGATCGGCCTGGACCCCGGTGGCTTTGGCGTGATCGCGCGTCGTCAGCGAATCGACAATGGAGAACTCCTTGTGCCGAGCCAGCCGCAGGCGAATCGAATCGCTGAGTTTCTTGCCGTAATCCCCGTCGGCGCACGCCATGTCGAATACTACAACGAAAGTCTTGTCAGGTTTCGCAGCGGGCGGACCGGCGATTCCCGTCCCAGCGAGGGAAGCGATGACGAGCAACCCAGCCGATATTGTCATGCGAACATTGATCATAAGCATCTCTCAATTATATGGTAGCGTACGGCCGGACGCAGGCAAAGCCCAAACGCGGGTAAAATAGGCATTGACAGATTTCGGGGCTTGGTTTATAGTTCGATTCTCGCGATTGGTTCCCGTTCGGGACTCATACCGTTGCGACTACAGAGATTTTCGTTCCAGGCGGCGACCGCAGGAAGGGCTTGCGGAATTGCCAGCATGTTCCTGGAGCTTGGTTAATAGTTGGAGATAGTTTGATGATTAAGTCACGCCTTTTCACCCCCGGCCCGACAGATGTGCCCCCGGACGTTCTTAACGAGATGGCCAAGCCGATCTTTCACCATCGCACGGCCCGTTTTCGCGAGATGTTCTCGGCCGTAAACGTCGGACTCAAGAAGATCCTCCGCACCGAGAACGACGTCCTGACAATCGCCGGCTCGGGAACCGCCGGTATGGAGGCCGCCATCGCGTGCCTCGTGCCCCGCGAAAAGAAAGTTCTCGTCGCCAATGGCGGCAAGTTCGGCGAGCGTTGGGTCAAAGTCGCCAAGGTTTACGGTCTGGATGTTGATGAAGTTGAACTGGAATGGGGCACGGCTCTGCAGCCGGAACTCGTCCAGGAGAAACTGGCCACAGGCGAGTATGGCGCCGTTATCACGGTTTACAACGAGACCTGCACCGCTACGGCGTGCGATCTGAAGGCCATTGGCGCCATCGTAGCGCAGACCGACGCGATCCTGCTGGCCGACTGCATCACCGCCGCCGGCGCACTGCCGCTGGAGACTGACGCCTGGGGCATTGACGTAGTGGCCGCCGGCAGTCAGAAAGCACTCATGCTGCCTCCGGGCCTGGCTACGCTGGCTGTCAGCGAGAAGGCCTGGGCCCTCGGCGACAACATCACCTCGCCATGCTTCTTCCTGGACCTGAAGGCATACCGCAAGTCCGTCGCCAGCGACGACACGCCGTATACGCCCGCGGTCAGCCTCATCCGCGGGATGCAGGTCGCCGTTGACATGATCAACGAGATCGGCATCGAGAAGGTCTGGGCCCGCACCGCAATCCTGGCCAAGGCCACCCGCGCCGCAGCGCTGGCGATGGGCATGGGAATCTACTCCCAGCAGCCCGGCGATTCGGTAACCGCACTGACGCTGCCTGAAGGCGTTGACGACGGCATCCGCGCCAAGCTCCGTAACAAGTACGGTATCTCCGTGGCCGGCGGACAGGCCCAGCTCAAGAACAAGATCATTCGCCTGTCGCACATGGGCTACGTTGATCCGCTTGAGACAATCGGAATGATCGCGGCGCTTGAGTACACGCTGGCTGACATGGGCGTTGAAGTCCAGATCGGCGCCGGCGTAGCGGCTGCGGTTCAGGTACTCAAGGATTGGGAATAGGTGACAAACATGAAAATACTTATAGCAGACAAACTCAGCGAAGTCGGAATCGACTGGCTGAATGAACAGGAAGACGTTGAAACCACAATCCAGGCCGGGCTGAGCCCGAGCGAACTGGCGGAAATCGCCGGCGAATATGACGGCATGATCGTCCGCTCGGCCGCCAAGGTGACCGCCGAAGTGCTGGAGAACCCCGGCAAGCTCCGCGGCGTGGCGCGGGCCGGCGTAGGTGTCGACAATATCGACATCCCGGTAGCGACCAGCAAGGGCGTGATCGTAATGAACACCCCCGGCGGCAACACCCTCAGCACCGCCGAACTGGCTCTTACGCTTATGATGTCGCTGTCCCGCAAGATCGCACCGGCCAACGCGTCGCTGCGCGGCGGAGCCTGGAATCGCAAGGCGTATTCCGGCACGCAGCTTGCCGGCAAGACGCTCGGCGTTATCGGCTGCGGGCGTATCGGACGCGCGCTGGCCGAACGAGCCTCAGCGCTCGAGATGCGAGTGCTTGGCTACGATCCATTCTTTGCGGCGAAGTGCCCGGCGGGAATGGACGAGATCGTCAAGGACCTGATCGAGCTGTGCAAGCGTTCGGACTACATAAGCCTGCACGTGCCGAAGTCCGACGAGACCACTGGAATGATCGGAGCCGAAGAGATCGCGGCCATGAAGCCGTCGGTCCGCCTGATCAACGCGGCGCGCGGCGGGATTATCGACGTTGACGAACTGCTGAAGGCCCTGGAGGAAGACCGAGTGGCCGGCGCCGCGATCGACGTGTGGTCCTCTGAGCCGCCGGAGTCGGAAACCGAGCAGAAGCTGATCCAGCACCCCAACGTACTGGCCGTTCCGCACCTCGGAGCCTCTACGGCCGAGGCTCAGGAGCAGGTGGCACTCGACGCGGCACAGCAGCTTGTAGAAGCTCTGCGAGGCGGTGAAGTTCGCAATGCGATCAACGCACCCGGCTTCGACAAGGCTCTGCCGGATGAGCTTCGTCCCTACACCGAACTGGCGTCGCGAATCGGCACGATTCTCACGGGAATCACACCCGGGGCGCTTACCAAGGTGGAGGTCGTCTACCGCGGCTCTATCGCGGACATGAACCTCTCGCCGGTGACCACGTACCTGCTGATGGGCCTGATCGCTCCTCACATGGACGGACCGGTCAACGTCATCAACGCACCGGTGCTGGCCGAGCGACGCGGGGTCGAGGTCGAGCAGATTACCTCGTCGAAGATCCGCGAGTTCGCCAATCTCATGGAAGTTACGATCCACACTGACGAGATGAAGCGGACGGCCGTCGGTACGATCTTCGGCCACAAGTTCCCGCGCATCATCGCCATCGACGGATTCCGCATGGAGATGAAGCCCGAAGGTCACGTCGCGGTGATCTTCAACGACGACAAGCCCGGCGTGCTGGGCCACTACGGAACAGTCTTCGGCGAGAATGACATCAACATCGCCGACCTGACGTTCTCCCGCAAGAAGCGTTCGGGAATGGCCGTCGTCGGCATCAACCTCGACCAGGAGCCCAGCGATGCGGTGATGCAGCAGGTATGCGAACTGGAGTTCGTCCAGACCGCCTACTACATGAAGCTGCCCGAACTGCTCCTGGACGACGACGAAGAATAGCAGCAATACGAGAACAAAAGGCGCTGCCGGGACGTTTCATTTATGAATCGTCTCAGGCGGATTAAAAACAACGCGGGTCGGTAGCCCATCAAAAGGCTCCGACCCGCGTTGTCGTTTACGCGTAAGACCAGGCAGGGTGCAATTCGCGGCACGCTACTTAGCCCCCGGTGAATACACCGGGGGGTTACGCTCGAACGCGTATGGTCAAGGAAAGCACATCCTCGTTCGTGATACGCGCGCCGGACCACTGCTACGGTGCGCGAAAGCCCCGGGTGTAATCACCCGGGGCGAATTGTATGCGTGCGACAAAGGGAGGTGTTATTCGCAGTACACTGTCTGATTCCGGTGAGTCTGTTACGCAATAGACCGCTGGCGTTTCTTTAAGGGCGAGTTATTCTATTTTCACGAACTCGCTTGACACGCGAGTTAGGTAAAGTAGAATAACCGTCATGGCTTGGGAACTGGGACAACTGGAATCCGCATTTATGGCCTACATCCAGATGCGGAACCTGCGAATGGTTCGTTCGGGCGATCTGATCGCGCCGCTTAAGTTGTCGGCCAGGCAGGAGCAAAATCTCCTGAGCCGAATGAACCGGCGGGGCATGATCGCCCAGGTCCGTCGCGGGCTCTATCTGGCGCCGCTCAAGCTGCCTTTGGGCGGTGTTTGGACGCCGGACGAAGCGGCAGCCCTCGGAGCCATTATGATCGACAAGCAGGCCCGCTACCAGGTTACTGGTCCCCGCGCCTTCAACCGCTACGGTTTCGATGAGCAGATTCCTTCTCGAACATGCGTCTACAATGACGCCATTTCCGGTGATCGCACCATCGGTAAAATCGAACTGACGCTCATCAAGGTAAACCCCGGGCGGCTTGGCGACACCGAGCAGATCGAAACGCCGTCGGGCGATACGATGGTCTATTCGTCGCGAGTGCGAACGCTGGTGGACGCCGTGTACGACTGGTCTCGATTCGACAGCCTGCCTCGGGCGTACGACTGGATACGAAGCGACATCCAGGCCGGTCGCATTGATCCGTCCGACCTGGCGCAATCAACCGTTCGCTACGGTAACCGCGGATCGGTCCGGCGTATCGGTGCGCTGCTTGATGAGTTCGGGGCAAGCGAGAAAATCCTGAAGCGATTGGAACGTGCGTTGTCGCCGTCGGTGGCGAAGATTCCCCTCGTGCCCGCCCGCCCTACGCGAGGGGCGCTTATGAAGCGTTGGGGAGTCGTAAACAATGCCTGAGCCCGCGAAGCTGAATCTGCATGAAGACATTGCGCTGTTCACCGAGGCCGTAAATTTCACCGCATCGCGAACCGGTTTCAATCCGCGCCTGATCGAGAAGGACTATTTCTGCACTGTCTTGCTGGCGTATCTCGCGGATCACGGCGGCGATCGGCTCGTTTTCAAGGGCGGTACATGCCTGGCCAAGGTTTACGCTGACTTCTACCGCCTGAGCGAAGACCTGGACTTCACGATCCCTCTTGCAGTTGACGCCAACCGAACCCAACGCCGCCAGGCGGTCTCGGCGGTCAGAGACGCTGTGGGAGCCCTGGCTGGGCGCCTGAGCAGTTTCACGCTTACCCGACCGTTGACGGGGGCGAACAATTCCACGCAGTACAATGGGGCTGTCGAATATGAATCGCCAACGACGGGCCAACCTGAAAGCATTTTGATCGAGGTCAGTGTTCGCGAGCCGTTGCTGATGGAGTCCAATATCGCGGCGACCAGAACTCTGCTGCTTGGCCCAATTGGCGGACGGGCCATGACGCCTGACATAACGACAAACTGCATCACGATGGAAGAAGCGATGGCTGAGAAGTTCCGGGCTGCGATGTCCCGCCGGGATGCGGCGATCCGAGACTTCTATGACCTCGATTACGCCGTATCGCACCTTGGGCTCGATCCGACCGACCCTCTCCTTATTGAGATGGTCCGCCGAAAACTCAACATTCCGGGCAACTCGCCGGTGGACGTGGGAGCCCAACGACTCGCGGATCTGAAACGCCAGCTCAACACCCGGCTCAGAATGGTGCTGCGGGATAAGGAATTTCAGGCATTTGATCTGGATCAGGCGTTTGGGCTTGTCACCGCGATGGCCGAGCGATTAGCCTGATCGCCGTACCGCTCAAGGATGCTTTTTTCATGCAGCATATTTCAGCGCCATTGTCCGCGTATCTGACCCTAACGCCTTGTTCCGTCCGCCGTTACGCCGCTTGTTTTGTACGGATAGAAAAAGCTGGTAGTAAGGATGCGTATATATATATATATATTAAGTAGTTAACGGGTTATATGCTTGACAAAATCCGGCCGATGGGTTACAATTCAGGCGCTGGATTATGTGCTGGGAGTGATCTCTGTGCATTGGCTTGTCTAGCATCTTAGTCAGTTTCACGGAGGACGGAGAAGATTATGAAGATACGAAACAGAACCAATACCGTGTTGAGCCTCGCAGTCGTGGCGATGGCAATCGTGGGACTCGCCGCCAACGCGAATGCGGCGATTGTCGCGGAGTATGACTTCACCTCTGGGTCGGCGTCGAGTACCGGCCCC
>CAYMSH010000376.1:0-6364 GCA_964392945.1 uncultured Planctomycetaceae bacterium | reverse complement strand
AGATCAAAGGGGAATAATGCGTTAGCCACCCACAGATTCTGCGGAAGAACCATAATTAAAATACACGGTTCCAAGAGCCGGGGAGAGAATCATGACAAGAAGACGCATGTTTGGGCTCATCGTATTCAGACCAATCCTACTGGCGCTGATTGTACTGGCGATCTTGCACTTCTATTTTAGATCCGGACCGCGTGATGTAACTATTTCGAGAGAAACCACACGCGTACTCGGGCCGGTAAACGACGACGGCACTGTTGATTACGTTGCGTACATCAACGCCGAACATTCCAAAGGCGTCACAAAAGAAAACAACGCAGCGATCCCGCTGATCGAGATACTCGGCCCGTCTTTTGTGGCCAAAGAGTACAGGGCGAGCGTATGCGAAATGCTCGGGATTGATGTCTCGAGCAAAGAGGACTATCGGTTCACTACGCTCGGCGACTTCGAAGGCAGTGAGACCGAGACGTTTGACGACGACCTGCAGAAAGCACTAACATCTTCTTGGGCTTCCGAACAGTATCCCGCAGTAGCTCAATGGCTGAAAACCAATCAACACGCGTTGGACGCCACAGTGATCGCCGTGCGGCGCACCAGATACTACATGCCCACGGTTGTCCCAGATGATGCGGAATACCCCGTAGCGACCATGTCAATACCCCCTGTCCAGACATACGTTGGCATGTCCCAGGCACTATGCGCCAGGGCAATGCTGAAACTCAATTCCGGCCGCATCGACAGCACCC
Organism: uncultured Planctomycetaceae bacterium; assembly: GCA_964392945.1. Classification (GTDB taxonomy): domain Bacteria; phylum Planctomycetota; class Phycisphaerae; order SM23-33; family SM23-33; genus BS750m-G57. The sequence goes on along the minus strand of CAYMSH010000376.1, from coordinate 5,621 downwards.
GGACGGACTTGATGGCGGCCAGACGCCTGGCCAGACATATAGGCAGCGGGCATTCGCTGGTCGAAGGGCTCGTTGCCATTGCGATAGAAGACATCGCGTGCCAAGCCAGCATTGCTGCAGCGCGTACTGGGGCACTTACCGAAACGCAGGCCAGAGATTTCATCGCCGACCTGCAGCATTTGCCGCCCCTGAGTGATATAGCCGATACAATTGATCAGGCCGAGCGGTTTATGGTGCTCGACTCACTGCTGAAGACAGCCGCCGAGACAAACCTCCCGGGCTGGGACAAGGTGCTCATAAAGGCCAACACCCGTTACGACAGCATGGTAGCCGCTTTCCATCAAGACACTTTCAAGGCCCGCACTGAAGCCATGCGGGAAAACTCCCGTCACTTCCGCGAATTCATTGAAGAAAACCAGAACCGCTCGTTTGCATCATCTCTCTGGAAGCGTTTCAGCGATCCGGCGGGAGCAACAGGAGACGATCTTCTCTCTCTGCTAATACCAGCCGTTGGCAGAGCGATGGTGCTCCGCGACCGGGCGACGGCCGAAGGCGACCTGAGCATCGTGGCGATGGCGCTGGCGGCGTATCGTGCCGAGAAGAAGGCGTACCCCGACAAACTCTCGCAGTTGGCGCCGGAGTATCTGGAGAAAGTCCCGAACGACCTGTTCATCGACAAACCGTTCAGCTATACGAAAACCGACAAAGGATACCTGCTCTACAGCGTCGGCGAGAATATGAAATATGACGGTCCGAAAACAGGCGAAGACACTGATGACAGAATCGACGACATTGTCGTGCGGGTGGAGTAGAGCAGGATGAAGAAGCAACATAAGAGAAGGCGGTTTTGGGGCATCGTGATCGTACTGGTCGCCGCTGTCCTATTAGGCGCCTATCTGTTACTCCTGAGGCCGCCGACGGGTCCGATACGAATCACCGTCTCGAAAGAAACCACGCACATTCCAGGACCGGTCAATGAAGACGGCACGGTCAATTACGTAGCGTACCTGAACGCCAAACACTCCAGAGGCGTCACGAAAGAAAACAACGCCGCCATCCCCCTGATCGAAATCATCGGACCGGATATCCTGCCCCAGGATGATATCATAGAGATGTGCAGGAAGCTTAAAATCGAGCCTCCTTCCGAAACCGGAAAGTACTTCATTTCCCTGGAAGGATACATCAAGAAGACACGCGGCGAGGGACATTGGGAGACCCAGGCGGACAAAGACGAACTCGACAAGACCTCCTCCGCACCCTGGAAGGCCCAAAACCATCCTATGATAGACGGATGGCTGAAGACCAACGGAGCCGCCCTTAACGCAACGTGTGTCGCCATGGAACGAACGGGCTTCTACATGCCTGCGGTTGCATCAGGTCGGAACGTGAGCATGATAAGCATATGTATGCCTGACGTTATTACGTACTTAGGCATAGGCAGAGCTCTGACCGCCCGGGCAATGTTGAGAATCAATTCCGGTGACATGACCGGTGGATGGACAGACTTGATGGCTGCAAGACACCTGGCAAGACGAGTCGGAAACACGTATAGGTTGGTCGCAAGTCTAGTCGCCATCGCCATAGAAGTTACAGCCTGTTCCGCCAGCCGCGCGATGGCCGGCAGCGGGGAACTCACCGGCGATCAGGCGCGGGCGTTGCTAGCCGACATGCAACAATTCAACCGCCTGCCGGATCTCGTAAACACGATCGACGAAGGCGAACGGTTCATGGCGCTCGACTGCGTGATGCTGCTAGCCCGAACATCCCGCGAAATGGGTGTTGAGAAAGCACTGGACAAAGTGATGCTGGGAAAAGAGGTGGAAAAATCCCCCATCGTGCTGAGCCCCAGGTCGTTACGATGGGACAAAGTACTGCGGAGAATGAATCCATGGTATGACCGCCTCGTAACTGCCTCCCGTCACAAAACATTCAAAGTCCGGGCAGAAGCCCTGGCCGACCACGACCGCGCCGCCGAGTTGTTCAGAGCCAACCTCGGAAGACCTCACGGTTTTCTGCAGTCCGTTTCCTGGCATTTCAGCGATCCAAGCGAAAGCATCGGCGACACCCTTGCCTCGCTACTCCTGCCGAGTATTAGCGGGGCGATCATACTTCGCGACCAAGCCACGGCGGAAGGCGATTTAACGATAGTTACCATGGCGTTGGCGGCGTATCGGGCCGAGAAGCAGGCCTATCCCGACAACCTCGCACAGTTGACGCCGGGCTACCTGAAGAAGGTTCCGAATGACCTGTTCAGTGATGAATCGTTCAGCTATACGAAAACCGACAAAGGCTACCTGCTCTATAGCGTCGGCGAGAATATGAAATATGACGGTCCGAAGAAGAACGAAGACGATGAAACCGACGACATTGTCGTTGAGGTGGAGTAATCTCTGGGGCGAGTCGATATAATATGTTAGTCTTGTCGGCGGTGTTCGTAGACGCGGGCTCCGGCCGCGTCATTCAACGCGGCTGCCAAGCCGCGTATACGATAACGACACGGCGATAAAACTGGAATTGGCGGATGCACACGGACGGGTTTTTCGATTTGTCCGGGTGTGTTTGTGCGCGCACATACAACTATGCTTAAACGAATACTGGAAAGTTCGAAGCTTCAATCGGCCGCCGCGAAGCTGGCGCCGGGCGCCGCTGTGCAGTTCGGCGGGGTTTGGGGTTCTTCGGCGGCTATGATCGGCGGCGCGCTGGGACGCATAACCGGTCGGCCGATCCTGTTCGTCACCACCCATCTCGACGATGCGGACGCACTGGCCGACGATATCGAGCTGTTCACCGGCCGGCCGGCTCAGATATTCCCGGCTTGGGAGCTCGAGGTCGGATCCGAACATGTCAGCGACGACATCATCGGCGAGCGGATGCGGATATGCACCCTGCTGGCAGAACCCATCGAAGCACGCGACGAGCCTGTTGATATCCTGATCGCACCGGTCATGGCGCTGCTGCAGCCGGTCCCGACTCGGCGTGCACTGGCCGAGGCGAGGCTCTCTTTGCGGCTGGGCGGCGAACTGCCGCCGGAGGAGATTATCAGTTGGCTCGTCGATTCAGGGTTCGAGCAGGTAGACCAGGTCGATAAGCCAAACGAGTTCGCGCGACGCGGCGGGATAATCGACGTGTTCCCGACCGGCGTGGGACAGGCGATTCGCGTGGAGTTCTTCGGAGACCAGATAGACTCGATCCGCAAGTTCGATCTCGATACGCAGCGCAGCACCGACAAGATCCAGGCGTTCGACCTGACGGGAACGGCGGCCGGTCGGCGAACCGACCCGGACCAGACAACCCACCTGGGAGACTACCTCGACGATCGAACGATCATCTGCACCGCTGAACCGCAGGCGGTTGTCGAACTGGCCGGCGACGTCTATCGCCGTCTCGGCGAAAAGGCTGACGACGATCGCCAGATGGTCTCTCGCCGAATGGGGATCGACACCGCCGATTCAGGGCTCGGACTGTTCGAGCCTGAGAAAGTGTTCGATGCGCTCAAGAGTTTCGCGGCCGCCGAGATGTACACATTCCAACCCCCCGGCGACGCAGCGGAACCCCTCGGGATTCGCAGCATCGAGAAGCTCGCCCTGAACACTCAAGAAGCCCTGGCGGAACTCGAAGAGTTGTCGCAAGTCGCCGACGTGTGGGTCTACTGCGAGAATACCGCCGAACGCGACAGGTTCAGCGAACTGCTGGCCACGTCGCACAAGGAGCTGGGCCAGCGAGTCAACACCGGCATAGGTCACCTGGCCGGCGGATTCTACTGGCCCGAGCAGAAGTTAGTCGCCGTCGGGCATCACGAGATATTTCACCGTTTTGCCAAGGTCCGCCGCATACGCCGCATGCGCACCGGACGGCCCATCGATTCGATGCTGGACCTGCAGGCCGGCGACTTTGTGGTGCATATCTCCCACGGGATCGCCAAATTCGAAGGCCTGCGCCACATCGATCGCGACGGAGTGTCCGAAGAGTACCTGTCGCTGAAGTTCGCCGACAACGCCACGATGCACGTGCCGACGGCGCATATCAATCTCGTGCAGAAATACGTCGGCACGCGTCACAGCAAACCGGCGCTGTCCAAACTCGGCGGGCGACTGTGGACCAGGCAGAAGGACCGCGCCATGGTCGCCGTCCGCGATCTGGCGGCCGACATGATCCGCACCCAGGCCATGCGACAGGCGATCAAGGGATTCTCGTATCCCGCCACAAGCGCCTGGCAGCAGCAGTTCACCGACGAATTCCTCTACACCGAGACTGAAGACCAGATCACCACGATGCAGCAGATCGACTCGGACCTGCAGGCGGCGCGTCCGATGGACCGCCTGGTCTGCGGCGACGTGGGATACGGAAAGACCGAGCTGGCGATGCGTGCGGCGTTCAAAGTAGCCGAGGCCGGCAGGCAGGTCGCCGTGCTGTCGCCGACAACGGTCCTGGCCGACCAGCATTTCCGCACGTTCCGCGAGCGGTTCGCCGACTACCCGTTCGAGATCGACGTGATCTCCCGCTTCCGCACGGCCGGCGAGCAGCGAAAACTGCTCAAACGCCTGGTGCTGGGCAATATCGACATACTGATCGGAACCCATCGAATGCTGAGCGAGGACGTGCGGTTCGCCAAGCTCGGACTGCTGGTGATCGACGAGGAGCAGCGTTTCGGCGTCGAACACAAGGAGCGATTGAAATCGACGCGAGCCAGCGTTGACGTGATGACGCTTACGGCCACCCCGATCCCGCGCACGCTGCACATGTCGCTGCTGGGGTTGCGTGACATAAGCTCGCTGACAACTCCGCCGATGGACAGGCGATCGATCCACACCGAAGTCTGCCAGTACGATCCGTCGCTGATCCGCTGGGCGATCCAGCGCGAACTGGCCCGCGGCGGGCAGGTCTTCTTCGTGCACAATCGCGTGGGCAACATCCACGCCGTGGCCGACCGTGTGCGCGATCTTGCGCCCGAGGCGCGCGTAGACGTCGGACACGGCCAGATGCACGAACACGAAATGGAGCGTGCGATGCTGCGTTTCGTAGCCCACGAAACCGACGTGCTGGTCTGCACTACGATCATCGAATCGGGCCTGGACATCCCGTCGGCCAACACGATGATAATCTGCGACTGCGATCGGTTCGGACTCTCGGCGCTGCACCAGCTCCGCGGGCGTGTGGGGCGATACAAACACCGGGCGTATTGCTACATGCTGCTGGGCGAGAATCGAACGGTTTCGCCGATAGCGGCCAAGCGATTGAAGGCGATCGAGGAGTTCTCCGATCTCGGCGCCGGTTTCCAGATAGCGATGCGCGATCTGGAGATTCGCGGCGCGGGGAACATCTTGGGCCAGGAACAGAGCGGCCACATCGCGGCGATCGGTTACGAACTGTATTGCCAACTGCTCGAAGGGGCCGTAAATGACTTACGCGGCAAGAGTAAAGTAGCCGCGCCGAGCCAGCCGGCGCATATCGAGCTTGGAATCGGGACCTATATCCCGCGGGCGTACATTCCGTCACAGCGACAGCGGATGGAAGCCTACCGGCGTCTGGCCGCCTGCGACAGCGGCAAGCAGCTCCAGCAGATACGCGCCGACCTGGCCGACGTTTACGGGCGCGTGCCCAGCGAGGTCGAGCAGTTGCTG
>CAYMSH010000375.1:0-6366 GCA_964392945.1 uncultured Planctomycetaceae bacterium | reverse complement strand
TAAGCGTCAAATGATCGAAGCTAACGGTAATTTACAGAAAACTTGTTGCACTACTGACCGCCGTTGCCTTTTCTTTGTGATCTTTGTGTTCTTTCGTGGTGAATTAGCCTTAAGCTGTTGCCGTCAGCCTGGCATTGCGTAAGGACGTTGACACCAGCGAGCGCAGCGTGGGATACTGACGCGGGCGGGATTACTCCGACAGGACCGCTTCGAACAGTTTCTTCTCGGCGTCTGTTTCCGGTCTGATCTCGATCGCTCGAGTCTTGGCGATATGGAATCCGGAGCCCTTGAGGTAAGTCGCCAGGTCGATCGCGCCGTCGTCCTCGACCAGATGCCGGTACAACGCTTCCATGTCCTTGCCGGAGACCTTCTTCAGCATGGCCAGGAGATCAGATCGCTGCACGATCCCGCTGGCGGGCTTTTCTTCGATGAGCCTCAGCAGCACGTCGGTTAGTCCGTTCCGCCCGCCGGTTGCACGGCGGAGTTCGATGTCCATCACCCAGGCGGCGATCATCCCGCGCCGATAAGGCATGAGGCGCCGGTCGCCGGTGCGGACGCACATCAGATATTCCCTGTGCCACTTGGAGAGCATCGCGCTGAATTGCCGGCGAGTATGCAGACCGTTGGCCAGCAGCCCGCGGTATGCGACGTAATCGTTCAGGCCTTCCATAAACCACGGGCCGAGGTCCGACTTCATCGTGTACGGGTACCAGTTATGCAAATGCTCGTGGGCGAGCATGCCCAGGAACTCGAATTGTCTGCGCGAGCGGGCCGGGGTGTGCAACGCCAGGATCGTGTCATGCCCCGGAGCCCGGCGGTTGAAAGCGGGAATCCGTGTCCTGGCGCCTTTCGGCAGAAGGTGCAGCGCCAGGAACTGTATCGGGGCAGGATGACCGCCGCCGAAGTAGTTCATCTGGCCGCGGACCAGACGCTTGAACTCGTCTACGAATTCCTGGTCCTTCCAATCTCTCTTGCCGCGAATGGCCACGTGGAATTTCGTGCCGGCCTTGCCGTCTTTGTGTTTGAGGTCAAATGAGTAGGTCGCATAGTCGCCGGCGCAGACCAGCGTGCCGCTCAGGTCCTTCAGGCCGGCCAGCGTGTAACTCGCGGCTCCGATGCCTCGACTGGTCGCGATCTTCCATCCCTTCGGTGGTTCGATCGTCAGCGGTATGTTCTTGAAAGTAACGCCGTCGATTCTGGGCGCCAGCAGCAATGTGCTCATGAAGCTCGCGAAGTGATCCTTGTCGAGGACCGGCTTGAAGGGGTCCCCGAACCCGGCCTGGTCTATCGGGACCTGGTAGCTGAATTTCACCAGCCCGTCATTGCCCCCGACTCCGATCTTCACTTTCTTGCGCAGTCCGAAGCTGACAAAACGGGTGACCTGTTTGCGCAGGTGGCCGGTCACTGTTCCGGCTACGTGGACCTTTCTCCCGGCCGGGTCGATCTTTATCGTGTAGGCCAGTTTCGAGTCGGCCTTCTTTGTATCTGCGTTCTGGGCGAAGAGGCCGGGCGCGGCCAACAGGCTGGCGATCAACGTGACGAGTAAACGCGTTTTCATGTATGACCTCCTGGTCGGTTGGCGGCAATTGTATCCGAAGCGGCGGTTATAGCAAACCGAATATGGCGCGGGTGCGGTGGGGCGGCGGTTTCGGGTAAACGGCATTGCAGGCCGGCCCGCTGGTGTGGTATCGTCGTAGGCGCGTGGGGGCGACGACTATATGGAGTTTCGATATGCGGTTATCCGGTTTAATGATAGTTACGGTGCTGGTTGCGGCGACGTTGGCGGGTGCGGTGCGGCCGGCGATGGCGGCGAAAAAGCCGAAGGTGAACTCCGCCAGTGCGGCTTATGTCCGTAAGGCGAACTGGTTTGACAGCCTGGCCGCGACGGTTCTTGCCGGCCGCGGCGGGGCGATTGACAAGGCGATGTTCGACAAGTTGCTGGCGGACTTCACCGACGCCGAAGACGTGCGACAGATGATGATCGAACAGCGGGAAATATTCGCTCGCGGAGCCAACCCGCGCGGCTCGCTGGGGGCCCTGGCGCTGCTTTACGCCAACGCATGCGACGAGAAGCTCCGCGACGCGGCCCGTGCAATGGCCGGCAAGGTCAAAACTCTCGATGATCTCAAACGCGTGCGGGGCATGTTCTATCGCAGTCGCATGTCGGCGGCGCAGAAGTTGGCGCGTGCGACGCTGACGTATGTCCAGGCCACAGGCAAGCGGGAGGCGATGGCAAAGGGGCTGACCGCCGTTGAGCGCAAGATATCGGCCGCCGGCGATGACGCGGACTGGACGGGTCTGTTCGCCGAGGTCTGCGGCCTGCGACGACGGATCATCCTGAGCCACTCGGCGCTGTGATTCGAAAAGCTGCTCATCAACAAGCATGCTCCGGGCGCCTACAGCCACAACTGCGATCAATACCTCGGCAGGCACAGCCGGCCGGGTGACGGGCTGGTCGTGCTGACGAATTGGAAGACGAGCCCGCAGACAAAGAAACTGCTGGCCGGAAAGCTGCCGATCGGCGACACGGCCCACCCGATGCTGTCGTTCGACGCCAAGCGAGTGATCTTCGGCTTCTGCGATCACACCGTCGCCAGGAACAGGCGATTCTTCATCTACGAGGCCGCGACTGATGGATCATCGGTCCGCAAGCTTACCGGTACTGACAGCGATCCGATGGAAGGCTGGGGCGGTCGCAAGACCGTGCTGATCGAGGACTTCGACCCGGCGTATCTGCCGGGCGGAGGGTTCGTTTTCACCAGCACGCGGAGCCAGAACTTCGGTCGATGCCACGGCGGGCGCTACGTGCCTTCGTATCTGCTGTGTCGCGCCGAGTTGTCCGCCGCGGGCCCGGCGAGCAACATCCGCCAGATATCCTACGCCGAGGCCAACGAGCATTACCCATCCGTGCTCAATGACGGGCGAATCGTTTTCACCCGTTGGGAGTACATCAACCGCAACCAGATCGCGTTTCACAAGCTCTGGTGGTGCCGACCCGACGGAACCGCTTCGTCGAACTTCTACGGTGTGAACTCGGCTACCCCGTGGGCCAACAACTACCACGACACCCACAGCGGCGGCCAGAAGAAGTGGTATAACGACGTGCCCGATCGCAGCAAGATTCTCCCCTTCGTGATAACCGAAACCCGGGCGATCCCCGACTCGTCAAAGGTCGTCGCCGTCTCGATGGGGCATCACTCCTACACCGCCGGATGCCTGGTGATAATCGACCCGGAAAAGGGCGAAGACGGTTTCGGCCCGCTGACCAAACTCACCCCGGAAGTCCCGCACCCCGAGGCCGAGGACTACTTCGCCGCGCCGGGCAACTACATGACGCCGTGCGCGGTGAACGAGGAGTTGTTCTTCGCGTCATACTCGCCGTACCGCATCAAGAAGCAGCGCCAGACCGTGCCGGTTAACGAGTACATCGTGATGCTTGTCGACACCCTCGGCGGCCGGGAGCCGATCTACTGCGATCCGGCGATCTCGTGCGTTTCGCCGACGCCGATGCTGGCCAGGACGACCCCGCCGGTCATCCCGTCGCAGTTGCCGGATAAACCGTCCAAGAACACCGGGACTCTGATCCTGCAGAACGTTTACCTCACGCGAAACGATCCCGACGGCGTCATCAAGAAGGGCGAGATCACGCATCTCCGCATTAACGAGATTCTCCCCCAGCCGCACACCGGAGCCCGCTCGGCCGGTTCGCGTGAAGACTTCGCCCGGCGGATCCTCGGCACCGTTCCGCTGAACTCCGACGGGTCGGTGATCTTCAATGTGCCGGCGAAAACCGCTATCCACATCCAGGCTCTCGACGCAAACGGAATGGCCGTGCTGACAGAGCGCAGCCTGTTCCACCTGATGCCGGGCGAGGTCCGCAGTTGCGTCGGCTGTCACGAACCGGTAGGCACGGCGCCGCTGGCCAAGTTCGCCGCCCGGCGCCAGCAGCCCCGCGAACTCACGCCGCCGGTAGGTCCGAAATACTCCGGGGGATTCAGCTTCCATCGAACCGTCCAGCCGGTGCTGGATCGATACTGCATCCGCTGCCACGGCCTGGGCAAGACCGAGGGCAAGGTGAACCTGCTGAGCAACTACGGCCGCGACAGCCGGATCAACGGCATGCCGGTAAAACCGAGATTCGACAACAGCGACGCCTACGCCACGCTTACCACGCGACCCGGTCTGATCAAGATGGCCCTGAGGAAGGGCAACGGCGGGGTAGACAGCGAGACCGTCAACAGCCGCCCGAAAGATTACTTCGCACACGCCAGCAAACTGCCCGGCATGTTGATGAAGGGCCACGACAAGGCCAAACTGAAGCTCGATCGGGAAAGCTTCCAGCGGATCGTCGACTGGCTGGATATGAACGCGGTTCGCTACGGCGACTACGGGCGCGACAAAACCTCTAGTCGCAAGCTTAACAAGGGCGGCGAAAAGGCGCTCCGAGCTTACATCGCCGAGTGTTTCGGCGCCAAGCTCGCAGCACAGCCGATCCAGTCGCTGGTCAATGTCTCGCAGGTTGACGAGAGTCGAATCCTCAAGGCTCCGCTGGCCCTCGACGCCGGCGGCTGGGGACAGATTGCCAATGGCTGGAAGACCACCGACGACCCGCGATACAAGAAAATGCTCGCACTGATCGCAGCGGCGATGTGACCAAACCGCGTGAGCGTAATTCAACACCGTAAGGGCTTACTGAAATGGACCGTGTTCTGTCTATCGATTTTGAACCCCGCCTGGACCTGCCGGTCTTCCAGGGACCGCGATGGCTGCCCGACGGGGTCCCGCATGTCTCCGTCAAGGCGTGCAAAGAGCCGATTCCCGATTCGTGCGACGAGTTCTCGCACGTAATCCTGTCCGGCAGCACGTGCTCGATACTGGACGATCAGCCGTTTCTCGCACCGGCGATGGCGCTGGTTCGCGAGGCGGTTAAACTCGGCCGGCCCGTGCTCGGCATCTGCTATGGACACCAACTGGCCGTGCGAGCTGTCCTGGGGCGAGATCACGTGCGAAGAGCTCCGGCTCCGGAGATAGGCTGGTTGCCGATTACCGTCGAATCGGGGCATGACACGCTTTTTGCAGACCTTCCCGATCCGTTTTACGCGTTCGTAGGCCACTTCGACGAGGTCTGTAACCTGGGCGACGACTGGGAGATAACGGCCAGCACCGCCGGTTGTCCGACCCAGGGCGTATTGAATCGATCGCTGCGAATCATGGGGTTCCAGTTCCATCCGGAGATGGATCTCGACATCGGCAACACCTGCTACGCGACGGATCGCGAGGCGTTGGAGCGCCTGGGCTTCGATGTTGACGCGATCATCGCCCAGTCGCAGGACGCCGGCAGCGGCAAGCTCCTCGTGCCGCGATTCCTCGACTGGCAGTGGTGATTGCGCTCATGAATGCAGGGCGGCGGCGGATAAATCGCTGGAGTAAAGTGGGTTGAGAGCCCCGCTGTCGCAACTGACAAATCCGATTCCGGCCGGCGACTATCAGTTTAAGTTCAGAATGCCCTTGACAGGACTGCGGGATTGTGGTGAAATTCCGAACTGAGATAAAGTGCTGATGGCTTGGCGGGCCAATTGTGGAAGTGTTTCCATTCCCGCCGAGAAGGCCCGGGGTAACATCCAGGTGTTTTTGCTGATAGTGAATCCGATGCGCTAGTTTATGAAGGAGCCAAGAAATGGCTAACGGTACAGTGAAGTGGTTTAAGGACGAAAAAGGTTTTGGATTTATCGAGATGGAAGATGGTACGGATGCATTCGTACACCATAGCGATATCTCCGGCGAAGGTTTCAAGTCCCTCTCAGAAGGCGACGCGGTAACCTGCGAAGTTGTACAAGGCGAAAAAGGCCCGCGTGCGACGAACGTAACGAAGGTCTAAGTTCGTACATTCTGATTAGATCATTGGCGCCGTCCTTCGGGACGGCGTTTTTTTATGCGCGATGCGACACTACGCGTGCGACGCACTATTTGTACACTTCGAACTTCGCCGGATCGCCTTTTACGTCGAGGATGTGAATGCTGCCCAGCTGGCGCTTGGCGAAGCGCGGATCGTTTACGAACCATACCAGCTTCTTGTCGCGCGTGATCTCCAGGATCTTGTACTCCTTGCCGGTCTTTGTGATCGATCCGTGCCGTACGTTGCTCAGGACCGTGTTGCCGTTGGGCAGACGCTGGATGCCGCAGATCATCATGATCTTCACGCCGAGGGCCTCGAAGTACGTCTTGTTCTCGGACATGATCGCCGCGAGATACGTCCCGGCTTTGGTCTTGCGAACGTGACGGAACGTGTGGTGCGGGTCGCGGAGTTTCAGGGGGGCTAAATGGCGGTTTGCGAATGAGACCTTTTCCCTCCCGGACGCATGCATT
>CAYMSH010000374.1:0-6369 GCA_964392945.1 uncultured Planctomycetaceae bacterium | reverse complement strand
GACGGAAAGCTGGGCGCCGCCAGCAGATCCTCCAACGCAGCTCCAGGCGCCGCTGCGGGATACCGCACGATCAGACTCAAGGGCGACTACACGTTCCAGAAAGTCGGCATCGCCGATCTCGACGGCGACGGACGGATGGACTTCGTGATCAAACAACCTCACGACAATATCGATCCCTGGTACAAATACTGGAAACCCAGCCCCGACACCTACAAACTTGAAGCGTATCGCTCCGACGGCAGGTTCCTCTGGCGGTACGATATGGGCTGGGCGATCGAACGGGGGATTTGGTATTCGCCTTACGTGGTGTGGGATTTTGACGGTGACGGACGGGCCGAGATTGCGGTGAAGACCGGCTCCGGCGATCCGCGAGACTCAGAAGGAAAGGTCCGCGGCGGCCCAGAATATTTAGAGATTCTCGACGGGCTGACAGGCAAGAGCCGCGCTCGGGCAGCCTGGCCCGACCGCAAACTGTTTACCGGTTCTCGCGGATATAACTACGCGTCGAGGAATCAGCTCGGCGTAGCGTATCTGGACGGTAAAACACCTTGTCTGATTGTCGAGCGTGGCACGTACAACCTGATCGTTGTGACGGCTTATGAGTTCCATGCCGGCAAGCTCAGAGAACTGTGGACCTGGAGCAACAAACGCGAGCTCAGGAAGTATTGGGGCCAAGGGGCTCATTGGATGCATGCGGCCGATATCGACGGCGACGGGCGAGATGAAGTACTGATCGGATCGGCGGTTATCGATGACAACGGCTCGAGCCTCTGGTCAACCGGGCTCGGTCATCCAGACCACTTCTATCTGGGCGATCTGGACCCGAAACGCAAGGGTCTGGAGATTTACTACGGTATAGAGCCCAGGCGGAGCAGCAACGCCATGTGTATGGTTGACGCGGCGACTGGCAAATTGCTCTGGGGCCACGATAAACCAACCAGGCACATTCACTCATCCGGTCTGGTCAGCGATATCGATCCGAAGCATCCCGGCGCCGAATGCTACAGCGGCGAACGCGACCTGAAAGATAAACGCTGGTTACGCAATTCCCGGGGGAAGGTCCTGTCGCAGAAGGATCTTGGCGGCCTGGCGCCGCGGGCGGCATATTGGGACGCCGATCCGCAGCGTGAACTCCTGCGCGGCGGGCGAATTCAGAAATACAAAGGCCCGCAGCTTGGCGAGTTTTCCGGACGCCTGGTCGCAGTCGCCGACATTCTGGGCGATTGGCGCGAGGAGTTGATCGTGTCGGTCTCCGGTGAGATTCGCATATACTCGACGATTATTCCGGCGGCCGATCGGCGGGTCTGCCTGATGCGGGATCCGATCTATAGAATTGACGTAGCCCATGCAGCGATGGGATATATGCAGGTTCCGATGCTGAGCTACGATATGGCGTCACATAAGTAATCGCGGAATTATCGAACGCCGTCAGACGTTACTCTGGGTATGGATGCTATGAGCAAATTTGAGGTACTCATTTCCGTAGTTCTTATCGCCTCGTTCGGATCGCTCGCGGGCGCCGCGGACTGGCCCTGCTGGCTTGGGGAGAGCAATAGCGGCGTCACCAGCGAGAAGTCCGGTTGGCCCGCCAACTGGCCGCCGAAGAAACTGTGGAACCGCAACGTTGGGTACGGTTGCACTTCGCCGATAATCGTTGGCCGGAAGATATACGTTTTGGGCTGGCGGGGTCCCAGACGCCGCGCCGGGGTAAGGGGGACCGACACCCTGTATTGCATTGACGCGGGCACTGGGAAGGATGTCTGGACCCAATCGTACGCATGTCTCTACCAGGGCAGGGTCAGCACCGGCGACGCCGGCGCCTACGGCGGCCCGTCGGCCACACCAGCGTTCGACAAATCCACGGGATTGATCTACACAGTCAGCATTGACGGAGATCTGCGATGCTGGGACTCGCGAAAAGGCGGGGCGCTGGTCTGGAAGCTCAATTTCTACGACAAGTACAAGGTCCCGCGACGTCCATTCGTTGCTGGCGGAATGCGAGATTACGGATATCCCGGCTCGGTCTTGATTTGTGGCCGATCGCTGCTGGTCGAAGTCGGAGCTGCAACCGGCACGGTGATGGGGTTCGACAAGACCAACGGTCGACGGCTATGGGTTTCGCAGTACGCAGGTCCGGCCGGGCACACCGGCGGGCTTGTTCCCATGAGAGTTGACGGGATCGATTGCATCGCCGTGCTGACGCTGCGCGAGTTGGTCGTCATGCGGATCGACAAGGGAAACGAGGGCAAGACCGTGGCTACCGCCAAATGGAAAACCGAGTTCGCCTGCAACATCTCCACGCCGGCGGTCAGCGGCGATCGCGTACTAGTCACCTCGGCGTACAACAACAAAGCCTCGGTGATGTTCAAAGTCGCCAGGGAGCGCATTAAGCCTGTTTGGCGAGCCAAGTACTATTCTACAAATGGCAGCCCGGTGATCTCCGCCGGTCGTGCGTATGTAGTCAGAGGATCGCTGCACTGCCTCGACGCTGCGACAGGCAAGCTGCTCTGGGAAGGCGGCAGCTTTGGCGACGGATCGTGCCTGGCCACGGGCGACGGCAAGGTAATAGCATTCGGAAAGGGCAGGGCCTGCCTCATTGACGCATCGCCGTCGGCGAATAGCTACCGCGAACTGGCCCGCATCAACTGCGGACTTCGATCGACGTGTTATCCGCACATCACGCTGGGGGCCGGACTGCTCTGCGCCAAGGATCGCAGCGGGGCGATGGTCTGCTTCGACACGACGAGTCGCGGTACTCAAACAGCAGTGGCTAAACCGCCGCCGAAGACCGTGCTCGACGTCAAGATGCCCAAAATGTCCGACTCCTGGCCCGGCAGCACAAAGGCCGCCGTTTTCGTCTGGGCTACCGGCAAGTCTAAGAATAAGATCGGCGGCGTCGCCTCATCAGTTAAGCCTCGCGACGAGGCCCGACTCGGCGCGGCCGGCGAAATGCTCCTCGGCCGCGGCGCCATGCTCGCCCAGGACGCCGACGTCAGATTGCTGAAAGCCTGCAAGGCCTCGGGCCAGTTGTCTATCGAAGCGGTCCTGACGCCCGGCGACATAAACCAGAACGGACCTGCACGCATCATCTCGTTTTCGCAGGATGCGTATAATCGCAACTTCACGATTGGGCAGGAACGATCCGCACTGGTCCTGAGGTTGCGAACTCCGAGCACGGGCGTTAACGGAAAGAGCCCGGAGGTCAACCTCTGCAGGGTGACCGCCGCCAAGTCGCACCATGTGATCGTTACATACTCGCCGGGAAAACTGTCATGTTATCTGGACGGAAAAACCGTGTTGCAGAGCGGCAGGGTGCGTGGTGATTTCAGCAACTGGTCGCCAATGCACCTGCTGTTCGGCGACGAATGGGACGGCGGCAGACGCTGGTCCGGCAAACTCCAGGGCATAGCGATCCACGCACGCGTCATCGGCGCTAAAGAGGCCGCCGCCAGATACAAGCTCGCTATGGGAATCGCCCGGCCCGCCGGTCTATAGCACCGAGAAGTCCGCGAAGAACGCGTAGATCGCCAGTACGATCGCAACCAGGATTGCCGACGCCGTTATCGCGTGCTTCCACGGGGTCATGTCGATAGCTTTTACGTCTTCCTGCACCCAGTCTGTTTCCCTTGGTCTGGCCAGCCCGATAACTATCATCAGCAGCACCAGTACAACGAACACGGCGCCCAGGAAGTGGAAGTCGTGGATGTAGTTAGTGATGTACTTCGAGCCGGGGCCGGGCGCTTCGAGAGCTGCTTTGGCGAGTTTTGCGATCTGTGCCTGGGTCTCCGGCGTGTCTTGCGCAGCTTCGAAGATACGCGCCACCGCGGCGGCGCCTCCGGCGGGTATGACGTAGGAATTACCTATGCCGATCTTGCCGGCGCTCTTGAGCATGAGGAAAAACGCTTCCTTTTCAGGCTCTTTGGAGTCATCGTCGGCCAGCAGGCTAACATGGACCTCTTTCTTTGTCTCGCCCGGTGCGAATGTCAGATCGCCTTCGGCGGCCTGGTAGTCTTTCCCCGCCTCGGCCGTTCCGCATTGCGTGGCGTACTGTACCATCACCGGCTTGTCGCAGGCTTTCGTCAGGTACACGTTGAAAGTTACGCTCTGGTCAGCGCCTTCGATTTGTGCAACGTCCTTTGCGACGATCTTGGCGTCGCCGGGGCCTAGTGGGATGAAGTATCCTGCGGCGATAACGGTGAATCCGACGATCAGTGCGGCCTTGGCCGCTAGGGGACCTATGCGTTTCGACAGCATTCCGACAACGACAACGGTGAAGATTGGTATGAAGTACAGCCCGTTCATCTTCTGGAGATAAGCGAAGATGCTGGTTGTGTTCGCCAGCAGAGGCGCTACGCACATCGCGGCTCCGGCGATGAGCCAGCCGAACACTTTGCCGGATCTGACGATCTGCTGATCGCTGGCGTCTTTCTTCAAGACGCTCTTGTAGAGCCCCAGGCTAAATAGCGTGCAGGTGCTGTTCAACGCCGAGTTGAAGCTCGATAGGATCGCTCCGATCATCGCTGCGGCGAAGAAGCCGGTCAGCCACGCCGGGAGAATATGGTTCACGAGGCGTCCGTAGGTCATGTCGGCTTTGAGGCCTTCGGATGCGAACATTGAAAATGCGATCATTCCCGGCAGTACGAGATACATCGGTCCGAGCAGCTTCAGTCCGCCGGTCAGGAGTACGCCTTTCTGCCCTTGGGCCAAGCTCTTGGCGCCGAAGGTCCTCTGTATGATCTGCTGGTTGGTGCACCAGTAAAACAGATTCAAGAGCATTATCCCGCTGAAGATCGTATAGAACGGCACCGACGAACCAGCGCCGCCGATAGAGTTGAGCCTGTCGGCCTGGGATTCCTTGATCGCAGTTATTCCCGACATGAACCCGTCGCCGCCGAGGGCGGACAGGCCGAAATACGTGATCAGAAAGCCGCCGATCAGCAATCCGATTCCGTTCAACGTATCTGAAATCGCGACTGTTCGCAGACCGCCGAACAGCGCGTACATTGAGCCGATCACGCCGACTACCCAGACGATCAGCCACAGCGCCGCGGTCTCGCTGATCCCGAGCATCCCTTGTATGTCGAGAATTCCTATCATGCCTCTGGCGCCGGTGTAGAGGATAATGGGAAGCAGGATCGTTGCGTAGGCGATCAGGAATATGAGGTTCGTTATGACCTCGGTTTGATGATCGAATCGGATCTTCAGTAGTTGCGGAACCGTCGCTACGCCGCTCTTGAGAAAGCGGGGCAGAAAGAACATCGCCATTGCTACAAGCCCCAGCACGGCGACGACTTCCCAAACCATTACGCAGAAACCGTCGATGAACGCCGCACCGTTCAGGCCGACCATCTGTTCGGTCGAAAGATTTGTAAGCAGGAGCGAACCGGCGATAAGCGGGAACGTGAGCGATCGTCCGGCAAGGAAGTAGCCAGTCGACGTGCCGTGATCGTCCTTGCGGGTTATGATCCACGTGATCAGTCCGACCAGGCCGGTGAAGAAGATGAACGTAACGAGGGTGATCATAAAGTGCTCCTTATACCGTTATTCGGGGCTTCAGGCTACCAATGCTGACGCCGGCTGGCAATGAAAAACAGCGAGGAAAAAGCGATACGTCTGGTCGCTGGGTTGCGTTAGAGCAGCCGGAGCGGTACAAAATCAGGCAAAGGAGCTATACAATGAGCACAAATATGTCTGGGGTTGGCGTGGCGACGATAGTTGTTCTGGCTGGTCTGGCGTCTGCGGTATTTGCCCAGGCCGCGGGGCGAGACTGGGAGAATCCTGGCGTCGTCGAACGGAACAAAGAACCCGGCCGCAGTACTTTTCTTCCGTATCCCAACGTCGAATCGGCGTTGAAAGGAACGCGACAGGCCTCGCCTTTCCACCAGTCGCTCAATGGCAAGTGGAAATTCAACTGGGCCGCCAAGCCTTCGAAACGTCCGGTCGAGTTCTACAAGCCGTCCTTCGACGTCAGCGGCTGGAAGGAGATTCCCGTACCGGCGAACTGGCAGATGGAAGGCTATGGGATACCGATCTACTGCAACCATCCGTACTCGTTCAAGAAGGACCCGCCTCGTGTGATGGGCACGCCGCCTGCGGACTGGCCGGCGTATAACCACCGCAATCCGGTAGGTTCGTATCGTCGCGAGTTTGCTATCCCCGAAGCCTGGAAGGGCAGGCGGGTGTTTATTCATTTTGACGGCGTCAGTTCCGCCTTCTACCTGTGGGTAAACGGCAAGAAAGTCGGATACTCCCAAGGCAGCCGCACCCCCGCAGAGTTCGACATCACTCCGTACATGAAAAGCGGGAAGAACGTGCTGGCCGCGGAGGTCTACAGGTACTCCGACGGAACGTATCTCGAATGTCAGGATT
>CAYMSH010000373.1:1984-6404 GCA_964392945.1 uncultured Planctomycetaceae bacterium | reverse complement strand
TGTCTGTTCCACGCTGGCGACATTGTCAGCGAGAGGCGCCCCCCGCGTCAACACGCAACGAATCATCGCAATTCAAATTTATTCTGCGCAAAGACCGCCGCGGCGGATATAGACCAGTGAACCTCAACCCACGAAAGGGACACGACAATGAAAACTATCGCAAGAATATCGTTGGTGACGATCGTATTTGCGGGCCTGGGAGCAGTTATGTTTCTCGGATGCCAGATGGCGTCCAACAGCAAATACGACTCCTCAGCGCCATCGGCGATGGAGTACCAGGTGCAAACCGCCCCGCGGCGAGCGATGCCCGGCGATGCGCCCGTTCCGGCGCCGGATAGCAGCGCCCCGCCGATCGTGCACAACACCGAAACATACGATCGCATCGTGGACAATTCCTTCAAGCTCGCGGTCGATCATCCGCTTTCGACTTTCTCGACGGATGTAGACACCGCCTCGTACGCCAACATCAGGCGGTTCCTGAACCACAAGCAGCTCCCCCCGCCGGGAGCGGTGCGAATCGAGGAGATGCTCAACTACTTCACTTACGCATACGACCAGCCCACCTCGCAGTCGCCCCACCCGTTTGCGGTCAGGGCCCAGGCCGCTTCATGCCCCTGGGAGCCTAAGCACCGGCTCGTTCGAATCGCACTGAAAGGACGCGAGCTTGACCCGACAAAGCGCCCGGCCAGTAACTTGGTGTTCCTGCTGGATGTCTCCGGCTCAATGAGAGCCAACAACAAGCTTCCGCTGGTCAAGAAAGCGATGAGAATGCTGCTCCAGCAGCTCGGCGAAGGAGATCGCGTGGCGATCGTGGTCTACGCCAGCGCTTCGGGACTGGTGCTCGATTCGACATCGTGCGACAAGACCGAAGAAATCCTGGCCGCACTCGACAAGCTCCAGGCCGGCGGAAGCACCAACGGAGCCGGCGGAATCCAGCAGGCCTACGACACCGCGGTCGAGAACTTCATCAAGGGCGGTACAAACAGAGTGATCCTGGCCACTGACGGCGATTTCAACGTCGGAACAACGAACAACAGCGAACTGATCCGCCTGATCGAGAAGAAAGCCGCCAGCGGCGTGTTCCTGAGCGTTTTGGGATTCGGAAGGGGCAACTACAAGGACTCCCGCATGGAGAAGCTCGCCGACAAGGGCAACGGGAACTACGCCTACATCGACACCGAATCGGAAGCCAGAAAAGTGCTCGTACGCGAAATGTGCGGCACGCTGGTGACGATCGCAAAAGACGTGAAGATCCAGGTCGAATTCAATCCCGCACAGGTGGCGGCGTATCGGCTGATCGGATACGAAAACCGCATCCTCAACAAGGAGGATTTCAACGATGACAAGAAAGACGCCGGCGACATCGGAGCCGGGCACACCGTAACGGCGTTGTACCAGGTGGTCCCCGCCGGCGTGGAGATCAACGTCCCGAGCGTGGATAAACTCAAGTACTCGACCAACACAACGCCGACGGCGACGGGGAGCGACGAGATGATGACGGTAAAGCTGCGCTACAAAAAGCCCGACGGCGATACGTCCACGCGGCTGGACGTAATCGTACGCGAAGACGGACGCAGCATCGACAAGTGCTCCAGGGATTTCCGATTCGCCTCGTCAGTGGCGTCGTTCGGAATGCTGCTTCGTAAATCGCAGTACAAGGGCTCCTACACGATGGACGCGGTGATAGAACTCGCCGAGTCGGCCATCGGCGACGACAAGGAAGGATACCGCAAGGAGTTCGTAAAACTCGTGAAGACCGCCAGGGACCTCAAGAAAGACTGAGAACGGCCGCCTCAGCCGACATGATCCGAAGACTCCTGGGGGGAGTCTTCGGATCTTTCTATGCGCACCAGCGCGAAAATGTATAATGAGGATCCCACCCAAAGGAACCTCCATGAACAGAACCACCAGAACAGTTGCAGCGGTTATCGCGATAGCATTTACCTTCTGCGCGCCCGGGCGGGCCGAAGACGTGAGCGCCGGCAAAGGCGGTTACACCACCGATCCGCCGAAGGGAATGAAGCTGCCGCCGCGCCGCATCTACAGCACCTCGGCATACAAAGGCAAGATGCAGACCACCGACTGGTGGAGTTCGCTGGCGTGGGAGAAGTATTCATCGAACCACTTTGCCCACCCGCTGGCGATGTGCGCACTGAAAAGCGGGCTGCGGGTCTCGTATCCCGGAGCGAGCATTAACACAGTGGCCAAACACATAATGGCCGGGATGCAAAACGATCTGACGCTGGGACACTCCGCTGTCGGCGAGTTTGAAAATGCAAGTGTCGATGCGGCCAGCGACTGGTTCGTAGATGTTCTGATGGCCGACGGCGGCAGGAAAATGCGACTGAGCTACGGGCACGGCTCGCCGTTTGTCTACGCGACATTCGCTGGCGGCGGCGCGAGAATCTCGTTCGACGGAGATGTGAAAATATGGTCCGGCCGCGCCAAAACGCCAACACTCGGCGTGACAACTAAAGGGCGCCACTACGGTCTGTTCGCACCGAAAGGATCGACGTGGAGCGGACTTGACTCTCGAAAATTCGTCAACAGCGGCGCCAAGGCGTATTTCTCGCTGGCCCTCCTGCCGGACAATCAACCTGAAACGCTGAAGCTCTTCGAGCGATACGCTCACAATCACGTGATCGGAACGCAAGTTGGCTGGCGATACGTCGCCAGTTCCAGCAGCGTCGAGACGACATTCGCATTCAAAACCAAAGCGTATGAAGGGGCCGCAAAGGGAACGCTTTTCGCCATGTATCCGCACCAGTGGACCGCGACGAAGCACAAGCTGCTCGACATGGGATACGCCTCTGTCCGCGGTCCGATGAAACTCGGAGCCGGCGAGAAGTTCACCACTTCGATGCGTTTCTGCGGCGTGCTGCCGGCGATTCCGGGCCCGGGCAAATGCGATCGAAAACGCCTGAGGGGATACTTGAACGATGCGACGAGCAAGCCGTTCAAGAACGCGCCCGACACGTACTGGGACGGCAAAACGCTCGGCCAGATCGCCGCCATGATCCCGATCGCCCAGCAGCTGGGACAGGCCGACGCCGCGGCGAAGCTGCAGAAGGAGCTCAAGTCGCGCCTGGAGAACTGGTTCACTCCGCCCGGCGGATCGGCCAAGAAGGATCACTACTTCTACTACGACAAGCTCTGGGGCGCCATGATCGGCCAGCAGTCAAGCTACGGATCGGCCCAGACGCTCAACGATCACCATTTCCACTACGGCTATTTCATCCGCGCCGCGGCGGAGATCGCACGCACCGACAAGGCCTGGGCCGCCGACAACGCATGGGGCGCCATGGTGAAACTCCTCATACGCGACATCGCAAGCGGCGATCCCAAAGACCCGCTGTTCCCGCGCCTGAGATGCTTCGACCCGTACGCCGGACACTCATGGGCCTCCGGCAACGCGAAGTTCGGCGACGGGAACAACCAGGAATCGTCATCCGAAGCGATGAACGCATGGACCGGCGTGATACTCTGGGGCCAGGCCACTGGCGATCGCGAACTCCGCGATCTGGGAATCTACATGTACACGACGGAACTCGCGGCGGCCAACGCTTACTGGTTCGACGTTGAGCAGCAGTTCTTCCCGAAGAAATACACCCAGTCGTGCGCCGCACTGGTATGGGGCGGAAAGGCCGATTACGCCACGTGGTTCAGCGGCGAACCGGAGCACATTCACGGAATCATCATGCTGCCGATGCAGTCCGGATCGCTCTACCTGGGGCTGTATCCGAAGTACGTTCAGCGTAACTTAGAGCACATGGCCTCGGTCCGCGGAAGCTACGATTGGAAGAGCTGGCACGACACGTTCTGGATGTACGAGGCGCTGCACGACGCCGACAAGGCGATGGCAAGATTCGACGCCGGAGTCAAGAGCCTCCCGACGCACGCCAGGCCCGGAGCGTACCACTGGATCGGGAGCCTGCAAACCCTCGGCCAGGTTGACAGGACCGTAAACGCCGACTGCCCGACCGCGATGACTTTCACGCGCAGCGGAAAACGCACTCACGTCGCGTGGAACATGACTGACAGGGAACTTATGGTGAAATTCTCAGACGGAACATCGCTGAAGGCCCCGCCCGGAAAATGCGCAACTTCGCCGCAACGCTAACGCCGCAGTTTATCTGCAAATGACTCGGCCGATATGCCCGCCAGTAGATCGCTGGAGAAATCGGTTCGCTCTTCGATCGCGGTCTTGACCGGTCCCGACAGCGATGCGTCTGCGACAAGCACGCTTCCGACAAGATGCTCGTCGCGGAAGACGAACCTGCAGTACGCCGAATTCGCTTCGGACTCCAGCACCTGGTAGCTTCCGTCTTCCGGCTCGAATTGCCCGATGCTCAGCATATCCAGACCGAGAACTTTCAGCGTGTTGGATCGCGGAATTCCGCCGAACTGGGCTTTCGCCCCG
>CAYMSH010000373.1:0-1884 GCA_964392945.1 uncultured Planctomycetaceae bacterium | reverse complement strand
GAGAACTTTCAGCGTGTTGGATCGCGGAATTCCGCCGAACTGGGCTTTCGCCCCGGCCGCGTTCATGCCGGCGATTCCGCCCTGGAACTGCGATGCGGCCCAACTGCCGTACAAGACGCCCTGGTGCTCGGCGACATCTCCGGCGGCGTAAACCGACGGATGCGAACCGGCCAGATGATTATCGACGACGATACCCTTGTTGACCACGAGCCCGATCCTCCGGGCCAGATGGCTGTTTGGCCGAACGCCGGTGGCCACAACAACCAGGTCGGCGGCGATCGTACGATCGTCGGCGAGCATAACTCCGGCGACGCGTTCGTCGCCAAGCAGCTCTTTCGTGCGTGCGTTGTTCAGCACGGTGACGCCGAGTTTCGTAACGTGGGCCTGGAGAATTTCTCCGGCCCGCCGATTGAGCTGCCGCGGCATTAGCCAGTCATGGCTTTCCAGCAGCGTTACGTCGGCTTTTTGCGCCGCCAGTGCGCCGGCGGTCTCGAGACCCAGCAGTCCGCCGCCGATTACAACGCACCGCATTGACGGCCGGAGCGATTCGAGAATGCCCCTGGCGTCGCTGACGGTTCTAACGGCGTGAGTCCCCTCGAGCCTCGCCCCGGGGAACGGCGGCATGAACGGATGGGCTCCCATCGTGACGATCAACTTGTCATACGGGAGGATCGTGTCGTCGCGCAGGCGAATGCTCTGATCGTCGAGAATGATCTCGGCCACGTCGCAGCCGAGCTTCAACTCGACATTGTTCTGCGCATACCAGTCGGCGTCGTGAATCGGCAGGTCGGCCTCTGTGATTTCGCCAGCGAGATATCGCGTGAGATTCAGGCGGTAGTAAGGCGTGTCCGGCTCCCGGGACACAAGCGTAACTTTGGCCTGGGGCGCAGCTTTGACGAAAGCCTCGACGGCCGATATCCCCGCGATGCCGGCGCCGATAACGATCAATCGACCGGTGAAGTCGCCCTCACCGGTCGATTGACGCTGATCGGAAACAGGCTCGAAGCGATCGCTTGGCGCGGCGCAGACCGGACAGACCTGCGGCGCCTCGGGTCCTGTATGAATGTAACTGCAGTTGAGGCATCGCCACTGGTCGGCAATCGTCGCCGCGGCTACGGGCCTGGCCGCATGCGGACCAAAGTCCGACGGCGATGCGCCGCATACCGGGCAGCAATCCGGGGCCGACGGGCCATGATGAACGTAACCGCAGACCGAACACAACCACATACCCGCATCTTCAACAGCCATCTACTTATGCCCCGTACCGACAAAGATTAACTGATTTCTACAAACTTGTCTTTCGCCACGCCGCATACGCCGCACTGGTCGGGGCAGTCGCCCACGACGGTATTTCCGCAAATCTGGCAGACCCAGATCTGGGCGGCTCCGAGGTCCTGGCCGCCCTGGACTGCAGCGAGGGCCTGCTGGTAAAGACCGTGATGGATCTCTTCGACGGCCATCGCGTTCTTGAAACCGACCAGCGCCGCCTGGGCGCCTTCGGCTTCTGCTTCGGCTACGAATTCGGGGTACATGCTCTTGAACTCGTGGGCCTCACCGGCGGCGGCGGCTTCGAGATTCGCGGCGGTCTCTTTGACTCCGTCGAGATTGCGAAGGTGCGAGTGAGCGTGAACGGTTTCAGCCTCAGCAGCAGCGCGGAACAGCTTGGCCACCTGGCCGAATCCATCGAGATCGGCTTTCTTGGCGAACGCCAGATACGTCCTGTTAGCCTGAGATTCACCGGCAAATGCAGCCTTTAAGTTATCATTAGTCGACATTCGAAAACTCCTTTGGGTTAAAAATAACAGTTAGTTTCATCTTAGGCTCGCTGGGACGCCAAACCACAAAAAAATCAAATCAGGCTCCGACAATCTTAGAAACGTTGTC
>CAYMSH010000372.1:0-6446 GCA_964392945.1 uncultured Planctomycetaceae bacterium | reverse complement strand
GCGCCACGCGTTGGGGCGTGCCTGTCGGCAGCAGGGGGGTGATGCGGTTGGCGAAGAAGAATTCATCGGGGGCCTTGAAGTCTTTGGGGATGTCCTTTTGTCCCTGGTAGAGTCGCGAGGCCATTTGCGATCCCGGCGCGAGGAACTGGTATATTTCCCAGTTACGTACTCCAGACCAGAGTCGGTAGTGCGGTTTCGGCGTCTTGGTGAAACTGGTTTCTGAGTATCCGCCGCTGTAAACCATTATCGCGTCGCACTGGTGTTCGGCGAAGGTCAGTATGTTCGGGCCCATCTTCTTGCGAAGGAACTGCATGAGTTTGACGTCGTCGAAACTCGCTCCGAAACTGTCGAGATAGAACAGCGTGCAGCCCTTCTCGATCATGTTATCGAACCGCTTCCAGATCATCTTGCGATGGCCCGGATCATCGGGATTGATGTTTATGATCTGATCCCTGGTCCATGTCGATCGCAGGGCCATATGTCGCGGGCGCGTGCAGACGCCGAGTTTGAGCCCGGCCTGCTTGAATTGTTTTGCGATACCGCCCCAGCGGGCTTCGACCGGAGGGGGGAGTATGTCGAAGTCCGGGCGGTACATCGCCCCTCGCGGATCGTCGCCGCCGTGTCCCCAGACGATAACGCCCTGGCCGGAGCCGCCTTTCAGATTCCCGATGACTTTTTTGCAGAACGCTTCGGCCCCGGCGTCGGTGTCGATTCTCTGGTGTGCTCCGTGGAAACCGTACGGGTTCGTCGGCGAGATCGCCTTCTGGGAGTGGTTCAGGTAGTCAGTGGCGATCCAGCGGTGATCGCTCTTGTACTGCACTGGCCCGAACGTCTTTGTGAAATGCTCCTTGTACGGCGCCAGCAGATGTTTCCAATCGCAGTTTGGGCTGACCCGCAGCCGGAAGTCGACAGTCACCGCCCCGCGAGGCGGTATTGGCGTGACCGCGAAATAGACCAGACGTCGGTTGGGGTCTTTGGCTCGCTTGTCGGCGGCCCAGCTTGCGTAGTCCCACAGCGTCAGCGTTCGCATCAGTCCGGTGGACCAGGGCGATGTCCCGACGCCGATTCGATTGTCTGTTGCGTAAGATCCGCCGAATTTAGACCAGTGGCCCGGATGGCATAACCCGATTCCGTGGGCCTTGAAGTAGCTTATGTGCTGGACCGGCATGAGACCGGAAGGCAGTCGATCGAAGTGAAACGTGAGACCCGAGAAGCCGACGATCTTCATCGGTTCGGAAGGATGGTTGTTTTCGATTCGCGTCGAGATCAGCACGTCCTCGCGTTCGAAGATATAGTTGCTCGTGCAGACGATATCGCCTTTGGCGTGGGTTACCAGGGCTCGCGCCGGAGAGATGGCCTTGAATGTTTTGGTCACGAACTTCTTCGTATCGACCTTGTCGGAACCGCCATTCTTGAACCATCGTTCTGCGTTGAACGCACTCCACGATCCGCTGGCGATTTTGCGGTTTTTAAAACTGATGGACGTCAGCCCGTCGGCCGTCACGCGATAAGCCGCTTTCTGCGGAGTCCGGAAGATCAGTTCGGTTTGATCCGCTCCAAGGGCCGGGGGCGACCAGGCGGCGGCCAGCAGGAGGGTGGTTGAAACAAGCACGTCTCTGCGCATCTGATGTCTCCCGGTTAGAGAAGTTCTATCGGCTGGGCTGCTTCGTATCGTCCGGCAATGTGCAGGGGCAGCGAGTGTCCCACGATATCCCTGTGGGTTTCTATCGCCCGGTTCGGATCGTTATTCTCGCCCGACAGGTGTCCCAGGCAGGCCCATTTGAGCTTACCGCCGATTGATCGGGCCAGCAGACTGGCCGATTCGGCGTTTGACAAGTGCCCGTGCGGGCCCGAAATTCGCTGCTTGAGGAATTGCGGATAGGGGCTCATGTCCAGCATGTCCGGGTCGTAGTTGCTTTCGAGAATCACCGCGTCAAGCGTTCCGATCAGTTCGCCCAGGCCGGAAAACGCGTGTCCCAGATCGGTCAGCACGCCGAGGCGGCGGCGCCCGTCGTCAATCACGAACGCAACTGAGTCGTTCGAGTCGTGCGGCGTGGGTATTGTTTCGACTGTGACGGAGTCGAACTTGATTACGTCTCCGGCCTGGAAGTGGCGAATGTCGTCTACGCGTCCGATAGGGCGATGGATCTGCGTCGCCGTTAGTGTCGGGGCGGTGATGTGAATCGGCAGTTTGAACTTCCGCTGGTAGATGCCCGCACAGGCGATATGGTCCCCATGGCCGTGGGATATCAGTATCGCATCGACATCGCGAATATCCA
Source organism: uncultured Planctomycetaceae bacterium (assembly GCA_964392945.1). GTDB lineage: Bacteria > Planctomycetota > Phycisphaerae > SM23-33 > SM23-33 > BS750m-G57. The sequence continues at coordinate 4,167 of CAYMSH010000372.1, read as the reverse complement.
GCCCTGCATCGGCCAGTCGCTGCTCGGCGCGCTTGCCGGAGATTCCCGCATCTATAAGCAGCCGCACTCCGCCGGCCTCGACGTAGATGCAGTTTCCATTGCTGCCTGACTGGAGCGAAATAATCTTCATAGGGGCATTCTATCGATCATCAGCGCAATACGAAAGGCTTGCGCTTTTATCCGCAAGCCTTTCGGTTCCCTCGAGCTTCAAACAAACGTCTTTACAACAATGCGAAGGGCGATGCATTTTTTCATCTACTAAATCATAGGCGCGCAGAATAATTTCGTCGTAATTTGTCCGGCATTATTCTGGAATTGTCGAATCGTTGAATAGATCAGAGTTCCACGCCAATCAGCGTCAGGTGCGATCCGCTTGTCTTGAAGTTGGCTTTGATCCTGCCGACAGTTACTGTCGCCCCGTCTAGGGAGTCGATTAACTCCAGCGGTTCGTCGATCGGTTCAGTGGCGAAAACGCTGGCCAGCAGCACCCTGCCTACGGCGCCTCCGGTAACGTGCAGGAACCGCTCGTTGCAGTGTGAATCTATACGCGCCGACTTGAGCTTAACAGCCGTCTCGACAGTGGCTCCCAGGGCCAGGTGCATCTGCTGTCGCACGCCGGTGATCGTCCCGATCTGCAAATCGGCGTTCAGTTCGACCCTGCCCCTGGTGTGCCATGTGAGTTCAAATTTTTCCGGAGCGTTGCTGGTCAGTTCGTCCAGCACGATGATCGCGCGTCCCTGGTTTGCCTCGGCGTCTACGGCCATCACCAGGTGTCGGATGAACTGCACGCCGTCGCCGCAGGCTCCGCCTGAGTCGCATACTATCCAGCGGTAGTCCTTGTTGCTCTTTGATTCGAGTATGGATCCCTGGGCATCTATCTGGTGGTCCCGCTGTGCGGTGCAAATGGTGTTGTGCGCACGTGCGTTTATTTCGTAGAACCGGTTTTGTGCTTCGGTAGCGAATTCCTGGTCCTTTGGTCCTCTGGGGAACTCCACGAGCATCATTTCGCCGCCGCATTGGATCTGTACGGCGTTCATGTTGCTCTTTGCATGGTTTACGGCCATGTCGCCGGTCTTGGTCGCAGCGTAGAGGCCCGGCTTGGGCCAGCTGTCGGCCATCGCGGCCCACCCGATCGACGGGAACGTCTTGACGGTGTCGAGCTTCGGGGCCTTTTGAGGTTTCATATTCTCCGGTCGGAACAGCATCGCCAACCCGGCGGCGGACCACCCGTTTGTAGTCGCGTCTCGGCCCAGGGAGTAGGTGTCAAGCCACCAGGCGACCTCCTTGATCCCGAACTGTCTGGCCAGCAGGTATATCGTTCCGTGCAGAGGCGCGGCGGGGAAGTCTCCGAAGCTTGCGGGGTGTCCGTGAGGGGTGAAGTAGATCGGGAACAGGCCCGTTGAATCGAGTCCTCTGCAGTGGTAAACACCCATGTCGTCTCGGACGTTCTTGTCGGCTTCTGCCAGGAGCAGCAGATACCTTAGCGTCACGCCCCAGTATCCGGTCCCCTCGTCCCATCCGCCGTCTGAGCCGAATGCGTCGAAGAAGTATTTCAGTCCGGCGCGTGCGTGTTTTTCGACTTGTGCGGCCTGGGGAGATTCATCCTCCATCGCCATCGCGGCGATCGCCATTCCGGCGTTGACCGCCACGTTCCAGTGATGGTAGCAGCCGTGCCACCAGACTTCATCTTCGATGGCCTGGAGGTACGGTTTGATCGCCTTTTCCGAAACGTTGTTGATAATCGCCTGCTTCTCATCCGGTGATATGTCGTCCCAGAGCCAGTCTAGTCCGACGACTGTCGCCACGGCGGCTTCCGAGGTGCAGATGTCGGCGGCCATTTTGTTGTGGCAGGGATCGACCCACGTGCTCCACGACGAGAGATTCTTGAGTTCCTCGACCGCTCGATCGCGATAGGCTCCGTTGGGATCCACATGATGGCAGATCGCCAGGTCCATGATCCTGCCCTGTGTGGCTCGAGCGGCTAGTGAGGCCGAGGACCACCGTCCTCGCTCCCATATCGCTCGCCATTGGGTTTCCGTGATCGGGCCTGTTTCGAGGATAAGTGCGCACCTTCGCTCCAGAGCGTCGAATATGGCGTCGAAGGGGCTCTTCGATATTCGCTGGGCCATGGCGCCGAGTTGATCACTGTCAGCAAGTATTCCGCGTCTCATGACAATACGATAATGCCTTGGCTCTGTAAGTTCAAGAACGGCTGATCCGGGATTTTGTATTTTTGCCCATCGGGCGGACAGGCGGGTTACAAATCGGTTTCCGGACGTTATAATCTTTCGCGGCCCGAGCGTATCGAAAGGAACCGTTTGTCGGAATCTTCACAGATCAGCGATTCGATGCTTCTCCAGCGTCACCTCGACGGAGACGAAGAGGCGTTCGGTGCGCTCATGCGGCGTCACCAGCAGGAGCTGATAGCATTCCTGACGCGGTTCATGGGTAATCGCGCTATGGCTGAAGACGCGTTTCAGGAGGCGTTTTTGCAGTTGCACATATCGGCCGGGACGTTTGATACGAAGAAGCGATTGAAGCCCTGGTTGTTTACGATAGCGGCCAACAAAGCCCGGGACGCGATGCGGAGTCGGGCTCGTAAATCCGCGGCTTCTCTGGACGCATCGATCGGCGGGGCGGACGATCAGGACAGCTATGTTTCGATGATGCCGTCGGCAATTCCCGCGCCGGATGAAAAATTGATGAACTTTGAGGCCCGTCTTGCCGTAGAAAGGATTGTAGGGACGCTTCCGGAGCAGCTCCGGATCGTGCTCGTGCTGTGTTATTTCCACGAGTTCGCCTACAAGGAAATCGCCGACATGCTGGCGTTGCCTCTTGGCACGGTCAAGAGTCGCCTGCATGCGGCCGTTGGTCGGTTCGCAGGGCTGTGGAAAGCCCAGGTGGAATCAGACGATGGATGAACAACGTAAGAAAGATGAGGCGCTGCTGATTGACTACCTGCTGGGTCGCTGCGACGAAGCGACGAGGCCGGCAGTTGAGGAACGCCTGGAAGAGGACGACGACTTCCGCACTCTGCGGGACGATATCTCAAATGCCAACGATGCGCTGAAACTGCTCGGCGCGCCCGCGGTGTCGGACGATCTGGTCGATCGCACGCTGGACCGTATCGCCTCTGCCAGGCGAACCACGGCCGCCACTGCGCGCAGAGAGCTGGTGCGAGCCGGCAGACCGACATTTTCGCTGCGTGAACTTGGCGCCATAGCCGCGGCTGCGATTATCATGGCGTTGATTTTTGTGCCGTGGGCCAGGCAGGTCCGCCAGAGATCGCTCCAGGGCAAGTGCGCCTCGAACGTCGGTCAGATCGGCACCGGCATGAAGAAGTTCGCCATGGACAATCAGGACAATCTTCCCCTTGCCCACGAATCGAATGCCGCCTGGCTGCCGGGCGTCGATCAGAAGCCGGTCAGCAACTCGGCCGGACTGTTCCGCCTGGTCAAGGGCTACTATGCCCCCGGCGCCGTGTTCCAGTGCGCCGCCGATCAGGACGCCGCCGGCGAGGTCTTCGGCGTGGATGCGAAAATGAACGATTTTCCCGCCGCCAAGTACATAAGCTACTCCTACCAGCACTCGCTGGGGTCCGAGGCGATTTCGCGAAACAACACGACTCTGGCTCCCGTTGTCGCCGAAATGGCGGTCCTGTCGGACAAAACACCGGTTTTCGAAGGCGGCCAATTCCAGGCCAGCTTCCTTTCACGCCCGCGCAGCAGCAGCCGCAATCACGGTCGAACAGGCCACAACGTGCTTTATCTCGACTGGGGCGTCAAGTGGAGCGATCGGGCGACAGTCGGCGTCAACGGCGACAATATCTTCCTCGTGCAGGGCAAGAAGGAATACAACGGGACCGAGGCTCCGGCCAGCGCAACCGATTCGTTCCTGCTGCCGGCATGGTCTGGAGATTCCGATACTCGCGAGTGACTTGTGTGTTGCCCGCAGTATTATTCAGCACCAAGGTCCTCTTGAATGAATCCCCAGTCAATGGTAATCTAACTGAGGTTTGCAGTCTCTTGTCGATGTAAGAGGAGATCATTAATGAAGAGTGCAATCATTGCTGTGGTTGCTGCGGTTCTGGGGCTTGGTCCGGTGACGGCGCTGGCCGCTGCGGTGCTCGGGGACACTCACGCCCCTCCGCCGTCCTTCCGAGCTCGT
>CAYMSH010000371.1:4061-6446 GCA_964392945.1 uncultured Planctomycetaceae bacterium | reverse complement strand
TTCAGTTCACCTTTTTTGTGGCTGAGGTTAATCGTGCAGCAAACGCTGATAGACGTTCATAGACGCCACCTGACGACGAAGGGCCGCGACGCCGGGCGCGAGTCGCCGATCTTCGGTCGCCATCCGCAGGCCACGTCGGCCTCGCTGGCGATATGCCTCGTCGGCGGATGGACCAGCCCGTCTCAGGCGGCGGTGCGCGTGGAACTTGTTGACCAGGTTCAGACCGCTATCGGGACAATGAGCACTACCGATCAGGAGATCCTGGCGCTGCGTCACTTCGAGGAACTCACCAACTCAGAAGCCGCCGAGGCCCTCGAGATCGAGCCCAAAGCGGCATCCATCAGATACGTTCGTGCGATACTGAGGCTCAAGGAAGTCTTGAGCGAGTTTTCCGGATTCCTGGAGGGCGGCGCCAATGGCTGAACCTACTATAGATCGCGACCCGCTGGAGATCCTGGCCGACGAGTTCGTCTCCAGCCAGCGGCGCGGCGAGTCGCCGTCGATGGACGATTACATCGCCATGTACCCCGACCTGGCCGATCAGATCCGCGAGCTGTTTCCCACTATCGAGGCGATGGAGCGACTGAAGGCTCGCAGCGAGCGCTCGGCCGACGGTTTGGCGTCGCTGGGCCCGAACAAGCTTGAGCGGCTTGGCGAATTCAAGATCATACGCGAGGTCGGACGCGGCGGGATGGGCATTGTCTTCGAAGCGATGCAGGAATCGCTCGGCCGCTCGGTCGCGCTGAAGGTCCTCCCACGCCAGGCCCTGCTCGAGCAGCGGCACCTGGCGAGATTCAATCGCGAGGCCAAGATCGCCTCCCGGCTGCACCACACCAATATCGTCCAGGTATACGGAGTCGGCCAGGACGACGGATTCCACTACTACGTAATGCAGTACGTTCGCGGCGTTGGGCTGGACAAGGTGTTCAATCGCCTGCGGGACCACGATGACGCCCCGATCGACGAGCTGCTGGACTCGATTATCTCTCGCGCCGGCCAGCCGGCCTCGGCCGAATACTGGCGGTTCGTGGCCGACACCGGCGGCCAGGCGGCCTCGGCAATCGCCTACGCACACGATCAGGGCACGCTGCACCGGGACGTCAAGCCGTCGAACCTCCTGCTGGACGACGAGGGGATTGTCTGGGTTACTGACTTCGGGCTGGCCCGCGCGACCCACACGCCGAAGATCACCCAGGACGGCGATCTGACAGGCACGCTGCGATATCTCGCCCCGGAGAGACTCGACGGGCGCAGCGACGAACGCGGCGACATATACGGTCTGGGCCTGACGCTCTACGAACTGGCGACGCGTCACGCGGCGTACGAGGAGTCCGATCGTTCGACTCTCATCGCTCGGATATCGAAACAGGCTCCGGTTCGCCCCAGATCGATCGATCCGTCGATCCCGCGAGATCTGGAAACGATAATTCTCAAGGCGATCTCGCCGGAGCCCAGGCATCGCTATCAAGCTGCGGCCGACATGCGGCGAGACCTCGAACTGTTCCTGGACGATCGTCCAGTGCTGGCCCGTCGAATCGGGCCGCTCGAACGTCTGTGGCGTTGGGGCCGGCGCAACAAGGCCGTGGCGTCGCTTACGGTTTCCACGCTCGTGTTGGCGCTTGTCGTTGCGCTTGTCGCCACTATGGGTTATTTTCGCACCAGCGCCGCCCTGACTCGCGAGGCCCTCCAACGGCAGCGGGCCGAGGCGGTGACGGCCTTGGCCAGCGACGCACTGGACAGGGTCTTTTCGCGGCTCGGACCGGGTCGTGTCGTGCAGTCCAGCCTGAGTATAGGCTCCGACGGCGGCAGCGTACGGATTGTCGGCCAGCCGGCGGTCTCCAAAGCCACTGAGGCCCTCCTGGAGGAGATGCTCCCGTTCTACGACAAACTCGCCGAGCAGATGGGCGACAATACCGAACTCCAGATCCGCGCCGCGGCCGCCAGGCGGCGAATCGGCGATATCCGCCAGCGACTGGGTCGATACGAACAGGCCGCCGCGGCCTACATGAAGGCTATCGACATGTACGCCGCGATGGGCGGCTCGGGGCTCGACGATCCGGCCGGCCCGGTGACGATTGCGCGGATACATAACGAACTGGGCAAGACCCGAAAACTTGCCGGTAAGATCGACCAGGCTGTAAAAGCGCACCGCGATGCGATGGCGCTCCTGATCGATTCGCCGAAGACCGCGCCCCCGGCGGCTCGTTTTGAACTGGCCCGCACGTATTTCTTCCTGGGGCAGCGAACTCCTCCCAATCCCGGCGACAACCGAAAGAAGAGGCGTCCTGGCGGCGACGGCCCGCCGCGGCGGCGCAGAGGTGACGGACCTCCCGGCGGCGATCGACCGGGCTCACGCGTCGATCACGGTGCTCAGCGATGCGTACG
>CAYMSH010000371.1:3305-4051 GCA_964392945.1 uncultured Planctomycetaceae bacterium | reverse complement strand
GGGCGGCGGGGGGGCGCCGGCCCGCGGGGGCGGCGATTTGGTGACGCACCTCCCGGCGGCGGGCGCCGGGGCCCCCGCCCCCCCCCCGCCCGCGGCCGGGGGCCTCGGCGCCCGCGAGACGATCGACCGCATCCAGGTGATCGACCCGACGATCGGCCCCATGACCGGCCGGATGGGCCGCCCGACGATCGGCCTGGAAGCATATTCCAGGACGGACCTGGTGGCGAAATGAAAGATGATCCGGGTCGCAAGGAGCGAAACAGCAATCTCGCCAAGGCCGTCGCGCTGCTCACGGACCTCCTGAGTCAGCAGCCGAAGAACCCGGACTATCGACACCTCCTGGCGTTGTGCTATCGCGAGATCGCTCCGGACAACGCCCGGGACGCCGCGCCGGAGATCGACAAGTCCATAGAATTGCTTGAAGGTCTCGTTGGCGATTTCCCCAAGTTGCCGGACTACAGCTTCGACCTTTGCGAAACCTACGCCGCCGTCGAGACCCTGGGGCGCGGCAGATCCCCCGATATGGACCGCCAGGTGATTCAGCGGCTCGACAAGGCCCTGGATATCGCCGAGCGGCTGGTTGACGATTATCCCGACATGCCGGAGTACGCGGCGTGCGAGGCGAGGATCAATCACCGATTCGCAGAAACCCGCACAAGACAGGATCGACGGCGCCTGGCCGTGGAGCACGCACAGGTGGCTGTGAAACTACAGGCCGAACTGGTCAAGGATTTTCCTGGGACCGT
>CAYMSH010000371.1:0-3295 GCA_964392945.1 uncultured Planctomycetaceae bacterium | reverse complement strand
CGGATCTGGCTGGCGGCGTATCGAAACGCCCTGGCCCGGGGCCTGCTGGCCGACGACAAGTTGACCGAGGCCAAGAGCATCGCGCTGGCCAACATAGCCGACACCAAGAGCCTCCTGGAAGTTCACACCGAGATGTGGTACCTGCACGGACTGCTGATGGACGCGCACCACAACCTCGCCTCGGTCCTTCGCCGCGAAGGTAAGGACTCTGAGGCCGACAAGATGAAGGATCTGGTCGAAGCCCACAAAGTCAAACTCGACGAAGGCCGATACCGCCAGGGCTTCGAGGACAAACCGTAGCTCCGTCGTTTGCGGAACTGCTTTTATGTTGTGCCGATAGACGCTAAACTCGTCGGTGAGCGTATAGGCGAATATCCAGCACAGGAGCAGTTCTATGAATCGTCGTGAGTTTCTCAGTAAGACCGCGTTGGGCGCCGCGTTTCTAGTTGCGGGGGCAAGGCGTGGCGGGGCGGCCGATAAGTCGGCGGGGCGTCCGAACATTCTCTTCTGCATATCCGACGATCAATCGTGGATGCACACTTCGGCGGCCGGCGATCCGCTGGTCAAGACGCCGAACTTCGATCGAATCGCACGCGAGGGAATCCTTTTCGCCAACTCGTTCACCGGTTGCCCGTCGTGCGCTCCGTCGCGAGCGTCGATTCTCACGGGCCAGAACTTCTGGCGGCTGGAAGAGGGCGGTCTGCTGTTCGGCCGACTGAACAAGAAATTCCCGATCTACACGCAAATCCTGGCCGACGCGGGATACGTTGTGGGCGCAACAGGTAAGGGCTACACGCCGGCCAACCACAAGCTGCCCGGGGTCTGGAGTGGACCGTGCGGGAAACGATGGAACAAGAGGCTAAAAGCCAAGGCGCCGCGCGGCGTTTCGAGCATCGATTACGCCGGCGCGTTCGACGACTTCATGAAGGCCCGCGATAAAGACAAACCGTTCTGCTTCTGGTACGGCGGGTTCGAACCACACCGTAGTTACGGTTACAAGAACGGCGCTAAATCCGGCATGGACATCAGCAAGGCCGCTGTCCCGCCGTTCCTGCCGGACTCCGAAGAAGTGCGAAACGACGTGTGCGACTACCTGTTCGAGGTCCAGTGGTTTGACTCGCATCTCGGAGCCATGATCAAGACGCTCGAAGACGCCGGGCAACTCGACAACACGATCATTGTCGTCACCAGCGACAACGGAATGCCGTTCCCGCGGGCCAAAGCTACGGCCTACAACTACGGCGTGCACATGCCGCTTGCGATCCGCTGGGGCGCCGGGATAGCCAAACCAGGTCGGCGCGTTGACGATTTCGTCAACCATATCGATTTCGCTCCAACATTCCTGGCCGCCGCGGGCCTGAAGGCTCCCGACCAGATGACCGGACGCAGCCTGTTGAACATTTTCAAGTCGAGTAGATCCGGTCTCGTTGATCCCGATCGCACGATGACGGTGACCGGTCTCGAACGCCACGTATGGGCTCGCCCAGAGGGCCTTCCGTATCCGCGTCGGGTCATCCACACCGAGAAGTTCGTCTATATTCGCAACTACGAGCCGGACCGCTGGCCGATGGGCGGGCCGGACTTCAAGGCCTCCCACCAGGGCGTGTTCGGCGATATCGACGCCGGACCGTCCAAGAGCTTCATGATGAGCAACAAGGACAAGTTCCAAGACCTGTTCGACAAGTCGTTCGGCAAGTTGCCGGGCGAGGAACTGTACGCCATCGATTCGGATCCGGCCCAGATGAAGAACCTGGCGGGCGACCCGAAACACCGGGAGATCAAGGCCTCGCTGCGGAAGAAGATGGACGCCTACCTGAAAGCAACCGCCGACCCACGGTCCGAAGGCAAATCGCCATGGGACGACTACCCGTTCTACGCCGGCAATAAGTACTTGAAGGGCAAGTACCTGGAAGAAATCAAACGTAAGCCGAAGCGATAGCCAAGAATCCAATCAGTTGATATCGGACGCCGTTTGGCGTATTATATCGCCTGTCATAGGAAGACGTGAAAGTGCGGATGCGGTTCTGGAGGGGATCGAGCGTTCGCCTGCAACTGCTGGCGACGAGTTTCCCGCCGCCAAACCGCAGATTAGCGTAACCGGTTCTATTTGTTGATCAAACTTGCGTCCGATACGGCATGGATGCGTAATTAACGACAAGAGACAGTCTAGGAGATTAAATGTCATACCAAGAAATGTTCCAACGGTCACTGGATGATCCTGAAGGATTCTGGGCCGAGCAGGGCGAGAAAGTCCACTGGTTGAAGAAATGGGACAGTGTTCTGGACTCATCGAACCATCCGTTCTACAAATGGTTCCCCGGCGGCGAATTGAACACGTGCTACAATGCCATCGATCTGCATATCGAAGAGGGGCGCGGCGATCAGCCGGCGATCATCTACGATAGCCCGGTAACTGACACGATCCAGCACATCACCTACAACCAGCTCAAAGAGAGAGTCTCGAAGATCGCGGGCGCGTTGAAGAGCCTCGGCGTGGAAAAGGGCGACACCGTCATCGTCTACATGCCGATGATCCCCGAAGCCGCGATGGCCATGCTGGCGTGTGCCCGGATAGGCGCCGTTCACTCGGTAGTTTTCGGCGGTTTTGCACCCCGAGAGCTGGCGATCAGGATCGACGACGCCAAGCCCAAGGCCATTCTTTCGGCGTCATGCGGCATCGAAGGCAAGAAGGTCATCGCCTACAAGCCGCTCCTGGACAAAGCTATCGAGCTGGCTGAGCACAAAGTCGAAAAATGCATCGTGCTCCAGCGACCCCAGGCCGAAGCGGTCCCGGTAGAAGGCAGAGACCTGGACTGGTCCGAGCTGGAAGCGGCTTCTGAGCCGGCCGACTGCGTACCGGTAGGGTCTAACGATCCGCTGTACATCCTCTATACATCCGGCACCACGGGTAAGCCCAAGGGCGTCGTCAGGGACAATGGCGGCCACGCCGTAGCTCTGAAGTGGACTATGGGAATGCTCTACGGCGTCGAGCCCGGAGATGTTTACTGGGCCGCATCCGACGTAGGCTGGGTCGTGGGCCACTCGTACATCGTTTACGGTCCGCTCCTGTTGGGCGCCACGACGATCATGTACGAAGGCAAGCCGATCGGAACTCCTGACCCCGGCGCCTTCTGGCGGGTCATATCCGAACACAACATAAAGGTCCTTTTCACGGCTCCGACCGCTTTCCGGGCCATCAAGAAGGAAGACCCCAACGGCGAGTACCTGCAGAAATACGATATCTCGAACTTCGAGGCGCTCTACCTGGCCGGCGAGAGAACCGACCCGGACACCT
>CAYMSH010000370.1:0-6453 GCA_964392945.1 uncultured Planctomycetaceae bacterium | reverse complement strand
CGTGCGCCCATGTCCAACGCCTCCTTGGTTCGCCATGTCGTCCTGTAAACGTCACAGGCCGCTTGACGCCACTCCCTGGGGAGTGCGCGGTAAGCGGTCCTGTGAGCTTCCTCCCGGGAAAGCACCAGACCTCCCGATCGTTTAAGATCGGGAGGCACAGTGTCTCGAATCCATTAGTACGTATTGTACGCCACGTCTGAACTATCCTTCTCCGTCGCCGTCGTGTTCGACTTGATCGTTCCGCTGGCTGCGGTGTAGATCCAACCGACGGTGTCTCCGCTGGTGGCCGCGATTCCGGACTGGCCCTTCTTGGCGCCTACCGGAAGCTTGGGAACCTTGCGAAGGTACGGGCCGTAAACATACGTCGTTGTCTTCGTGGCGTTAGTGGCGCCAGTGCTGCTGCTGTAAAGCGTGAGCTGATCGGCGATGTTCGCCGCAGTCGGATACGTGCCGTTGTGCTCACCGGCGTACATATCGATCGCGTTGCGAAGGACCGACAGGTTGCCGCTCAACGCAGCATCCGAGGCGCCCGCCGAACCGCGAGACATTCGAGGAATGGCTACAGCGGCGACGATGCCCATAATAACGATCACGATTACAAGTTCCAGCAGGCTGAATCCACTTCTCTTTTGTCTCTTTGTCCAGCAGTTCATGTGTCCTATCTCCATTTTTTGTACAATTCGTCTCTAGTAAGCCGCCGACACCCTTTGGCTTCTAAGAATGGGATCGGCCAAGCGGATAGGCGACTTAAGTTAGGAATGATGTTTTTCGGCATTGAATCGGGTCTCTGTTTTTCGGCATCGCCGAAGACCCGTATGGAATTGTCGCAAGTCTTTGTCAGTTAGGCTTATCGGTCTACTCGGAGCTGATATTCAGCACCACTTCCACGTCTTGGCAGACTAGAATCGCCGAGTTGGCGGTCACGGATTTTAGCTCGAAACCGTCCACTTTCTGGCCGACCGAAACGCAGTTTCCATCTATGATCGCGATACTCCGCCCGGCGGCGACTATGGCGCCCTTGAGCTTGTGGATGCGGGCGAACTCCCGCGCCCGGAGCATCGCCGAGTCGATTTGCGGCTCGGCGGCGACGGTCTTCTTGGTTTCTTTGACCGGAGCGATCCACTCTGCAGACGGGAAGAAGGCGTCCCGGACCACAACGCGATCCAGTCTATGGGAGGCATAGGCTTTATCGAGACGGGTGGCCAGTGCGGTGCGAACTTCGGCGGCCTGGGTTTCACGATCCGACGCCGCGGGCCCGCCCTGGGTCTCGGCCGCATCGATCGATTCGTTAGTGGGGGCTGCATCGGCGGTTTCTGGTCCAACAGGCGAACCGCCGGACATCATCTTGTCTGCAGCGAAAACCGCCACAGCGATGCCCAGAGCCACAAACAGTCCAAGATGTTTCTTTTTTCTCTCCATGTCTGGAGTAGACGATTCAAACCGGGCAAAAGCAAATCTTGTCGGTTTTTTTATATGGGCTCGCATATCCCACTACCGTGCAGCCACTTAGACGCTGACTTGCGCGCGATAATCGAAAGAAACCAGCGTTGACCCCGCCGGCGTGTGCGATACAATCACTGACGCACGCCCGCGACAGGAAACAGGAGATTGCGAAATGATCAGACCCAGCAGCCCGAACCGATCCGGACAACTCTCGGCGATAGTAGCAATGTGGCTGATTATCGGCTGTGTTGGGGCCCAGGCGGCCGATATTTTCGTATCGCCAAACGGTAACGACAAATGGTCCGGGCGCCTTGCCGTAGCTAACGCCGACAAAACTGACGGACCGCTGGCTACGCTGGGTCGAGCCTGCCGGCTAGTGGCGCCCGGAGACACCTGCTTCGTTGGCAAAGGCGTCTATCGCGAGGTGCTCAAACCAGCCCGGAGCGGCAAGCCCGGCGAGCCGATCACGTTCCGCAACTATAAGAACCAACGCGCTGTAATCAGCGGAGCCGATCGAGTCACCGGGTGGAAACGCATCGGGACCGGGACCTACGCAGCCGCCATCGCCTGGGACCTGAAGGACCAGAACCAGTTGTTCTGCGATGGTGAGATTCTCGTCGAGGCCCGCTGGCCGAACATCGGCGGCGCCGTCCTCAAACCTGTTCGGGCCCGCGTTCAGTCCGGAACGTTGACCACGATCACCGACCCGAAACTCACCGGCCCGCAAGACGCGTGGAAAGGCGCCCTGCTCTGGTGCGCCGGCGGAGCCGAGTGGATATGCTGGACCGCGCGGGTCACTGCATACGACGCCAAGACACATACGCTTACGTTCAAGACCGACCAGACCAAGAGGCGATGGTATGTCCCGCGAAAGGGGAATCCGTACGTGCTGATGGGCGCCAAACGCGCGATGGATTCGCCAGGCGAGTGGCTGATGGACGCATCGAGCAAGACGCTGCATCTTCGCACCCCAGGCAAGAAAGATCCCAACACGCTGGACATCGGCGTCAAGAAACGCCTCGACGCGATCGACCTTTCAGGACTATCTCACGTTCGCGTAATCGGCCTGGAGTTCCGGGCCGCGGGCATCCGCACTGACACGGCGTCATCCGACATCCTGCTCAAAGGCCTGCGCGGCGCCTGGGTCGCACACTCCTACCAGCACGACATCACCGGCAAGTCCGGCGTGCTCCTGCACGGCGCGCGGATCGAAGTTGCCGACTGCGAATTGTCCTACAGTTCCGGCGCCGTCGTCGACGTTCGCGGGCGGGATAACCGCGTTGTCAACTCCTACATACACAGCGGAAATTACGGAGCCAAGTGGCGAGGCACGCTGGCGGTCACCGGACGAAGACACGTCATCGCATACAACACAATCCGCCACTCGGGACGCGATCTGGTCAACATTCACGGGCTGACCGAGAGCCTTATCGAGTACAACGACCTGTCCGACGCCGGCTGGCTGACCAGCGACTTAGGCATGATCTACGGGCACAACACCGATTTCGGCAACACCGAGATTCGCTACAACCTGGTCCACGACAACCACGCCCCGTCATGCAATATGGGGATCTATTTCGATCACCTCAGCCACAACGTTATCGTGCACCACAACGCGGTCTGGAACGTACGCCAGGACCCGATCCGCATAAACAACCCCAGCTACTGCGGCCTGGTCTATCACAACAGTTGCTGGAACACCGGGCGGATCGTCACGTTCGATCACAGCCGCCGGAACGATCTTTTCGCCACGCGATACAACAACAATATCATCAACGCACCGTTCCGCCTGCCGAAGCACGTGGACGTGACGCACAACATTATCAGCAAGACTCCCCCGCTTGTCGACACCGCCAAACGCAACTTCGCGCTGAAGCCCGGCTCAAAGGCTCCCAACGCGGGCCTGGCGATAATGGGCATGTCGCCGCCAGACAAGAAGCCCGACATCGGAGCCCTCGAGTTCGGCGCTAAGCCATGGAAAGCCGGCCACGATTTCTCCCGCGCCGGCGCGCCTGACAGCAAGCTGACCTACTCGATGATCGGAGGCATGAACCTCGTCAAAAACGCGTGCTTCGAACTGCCCACGCTGGAGGCCTGGACCCCGATCGGGGCGAAGAGAGCCAAATTGACCAAGGGCAACGGATGGGGAAACGCCGTCTACGGCTCCGGCAAATCGTGCGCCACCGGCACGTCCAAACTCCAACTCCGCCTCGGCGCCGGCCGCGACGGCGTAACCCAGACCGTAACCGGCCTCCTGCCCGATACGCAGTATTCCCTGTCGGCATGGCTCAAGGTCTCCGACGCCAAAGAGTCGCTGACACTGGCGGCAACCAAGTTCGGCCGCAAGGACATCTCCGCTTCAACCAGCAGCACCGAGTGGGTCCGCAAGACCGTCTCCTTCCGGACCGGCCCGCAAGCCCGAACCGCGACAGTCACACTCCAGAAGACAACCGGCGGCGCCGGTCACGCCTGGTGCGACAACATCACCCTGCCGCAACTCGTCAGCGGCAACTGACCGACGGACCCGCGCCACGCCAGCCAACCAGCAGCGAGCGCCCCGCCGGCGGCACGATCGGCACATTGAACAGAGCCCGGATCTCACCCGCCGACGCCTGGAATCGGATGTCACACATGTCACAATCATGTCACAGCTGTCGGCCTGTGACACATGGTCTGGATATCTGGTGCTTCTTTTCCTCGCCAGGAGCGCCGCGGCCGGTCGGATTGCCGGTAACATAGTTGTCCTGCTCGGATTACACTCGTGTATTGCGGGCGATGGCGATCGTGATCGGTAGTAACAGCATTCGCCAGCGGACGCATTGGGAGGTTCACACCCCTGCGGTGTGTGACAGCCGCAACCAGCCCCGCACAACACAGCATTCGAACCGCTTTGTCAAGTCGTTGTTTTACCCCCTCCCCCAAAGAAGAACATCCCACCCCGCCCCGCGGCCCCCAGTCCGCGCTGCCGGCGGATGAAGCCTGTGGGGCATCGCTCACCAGGCCGCCCCTGTCTTCGCCCGTCGGCCTGGGCGCGGCAGGCCCCGATTTCCTCAAACATGTCCCCGAGCGACATACCAGCAGCCCCCGCCGCACCGGGACGATTGAATCGGCCGCCGGATTGCCTCAGCTCGATCTTGACTGATCCGGAATTGGGCGTCATATTGTCTTTAATCGCCTCGCAGATCGCCCCACGAGCCGCCGTTTTGGAGAATATCTATGACGCTAGAACTGACTCGACGCAATGTCCTGCAGACTACCGCCGCGGCGCTTGCTGCCTCGGCGTTGACCTCATCGCAATCGCAAGCCGCCCGGCGGCCGAACTCCGCGCGCCCCAACATTCTGTGGATATGCACCGATCAGCAGCGTTACGACACGATCACCTCGCTGGGCAACCCGCATATCCGCACGCCGAACATCGACAAACTCGTCGCAAGCGGCGTGGCCTTTACGCATGCCTACTGTCAGTCGCCGATCTGCACGCCGAGCCGGGCCAGCTTCCTTACCGGCATGCACCCTGACGCGCTGCACGCGTGCATCAACGGTAACGAACACTGGGATAACGCCGCCCCGCTGATCACCAAGACCCTCGCTGACGCCGGATATGACTGCGGCCTGTCGGGCAAGCTGCATCTGTCGAGTGCTCACGGGCGGATCGAAAAGCGGCCCGATGACGGGTATCGCGTCTTTCACTGGTCGCATCACCCCAAGGACGACTGGCCAAAGGGGCACGCCTATTGCGATTGGCTCAAGGCCCAGGGCCAGGATTTCAAGAAACTCCACCGCAAGAACGGTTTCATCCCCGCCGAACTGCACCAGACGACCTGGTGCGCAAAAACCGCCGAGGATTTCATCCGGGAAGAGCGCAAAGGTCCGTGGCTGTTCAGTTTGAACTGTTTCGATCCCCATTCGCCATTGGACCCGCCGAAGAAGTACCTGGATCGATACGATATCAAGTCGCTGCCCGGCCCGCTGTTTCGCGACTCGGACCTGGCCGCACAAGAGAAGCTCAAAAACGTGAATTTCCAGGGCCGAGCCGCAAAATACAAGAAACTCGACGCACAAACCTACCAGGCCAGGTACTGGGCCCAGATCGAGTTGATCGACGAGAACGTGGGGCGCCTGCTGAAGGTCCTCGACGAGACCGGCCAGCGCGACAACACGATCGTGATCTTCACCTCCGATCACGGCGAGACGCTGGGCGATCACGGACTCCGCCGCAAGGGCTGCCGCTTCTACGAGTGCCTGGTGCGCGTACCGCTGATCATATCCTGGCCCGGCCGGTTCAAGCAGGCCCTGAAGTCCGACGCGCTGGTGGAACTGACAGACATCGCCCCGACCCTCCTGCAGGCCGCCGGGCTGCCCATACCCCAAGACATGCACGGCAAATCGCTCTTGCCGATTCTCGAAGGCAAATGCGACCCGCATGGGCACCGCGACTTCATCCGTTCGATCTACTACCGCGTACTGGCCGGCGCCCCGAGCTACGCCTCGATGGTCCGCACGCAAGCCTACAAACTGGTCCAGTACCACGGCCACGGTCTCGGCGAACTGTTCGACATGAAGAAAGACCCCCACGAATTCGACAACCTGTGGGACGACCCCAAGCTGTCGGCAGTGCGTTTTGACCTGATGTGCAAAGCCTTCGACGCGGCCGCACTGGCAACCGACCTGGGCCCCCGACGCGTAGGAAGGTTTTAGCCCCGGATGATTACACCCGGCCGATTCGCACAGCAACACGAGGCGTCACACAAACAACTCAAGCCACGCAAGACCCCGCCGCCCAGCGTGAAGGCTGCGAGCAAGACCACTCCTCCAGCCACACCGCCAGCCGTCGGCCTCTGGCCGTGCTCCGGTCGCCGTTTCATCATTCATCACTCCGCTTTCATCACTGCCTTTCCCCTGCCGTGGCCGCATCTGACAAATATACGCAAAGACGAAGCCTGACAAACTTAATATTTAAGGGCCCGTCGATTTAGTTAGCACAGGTTTTGCATGAGGGACGAGACGGCG
>CAYMSH010000369.1:0-6476 GCA_964392945.1 uncultured Planctomycetaceae bacterium | reverse complement strand
CTACATCACCGAGATGCTGGGCATCTACCGCGAAGACGGAACGGTTGACGACGACGACGGCATTTACATCCACGGCCAGGGAGCCGGCCAGGACGTGACGATGCGACGCGGCATTATCGCCAATACCGACGACGACGGTCTGGACACCCTGCACGCGACAGTGGTTGTCGAAGACTACATCTTCCGTGACATATTCGACAAGGGCTCCAGCGTTTTCGGCGGTGATGTTACTTACAACGGTTTGATATCCGCCAACAACGGTATTGGAATCTCCGCCAAGGACGGTTCCTCGGCGGTTGTCCATATTGACCACGCTACGATCACGGGCAACACCTGGGGCATCCAGGCCGAGAACAAAGGCGGCGGAATGGACGGCGCCGTGATCGAGTACTACATCACCAACTCGATCATTTACGACAATACCGAGTGGGGCGTTCGCAGCGACTACGATCTCGGCGATATAACCATCGACTACAGCATCGTCGGGACCAACTGGATCTCCGACGGCGGATACCGCGGTATACCCGATGAGATTCACACCGGCGAGATCTGGCCCGGGACCAGCAACCAGAATGTCGATCCGCTGTTTGCTTCGCCCGGCGCCGGCAGTTTCCACCTGCAGGCTGGTTCACCGGCGGCGCTTGCCGGAAACGACGGCAAGGATCTGGGTTACTACGGCGACGCCGGTCCGGTTATTCCGCCGGATGGAGAACTTGATGGTGACACGATCTGGCGCCCTGAAGACGGGGTCTATCGCATCGCGGGCGATCTTACCGTTCCCGCGGCGTATACGCTTACGATCATGCCCGGTACGACGGTCTTCTTCGGCCAGGACGCACAGCTTATCGTCGAGGGCCGGCTTGTGGCTGAAGGTCTCCCCGAAGCGAAAATCCATTTCGCACGTGCGGCGACGGCTACTGACTGGGAAGGCATACACTTTGTAAACACCACCGCCGACAACCGCATCACCCACGCGATTCTCCAGGGCTCGACGCGAACCGCCGGCATGATCGACGTGGATGACTCGCGGCTGACAGTCGAGGATTCGGTCTTCGAAGACGCAATGCGACGACGAATCACCGCCACAGGTTCCTCGCTGGTTGTTCGAAACTCTACGTTCGCCGACTTTGACGTCGTCGGCCAGCCGGAGAACAACGTTCTCGAACACATCTGGGGTCGAAACGTAATGCCCGGCGGCGAGATGATTGTCGAGGGCAACACGTTCGGTTTGACGCCAGGGCACAACGATGCGGTCGACTTCGACGCCGGCCATCGCCTCAGTGGCGATCCGGTTCCGCAGGTTATCAACAATACGTTCCTCGGCGGCGGCGACGATGCGCTGGATATCGAAGGCGACTTCCACATCCGGGGCAACACGTTTATGCATTATCGCAAGGACGCATATCACGCCGCCGTCGATGGCGGCGAGTCGAACGTGATATCCGCAGGCGACGCATCGGACATCGGACACCATTATGTTGTCACGGGGAACACCTTCTACGACGCCGATCATGTGACGATCGTCAAGGAAGGCTCGTTCATGACGTTCATCAACAACACTGTTGTCGGCGTCGAGCAGGGCGCGTATGCTTCGTTGCCGGGCGCGATTTACTTCGACCTGACCGGGCAGACTTCCATGCAGGGCGAGGGAGCCTATGTCGACGGGAATATCTTTGTCGATACGCCTGTTATCTTCAATGAACTCGACACTCGCGGCGGGACTACCGATTTGACGGTCAACCGCTCGATTCTCCCCGTTGCCGAGCATCACGGCGGCGTGGGCAATATCGACGCCGAGGCGCGTCTTACAGATCCCGCCGGCGGCGACTTCTCCCTGAAGCACGGTTCGCCGGCGATCGGCTCGGGCCCCGCTGGAATCGATATGGGCGCCGATGTCCCCGCAGGTGCGGCGGTATCGCCAGTCGTACTCGGCGAAACTTACCTCACTAGTGCTACGTTCGACGTATCCGGCGACGCCGACTACCGTCACGCAGCGTTCCTGGCATACAGGTATCGCCTCAATGGCGGCGCCTGGTCCGCCGATCAGGCCCCGGGCACGCAGATCGCCCTTAGCGGTCTGACAGACGGTCCGCAACTGCTGGAAGTGATCTCGCAGAACTTTGCAGGTGTCTGGCAGGATGAGGCCGACGCCGTGGCGAGGATGTGGACGGTCAACACCGCTCTGTCCCGTGTTCTGATCAACGAGGTTCTGGCGACGAACCGGACCGCTCATATTCACGATCTGCGCAGTCTCGACGTTATCGAACTGTACAACGATTCGGAAACTGCGACGATCGATATCTCCGGATGGTCAATCACCGATAACGTTGACCTGCCGTTGAAATACGTCTTCGGGCCCGGCACGACTGTCGCCGCCGACAGCTATCTTACGCTCTACGCGGGTGCGGCCGACCTCGGAGCTACGGGAACTTACGTTGGCTTCCAACTTGACGGCGACGGCGACGACATATACCTCTACGACGGTTCGCAGACGCTGGTCGATTCGATCGCGTTCGGTATGCAGATTCCCGACATGTCGATTGGGCGAACCGGTCCGGACCGCACGTGGACGCTGAACCAACCGACGATCGGATCGGCGAATATCGCACAGCCCAGCGTCGATCCGGATGGTCTTGTGCTCAACGAATGGTTCGCCAACGGCGACGAAGTTCTGATCGACGATTTCGTTGAACTCTACAATCCCAACACGCTGCCGGCGCATCTCGGCGGCGTGCACCTGACGGACAATCCGGCGAACCAGAAGACCAAGCACCTGATCGCTCCGTTGAGTTGCATCGACGCCGGGGGCTTTGTCGCCCTGCAGGCCGACAACCGAAACGACGCCGGACACGTGGACTTCGCACTGCGATCGGTCATGGAAATCCTCGGCCTGTTCGACGCTGACGTCAATCAGCTCGATCGAATGTACTACGGCGCCCAGACAGAAGATATCAGCCAGGGACGCACTATTGACGGAAGCGACAATATCGAATATTTCACGCTTCCGACCCCGGGTGTCGGAAACGTGACGACTGGATCGGTCGACGTGACCACCGAGACGCTTGTGGCCGAAAGTGACGGCAAACACGTTCTGGTGCCCACTGGTGACATCGGCACGACCTGGCGCAGTGACACTGTCTTTGATACGACGGGATGGCACTACTGGGACGGCGCCCCGACTGGTGTTGGGTTCGAGTCCGGCACCGGAAACTATGGCAGCTATTTCGGCCTGGATCTTGAGGCCGAAATGGACGACACCAATGGTACCTGCTACATCCGCATGCCGTTTACGTTTACGGGCGATCCGGCTGACTTTACGAGTCTGTCGCTGAACATGCGATATGACGACGGATTCATAGCATACCTCAACGGACAGGAGATTCTCCGGGTCAATTTCCCCGCAGAACCCGATCCAGGCAGCACTCCGCTGTGGAACTCTATCGCCAACGACACACACGACGACGGCCTGGCTGTCACGCTGACGAATTTCGACGTATCGGCCTACAAGGACCAGCTAGTCACAGGCGCCAATCTGTTGGCTATCCACGGACTCAACGCAGGTGTAAGCAGCAGCGATTTCCTGATATCGGCAGAATTGGAAGGCGTTACGGAAACGGCGATTGTCAACCCGTTCGCCAATCTCCTGGCGGTGCACAATGATCTGCGGATAACCGAGATTATGTTCAATCCGGACGGGTCGGACTCCAAGGAGTTCATCGAGTTCCAGAACGTCGGAACCCAGACGCTTCAACTCGACGGTGTACGACTGACAGACGGCGTTGATTTTGTCTTCCCGGCGATGACTCTGGCGCCCGACGAGTATGTGGTTGTCGCTCGCGAAGTAGCCGCCTTCGAGGCGTTCTATGGTGCGGGCCTCAACGTGGTAGGCGACTACGATCCCGACGGTTTGAGCAACTCCGGCGAAGATATTCTCCTGCAAATGCCAGGTGAATACGAAGCGGCGATTCTCAGGTTCGACTACAACGACAGCTGGTATCCCGCTGCAGACGGCGACGGAGCTTCACTGGTTATCGTCGATCCGCTCGGACGTCGCGGCGACTGGGACCCGCAAGAGGGTTGGAGACCCAGCACTATTACCGGCGGTTCGCCGGGCATAGTCGAGCCGATTCCCGATCACCCGCTGGGCTCGATAGTCATAAATGAAGTCCTCGCCCACAGCGACGGCGGAGTCGAGGACTGGATCGAAGTGCACAACACCACTGGAGCCGATATCGACATCAGCGGGTGGTTCCTTAGCGACGATCCGGCGGACCTCGAGAAGTTCGTAATACCCGGCGATCCGAGCCTACCGTTCGAACCGGGCAATACGATCCTGCCGGCCGGCGGTTACATGGCGTTCAACGAGATCAACCATTTTGGCTCGGAATTCGCGCTCAGCGAGCATGGCGACGACGTCGTGCTTTCCTCCTGCGACATCACCGGAGCCTTGAGCACGTATCGTGCGTTTGTCAGCTTCGACGCTACGGCCAACAGCGTTACGCTCGGCAGGCACACGCTGAGCACAGGCGAGGTTGACTTCGTAGCGATGCTCAGCCCGACTTACGAAGGGCTGAATTCCGGCCCGATCGTCGGCCCGATGGTTATCGAAGAGATCATGTACAATCCTGACGGCCCGGGCGGAACCGAGTATATCCTGATGAAGAATATCACCGGCTCGCCAGTCGATCTGTTCGATCCGGCCAATCCGACGAATACCTGGCAGATCAGCGGCGGGGTGGAATTCGTCTTCCCGCAGGGCGTAACCGTTCAGCCGGGCGAGTTTGTGTTGATCACGAGCGTTGACGCCGTTACGTATCAGGCGTCGCACACCGTAGGCGCCGGCGTTACAGTCTTTGGTCCGTTCGATCTCGGGGCGTTGAGCAACGGCGGCGATACTATTACGGTGAGCGTACCCGGTACGCCGGAGACGCTTCCTGTTGCATTCACCCCGTACATCGAACTGGAGACAATCAAGTACAACGATTCGCTGCCGTGGCCCGAGGCCCCTGACGGCGACGGCCCGGCGCTGAGCAAACTGCAGGGCTCGCTGGGTGAGTATGGAAACGATCCGGTTAACTGGGGCGCCTCAGGCGGTCCGACAATAACGATCGATTCGCTGACAACTGACGATCAGACCCCGGAGATCACAGGTACCGCCACTGACGTTCACCCGCCGACGTCGGTTACCGTTACTGTGGATGGCACCGACTATGTCGTGCCGGTTGTCGGCGGAGTATGGACGCTGCCGGACAACACGATTACAACTCCGCTGGCTGCGGGGCTGCACGATATCGCGGTCTCGGCGATCGACACCGTAGTCGGAAACGTCGGAACTGACGTTACTACCGACGAACTGTTCATAGACCTCGCCGTAGGCGTTGTCGCACGCCACGTGTTCTACAATAACTCTGCGTGGGATACTGTCGATGACGATGCTGCGATTGACCCCGGCAAGACCCCGCTCTTGCCCGGCGGAACCGCCGGTCCGGCGAACTCCACGGGCTACAGCCTCGGAATCAACGGGATCATGGTTGATATCGACTCGCTGACGGCCGATCCGACGGGCGCTGATTTTGTCTTCAACGTGAACCAGGCCGCCGCGCCTGACACCTGGTCGACCGCTCCGGCCCCGGCGAGCATAACCCGCAGCGTCGGAACCGGCGTCGACGGTTCGGATCGCGTCAAGATTATCTGGGCCGACGGCGATATCCTGAATCAGTGGATCGAAGTGACTGTGCTGGCCACTTCGGTTACCGGACTCACGTCGGCCGACGTGTTCTACTTCGGAAACGCTTCCGGCGACGGCGACGGAGACGGAATTGTAGACGACAACGAGTTCAACACGTTCAGGAGCCAATTCGGACTCAGCGGCGCGATGGGTACTCTGGAGTCGGACTACAATAACGACGGAAACGTCGATCTGGGCGATTTCATCGCTATGCGAGAGCGATTCGGAGGCCCCGGCGTATTGGCCCCGACACCGCCGGCGCCGGCTCCTGTAGCAGCCCCGGCCCCGCTGGCGGCCGCGGCTCCGACGCCTGACGCAGCGATAGCTGATGACCCGTCAATTGAGTCGACTCCCGCTGCAGTTGGGAACCTCAGGCAGGTTCCCCTCGAACAAGTTTCGCTTGGCATAGAGCTTTCCCAACTGCCTGTCGATCTGCTTGTAGAGTTGCAGTCACAATCGACCCCAATTGCCGATACGCCGGTCCTACTGGCCGCGACAGATCAAACAGATCTCAGACCGCTGAGCAATGAAACGCCTGACGACGGCCCCGACGATCTGTTGACTGACATTCTGGCCGAGTCGCTGCTGGCGATTCAGCTCTGATCTGAGATCGGACCGACATTCGGTCCGATGAAACGTCACAGTAATCATACAAAAAGACCCCTGCGGCGATTGCAGGGGTCTTTTTGTGTCTAATGAGAGAGCTGGGACTCGAACCCAGGACCTACGCCTTAAAAGGGCGTTGCTC
>CAYMSH010000368.1:0-6513 GCA_964392945.1 uncultured Planctomycetaceae bacterium | reverse complement strand
AGATCGGCCGGCGAGAGGATCTGTATACGAATCGCCTCGCCCGGCGAATCTCCGCGAAACGTGCTGGTGACCTTTACGTCAACCAATCGGCTCGCGGGCGTAACGGCGGAGACTGACCCGACATAGACCGCCTTCGATGTCCCGTAGATTTTCGAAACAGGCATCTTGACCTGGATGACGGCCTGGGACTCCCCGGCGAGAAACAGCGCGACGGTAACGATCAGGACAACGCTCTTGAAACGGTTAATCAAAACAGGATCTCCTTCATGCGATACGCAGAATCCATCTCAAACAGAACATCACCGGCAAATACGCCAGCAGATACGTTAGCAGCCATCCGGCGTCCCATTGATTATCCTGCAACCATACCAGCGGCGTCCAGAAAAACCGCTTGGTCTTCGGCGGCGGATAGATCACCCGGGCCGATATGATAGGCGCCGAGGCCAGATCCACCGATACGAATTCAATGGCTCCCGGGGGATTGCTATCGCCCAGGACAAAGTTCATCTCCAGGGGCTCCCTGGCTCCCGGCGCCGATATGCTAACCGGGAAAACCCCTTCGGCCTCGGGAGGAGTCTTGACCTCCCACATGACTTTCGCCGGTCCCAACTCGCCAGAGGCGATTCGCTCTTTCAACTCGGCCCGGAGTTGTTCGATCGGCCTGTCGGAATCGACGAGATCTTTCCACAATTCGTCAGGCGCGGCGGCGAGTTGAGCCAGGGCTTCGGCGATCCGAGGCGTAGTGCACTGGGCCGGCGAACTGTCGGCCAGGTGCGCCGGGGCTTGCGGCGACAGCGTAACGGAACTGCTACTGCTGCTGTCGATCGAAGCGACGATCCGCACGGTTGACCCTGGAGCGGCGTTCCAACTGGCCGGATCGACGCGAATGGGAAACCACATGAACATCATTATCATCGGTCCCAGCAGCAGCCCTATCGGCAGCATCGCCGCGGCCAGCAGGCGCACGTTAACCGGTGCGGCGACACGCTTCAGCGCCGCTTTCCGGGGCGAACCGTCTGGGAGCCTCGCCGCTTCCTTCATAAGTGCGGCCGCACTCAGCTTGGCCTGGCGAAGTTGGCGGTTATCAACGACCAAACGCTGGATAATCATAGTAACAGCCGCCAACCCGGCCGCCGATATGACTACGACGGCGATCATCCCCCACCTGGCGACGATCGGCCAGAGGATCGCGTCGAGCAGTTCGATCGACGGTTGATACAGCCACTGCTGGGGCCAGCAAAACGCCGCCAGCAGATAGACGCCCCAGACGCACAGCGAGATGTTCCGCAACCGCGCGGCGAATCGTTCTCGAGCGGATCGCGGCGGCGGAGCTATCGATGAACTTATCCTTACGTCGTCAGGCGCCGCGGCGCGATTCTCGCAGACGTCGACAGATCCGATCGCCCCGACGCGTCCGTTATGTCCGTCGACGGCGACGATGTCGCCTTCGGTAAGCAGATTTGTCGCATCCGGCAACACGACGGCGGGTATTCCCATCTCGCGTGCGACTATCGCCCCGTGCGACAGAGCCCCGCCGCATTCGAGCACGAGCGCCGCTGCATTAACGAACAGCGGCGTCCAGGCCGGATCCGTCGAGCGGCAGACCAGCACGTAACCGCGCCCCAGATCGCCGGCCTCGTGAAGCGATTCGACGATCCGCACGGGACCCGAGGCCACGCCGGCCGACAGTTCGTATGCGTCGTAGCTCTCGGATGCATCGCGACTGGGCGGACGGCCCAGCAGTTCGATCGCCGATTCGTCTATGACCCGAGGCAGCACAATCCTGGCCTCGGTGCGGTAATCTTCGGTCCGTCGGGCGATCTGGTCTTCGTTAAACGCCCCGCTCTCGATCGCGTCGCAAAGTTCGCTTGCGGTCAGGTAGAAAACATCGTCGCCGATTTCAAGCCGCCGCGCCGCTTCCAGCGCGACGTCCCGCAACAGATCGTAGCCCAGCATCAGGTAGTATTTGCCGTCCTCGCGGAACGGGATGTATCGCCTCAGCAACCCCAGCAATCGATCGAACTGTCGCCTCTGGGCGCCGCTGAGCCCGCCGCGGAGTTCGTCGGTGCGTTTTGCGACCTGCTCGACGTGCGCGTGGTGAAGCTCAATGGGGTCCTGTCCGCCTTCGAGCCGCCGGGCCATCTCGGCTACTTCGTCTGGTATTTCCCGCCATCGCGGCGCAGCCAGGTCAAGTTCGTCCGGTCCGCGATGACCGTACTGCTGGAGCCACTGATCGACAGAGCCATCGCCGCTGACGATCCCGAACATCGCGGCGCTAGCCTGGAGAGTTTTGTCCGGCTGGGGGGCCGCCGACAGCATCGCCGCCAGTTCGCCGGCGTCCTCTTCGACGTCCCACAGGTTTTCGGCGATGAACGCCTCGAGTTCGGCCATCGCCATCCCGGTGATCAGACTCGGCAGCAGCGACTGGGGCGCAAAGCCGTCCATAACGCGATGCTCGCGGGACCGCCACAGGACCGCCAATTCATCGTTGCTCATCGACGCCAGGTCCCGCTGCTTCTCGTCGCGACACCATGCCGCGAATTCGGGGATCACCCGATCGTTGAGATCGCCGTCCAGCGTGCGGGCCATCTGTCGCAGGCGAATATCCACGCGTGCGACCTTCTTCGCCGCGGCCGAGCGGGATCTAAACGTGCCGGCCGGTATCGTCGGCGGCGATTGAGCCGCATCAGGGTCCCATCGCAGCAGGTTCATGTCGTACTTGAACGGGTAATCTTCAAAGAAAAGTTCCGACGCGAGCGAAACGTCCATGTATATTTTTCCGGCGATCAGCCTGACCGGTCCGCGAGTCGAGACGGCCTGGGACGGTTCGAATCCCGCCAGCCTGTACATCGCCCCGAATCCGCCGGCCCCCGACATGAACCGCTCCTGAACGCTCCAGGTCAGCCATGTCGGGTGAGCCAGGGTTTCCGAAAGATTGTGCAGCACCCAGGGACCGCGAGAGTCGCGCAGCTCGGCTCCGAGAGCGGTCCTGATCGACTGCAGCAGCAGCTCGCGAGACTGTGCCGCCGACTGCCTGATCCGCCGGGCCTGCAGCAGGGCGAAACGACCGTCGGCCAGGCCCCACTCAACGTCGACCGCAAAGCCGAACAGTTCCTCGACCCCCAGCGCCATCTGCGCGATGCTGCGGATCTGCTCGTCGGTAAGCGACGGCTGATCGCCCTGCGGAACGTCACTGTCGCCGGCGGCGGGTATGATTCGGTCCTTGCGGCCGATGTAGGTTTTCTTCACGCTCAGATCGTCGCGCGACAGCACGAAGTTGTCGGGGTCCACTTCCCCCGAAACGATCGCCTCGCCCAGGCCGTACGACGATTCGATGACTATCTCTCCGGCTTCGGGATCCGTCGGATTAGCAGTGAACGCCACACCGGAAACGCGCGACGGGAACATCGCCTGGACAGTCACCGCGGTGCCCGACAAACCGCGGATGTTCCGCTCGCGTCGGTAGGCGATCGCTCGGGGTGAATTCCAGGAATCGAAGACCGCCTCGACACACTCGATCAGTTCGTCGAACGGTTCCTTGTCATCGGCCATTCCGCAGTTCAGGATCGTGTCCATCATCCCGGGCATGGAGACCGCCGCCCCGCTGCGAACCGAGACTAACAGCGGCAAGTCGCCATGGCCGAACTTCCGGCCGCACGCCGCTTCGAGGCGCTGGATCCCGGCTCGAATCTCATCTTTCAATCCTTCGGGCCAGGCTCCGCCGGCGCCGAGATAATTCTCACAGCACTGGACTGATATCGTAAAACCCGGCGGCACGGGCAGTCCGGCCCGGGTCAGCGCGGCCAGTGAGGCGCCCTTTCCGCCGAGAATGTCGCGGCGGTCAGGATCACCGTCGGATTCGCCGCCGCCGAAGAAGTATATTCGACGCATCATTCCCCGCCCCCCGCCGGCGCGAAGCATCGCAGCCCGCCGGTCTCGGATCCGACGTAAAGCCAGCCGCCGGCTACGACAGGCGAACTAACCGACAGGCCGCTTTCGCCGGGATTGGATCGATCGTCGAGGAAGTGCTTCTTTCCGATCACCGCGCCGTCGTCGGCGTCGATCAGGGCCAGGTATCCGTCTCTGCTGACGGCGTAGACCGTTGAACCGGCTAGCGCGGGACCGGCCAGGACCGGCGAGTTATCGTTCACACGACTTTCCCAGAGCACCTTCCCATCAGACAAGCTCAAGGCGACGACTTGTCCGTTTCGAACGGGACAGACGACTTTTTCTCCATCGACAGCGACCGGGCCAAGAATGGCGTCCGGCATGGGAGCCGACCAGACTTTCTTGCCGCTGTGACGATCGAATGCAATTACGGCTCCGACGGGATTCGGATCCGCATGCACGTAGTTGCCTCGCCCGCAGCCGACGATCACCAGCTTGCCGTGCAGAGTTACCGCCCCGGTAGCCGGATACGGAGTCTTCGCGCACCACAGCTCGCGTTTGAGGCCCTTGGCCTTTAGTTCGGCGTCGGGCTCCGTTCGCAGCGCGATCAGTTCGCACCCGCTGACGCCGCTGCCGATGTAGCATAGTCCGTCAGGCGCGATCACCGGCGACGATTCGGGGTCCTTTACCGGAAATCGCCACAGTTCGGTGCCCTTGCCGTCTGATATCCGAGACGCGAATACGAACCCGGTGCCTCCGATCGCCTTTCCGTCGGGCCCTTCGATCGCCCCGGCCCCGGCGACAACCAGATCGCCGAGAATCGCCGGCGAGCCTTCGATATGCAGCGGGGTCTTTATCCTCCAGTGCAGCTTGCCGGTATCGGCGTTGAGGCACAGCAGTGCGCAGTCCGAGTCGTCGTGCAGGCCCTGGCCGATCACGAGGTATTTCCCGTCGGCCGTGATCGCCGGCGAGCTGAAGAATCCCTTGAATATCTCCTCCTGGCCGCTATCGGGGTCGGTGTAGCAATCAGTTGACCAGATCTTCTTACCGCTGGCCGCATCGAGGCGGAAGATGCTCCCGAAATGCGCTATCGGATCGAGCGTAACCGTGGCGCCGAACACACTGCCGCCGACAACCGCCGGCGACGAGAGACACATGGCGTCCGGCGGTTTGTATGACCAGCGGGCCTCGAGTTTGCGAGGAACCGGTCCGCCGTCGTATCCGCAACGGGACGGACCGCCGCGGAATATGAACGCTCCGCTTGTCTTGACCCGGGCCGGGCCAGTGGTCGCGCCGCTGGCGATCAGCCTGTTGCGATCGATGACTTTCAGCGCGATTTGATTCCAATCGATCTGATCGGCCCCGGCTCTGGAGGGAGTTACCGCCGAGGAGTCGGGCCATAACGCGAAGATCGCCACGATCGCCCCTGTAGCGGCCAGGACGCCACAAGCCGACAACGGGCGACGAACACAGAAACGCACCAACTCCCGCGGACGAAACAGCACGCCCAGCACGCTCCCGACGGCGGCTATCACCGCGGGAAACACTGCTGCGCCAACATTTACGAAAATCGGCACTACGCCAAGTGAATCGTACATTCTCGCCGCCTTATCGCCAGATCGACTGTCGCCTCGAACGTCAATTACTCATACTAACGACAATATCCGGATGACATTTCCGTTTAACTATACTATAACTCATCTTTATAAGACAGCCAACCAAGGTCCAATACGGAGCATTTCAAATGATAAGACCGGTTTCCGCGGCAATTCACCTGGCCATAGGGCTCTCGATCGTCGCATTGATCCAGGCGCCGATTCATGCCCAGCCCAAACGTTCAGACTCCGACAGAGCGGCGAAATTAGTGCTCGACAGCGCACGGCGATCCTACAGTTCGTCTCAGTTCGACGCGGCCGCCGCTCGATTCGCGGAGTTCCTTACCCGATACCCCAAGCACGCAGATGTTCCGGCCGCTTCGTACGGACAGGGTCTGTCGCTGCTGAAAATCGGCACGCTGAAATCGCTGTCCGGCGCGACTACCGCACTGAGCAAAGCTTCGGGGCGAATAGACTTCGTCGACAGACCTCTGGCGATGTACTATCATGGCGTATCTTTGCGCCAATTGGCCGACGCCACGATGGCGACAAAGCCCACAGGCTCTGACAACCGGGCCTCGTATGCGAAAAACTACCGGCTCGAAGCGGTGCGGCAATTCGCCGGAGCCGTAGACGCATTTGTCGCCAGGAGCAGAAAAGCCGCTCCGACAACCGCCCCGGCGGTCCATCCGGATATTGTCTGGGCCTCAAGAGCCCGCGCCGACCAGTGCGACATGCTCCTGCGAACCGCACAGTACAAGCAGGCGATCGTGCTTGCAAATAGCGTACTGGCCGACAAATCCTCGGAAAAACAGTTTGCTGACAGGGCGCTGTACTGCATCGGATACGCCTGTTTCGCGATGAAGGACTACCTCAACTCGGGACGAGCCCTGAGCAGGCTGGCGCCGTTCAAGCAGGCCTTCGGCGGGCGCGCCCGCTACATGCTCGCCCGAACGCATCACCTCGCCGGTGAGCTTCCGGAGGCGGCCCCCTCGTACAACGCGGTCCTGACCGGGTATGCCCACGACAA
>CAYMSH010000367.1:0-6530 GCA_964392945.1 uncultured Planctomycetaceae bacterium | reverse complement strand
GCAGTTCGGCGCCCGGACCGAGCACGTCTACATCAGTGGAGATATCGAGCTGTCCGCGCCCGGGATCGAGCGTGATGGTTTGACCGTTCATCGCCGCATCAAAGTAGATAACGTCGTATCCCGGCGAGGAGTCGGCCAGGAACAGCGCCTCGCGGATCGACAGATCGCCCGGCGAATAGTCGCCGTCCTGTTCGTCGGCCGGCGTCGAGACGATTATCGGCCAGTAATAACCGAAGTCCGCGTCGTTATGGTCCTGATCCGCCGCCAAAGTCACCAGAATCGGATCATCGTCGGTCGTGCGAACGTATCCGGTGAGAATCGCGGCGGCTTCATCCACGTCGACCCAGTAGTCCGCTGGTCCGAGTGCGTTGAAGTCGAACACCCCGCCGTTTACGGTAACCCGAGTATCGATCCATGCGTCGTCGGTTCCAGGCTCGAAGTCTCCGTCGCCGTCGTCGCGATAGAGATTCACGGTAATCGAGTCCATGCCGCTCTCGGAGGGGTCCTGAACGCCGTCGGCGTCTTCATCATTCCAGATATAGTCGCCGATCGACCCGTCGCCGCCGAGTTCGAACGCGCCGATATCGACCGCCGCTCCGACAATGCGGTCAAACCCGTCGCCGCGCTGATCGGTAGTCAGCGCCGCGGCGTAGGGATCGAGAGCCTCAGCGTTGTCGCCCGCGTCGATAGCCCCGCTGCCCAGCAGCAGAGCGTGTGTCAGCGTAGGTCCGTAGTTGTCGTCCAGCGGTCCCAGCATCGGATCTTCCGGAGCAGCGACGGTTCCGTATATCGTGTCCGGGTCTGCATCAAGCCCCGTCGAATCGTCAATAGTCCCGATGAAGTTGTGCGAACTGCTCGGATCAAAACCCCCGTAGAGGTCGTCAGGCACAGATCCGTTTCCGGCAAAGTTGCCGGCCACAATGGTGTTGTGAAGCGTAACCGTCCCGCCTACCTGATAGATGCCGCCGCCTTCATTGTCCGCCGCGCCATAGCCGCCCGAACGGTTGGCGGTGACAGTGCTGTTCCGCAAAACCAGCGTTCCGCCGCCGACGTAGATGCCGCCGGCCTCGCGATATCGCGACATGTTCCCGCTGAATGTGCTATTGCTCACAATCGCGTCAATATAGCATCCGTCGCTCAGGTACAGCCCCCCGCCATCGCCGTAACTCTGGGTGGTGGATGCGTGATTCTCCCGGAACAAGCTGTTGGTTATGTCCAACGTGCCGGTTCCGCTTACGTACACGCCGCCGCCGATCGCCGCCCTATTGCTCCTGAAGGTGCTGTCGGAAATCGTCACATCGGCGCCCCCGGCCTTAATCGCTCCGCCGGTTCCGGGGCTCACGCTGGCGACGTTCCCTTCGAACGTTGAACCGCTGACGTTCAACACGCCACTGGAAACGTAGATCGCCCCGCCCTGCTCCTGGGCGCTGTTGTCGGTGAATGTCGAGTCTATGACCGTCAGGGTGCTGCCGGCGCCGTTTGAAGCTATGGCGCCGCCGATACTGCCGTTGAGCGTGGAGACATTGTTGAGGAACGTGCAACGGATCACCGTCAGGTCGCCGTTGTCGCCGTGATTGAAAATACCGCCGCCTTGGCCGGAGGAGCCCACCCAGTTGTGAGCGATTGTGGCGTCGGTGAAGGTCACGTCGCCCCCGCCCCAGATCAATACGCCGAGATTTCTTCCGCCGGTGATGGTCACACCGCTGATACCGACGGTTAGATCCGAACTGATAGTGAACACCCGCACGCCCGACTGCTGATCGGCGTCGATGGTCAGAAGCTCCTGACCCGGACCGACAATCCGGACATTACTCGTGATGCTCAATTGATTGCCGAGACCTGGATCGAGAATAATTCTGCCCTCGTCAACTTCCGAATCGTAGGGCAGCGTCGGATCGAACTCGATAACGTCGTCGCCGGGGTGCTCGGCGTCGGCGGCTATCAGAAGGGCTTCGCGGAGAGACAAATCACCGTAGCTGTAGTCGCCGTCTGATTCGTCGACCAGCGTAGATACGATTATCGGAGCGTAGAATCCGAAGTCGGCGTCGAGGTAGTCTTCATCGGCGTTGAGTCGCACGAGTCGGGCGTTTTCGCCGCCGGTCAACAAGGCCCCTGCAATGTCAGGATCGGTCTGGTCAACGTGCACCCAGTAGTCGGCCGCCGGTAGATTCTCGAACAGGTACGCCCCGCCCCCTGCTGTAACTGTCGAGGTGACAAGAGCGTCGATGCCGGAGTCGAACGAATCATCGCCGTCGTCGGCGTAGAGATTAATCGTGACGTTGTCGATGCCGATCTCGCCGGCGTAGATGACACCGTCGGCGTTTACGTCATTCCAAAGCAAATCGCCTATGGAGCCCTCGCCGCCGCGTTCGTAGGCGCCGATATCGACCAGCGAGTCCACAATACGATCAAACCCCGGCCCGCGTTGATCGTAATCCAAACCGTAAGTCACCGTAAGAGCGTTGCCGCCTGCGTTCACCGCGGGACTGCCTTCCAGCAGAGCGTGAGTTCTTGTCGGCCCGTAATTGTCGCCAATGATCGGATCCAGCAGCGGGTCGATCGCAGCGGCGACCGTGCCGACCTGGTTGGAATCGGCTCCGTTGACCAGATAATCGCGAGCCGGCGGTCCGTCGAACGCTCCTATGAAGTTAAATGAGCTGGCCGAATCGTAAACGCCCGCCAGGTCCTCAAGGGCCCCGAGATTCGTGTTCCCGGCGACTATCGTGTTGTGCAGCACTGCCGAACCGCCGTTATTCCATATGCCTCCGCCAAGATGTCCGGCATTGTCAGAGTTTGCGCTGTTGCCGGTGATCGTGGAGTTGACAACCGTCAAATCGCCAGTTGGCGCAACGTATATTCCTCCGGCGTACTGGCCGGCGGAATTGCCGGAGATTGTCGAGTTCAGTATTGCCACCGCGCCATAGACGCCGATTCCGCCGATGATCCGCGCAGGTCCGCCGTTGTCGTAAACCGTCGATCCGGAAAGAGTCAGAGCTGCGCCGTCGGCGACGTATATTCCAGAGCCGTATCCCACGTTATGATCATATATTTCGGTGTTGGTGATCTCGGCTACGCCGCCGCCAATGTATACGCCGCCGCCCTCGGTCAATGAGTGAGCGCCGCTGTTGCCGTGGATCTTTGAGTTGCGTATGGTGACGCTCAATCCGGAACTATTACTGCTGACGCCCGAACACCCGCCAGCGGCGGTATTGCCGCTGATTTCGCATCCGTCAATGAAGAGAACCCCGGCATTGACAATTCCTCCCTGCCCGCCGTTGGACGAGTTGCCCTGAACCTTGCACTGCAGGAGGGTAAGATCACCTTCGTTGTAGATCGCACCACCGCTGGATGTGCCGCTTACACGGTTGTCTGTTAGAATCACATCCGTCATCGTCACCGTGTTGCCGGCGTAAATGTACACGCCGCCGCCGTAGCCGTAATGCTCATTCCCCGTCGTAGCGCCCTTGGTCAACGTCAATCCGCTTATCGATGCTGTCGCGCTGGCCGGGAAGTATAGCACTCGGCTGGAGTAGTTGGCGTCGATCGCCAGGAGTTCCGAGCCGGGGCCTTGAATATCGACATTCGATTCGATTCTCAGTTCCGTCCCGCCGAGCGTTATCTTGCCGAGCACAGCGGCGTCGAACACGATCGCATCATCGCCCGGGCGATTCTCGGCCTCAGTCAGAGCTTCGCGAAGAGTAAGTTCTCCGTCGCCGCCGTCAACTGTGTCAGTATTGATCGTCACGATGATCGGATTGAAGTATCCGAAGTCCGCGGCCGCGTAGTCTTCATCTATGCCAAGCGTTATAGCAAGCGGATTTGCCGGCGTGGTCAGCGTTCCATCGGCCAGCGGGGAGGCCGAGTCGTCGACATGCACCCAGTAACTGTCAGGAAGGATGTCCTCGAAGGCGTATGTGCCGTCAACGGTCGTCAGTTGCGTTGTCACGAGCGTGTCGTCAACGAAGTCGAACAGTCCGTCGCCGCCGTCGGTGTAGAGTTCCACAGTCACAGCTTCGATGCCGCCTTCAGTTCCGCCGCGAGCGGCGTCTTCGTCGGCGTCGCTGAAGACCTGCCCGCTGATCGACGAGGTCAGCGTGAAGCCGAAGTCGGCTCCGTTGTGGTCCTGGCCTTCAGCCAGTGTGATCAGCTTGGGATTGGCGCTGGTGGCCACGAAGTCAACCACGGGCGCCGAGTCGCCGTCGGCCTGAACCCAGTAGTCGCCCGGCGCCAGATGGATGAAGTCGTACAGCCCGCCGCCGGATGTCACTGCTTCGATCACAAGAACATCGTCGGCGCCGGGCTCGAAATCGCCATCTGAGTCGCTGAGGTACAATCTGACGGTCACGCCGTCGATGCCTGTTTCGCCGGCGTCCCAGACGCCGTCATAGTCAAGATCATCCCACACATAGTCGCCAACAGTCCCACTGAGCCACTGTGCTTCGACAGCGCCTATATCGACCTGGGCGTCAATGCTCCTGGCGAAACTCTCGCCGCGCTGATCGTAGATCAGGGGCAGTCCGCCGTCATCCAGTGCTACTGAATCGTCGCCGGCGTTTATCGCCGGGCTGCCGGTCAGAAGCATGCGTGTCTGGGTCAATCCGCCGTTGTCAGCGAGCGGTCCGAGCATCGGATCGAGCGGGCTGGCGACTGTGCCGTACAGCGTGCCGGTCCCGTCCAGGCCGGTCGAAGCGTCGATCGCCCCAATAAGGTTATGCGAACTGGCGGCCTCGAATGCGCCGTCGATATCGTCAACCACCGCCCCGCCGCCGCTGCCGAGGGAGTTGCCCGCAACGATGCTGTTATGCATCTCGAACGTACCGTCATAGATGAACACGCCTCCGCCGGTGTAGTTAGTCCCGCCGCTGCCGTCGCTGTCGGCGGTGTTGTCGGTTATGGTGACGTTGGCCAGCAGCACGTACCCGCTGCTGTAGATCCCGCCGCCGCCCAGCATGGCCGAGTTTCCGTGGATTGTCGAGTTGGCGACCTCCAGGTGCGATTCGGCCTTGACCTGAATTCCGGCCCCGGCCGATTGGGCAATCGAGGTGTTGCCCGAGACTGTGCTGCCGGTCATTATGACCGTAGCACCGTTCCGCACGCACACACCCCCGCCGGAATTGTGCGTGCTGTTGTTGGTGATCCGCGAGTCTATTATGCGGACCATCCCGTTGATCCCGTTGACCAAAATCCCGCCTCCCGACTCGCCGACACTCAGGTTATCGTAGATGTCGGTGTCGATCAGCGTCAGGGCGCCCGAGCATTTAATGCCTCCCCCGCCGTAGCGCCACGCATAGTTGTCGTAAATGCGCGAGTTGCGGATAATGGCCGTAGAAGCGGACGAGAGCAACACGCCCGCCCCATCCTTGGACACGCCGTCGCTGCTGTCAACGTCGTCGAGCACAAGATGTCCGGAGGCGCAGTATATATTGGCGCTGTTGTCTGAACTGTTGTTTCGGAAAGCGCTGCTGGTGACGATGGCGTTTCCATCAAGCAGATAGAACCCGCCGGTCGTCCCTCCGACATTGTTCGAAACTGTCGAACCGGTGATGGTGATCGTACCGAGGTGATTGTTGTACATGAGTCCCGAGGCGCCGGTATTCCACGAATCATTGTTGGCTATAGTCGTATTATCGACAATGACCGTATCACCGTAGGCGGCAACCCCGCTGGTGTGCCTGGCGGAATTGAAAGATATCATGGAATCGACGACGGTCAGATCGCCTTGGGCGTAGATCCCGCCGCCCTGTGTGATCCCGGTATCGCCATTCTGCGTTATGGTCGCGCCGTCGACGTACAGAGTCGTATTGACCGGTGCGTAAATGCCGGCTCCGGTATTGGCATACCCGTTTGTCACGGTAAGGTCCCGGATCTTCGCAGTGACGCCATCGGAAAGCCCAATAACGCGACTGGCGCTGTTGGCGTCTATGATCAACGCAGAGGCCGCCGGGCCGCGGATATCTACGTTCGAGTCGATCGTAAGCTCGCCGCTGGCCAGGACAATCGTATCCAACGGGCCGGCCAGGGCAAACTCGATCGTATCGTCGCCGGGATCTTCGAACGCCAGCCTCAACGCCTCTCTAAGCGACAGCCCGTCGCCGGTGTGCGGGTGGGCGTCATCTTCATCGGCGCTCGTCGTGACGACGATCGGATTGGAATACCCGAACCCTTCGCTGGCCAGATCTTCATCTTCGCCCAGCGTCACCAGCAGCGGATTGGCTGAGGTCGTTCGAACCGCGATATCCAGAGGGGAAACGGCGTCGTCAGCCTCGATCCAGTAGTCTCCGGGAGGCAAATCGGCAAAAACATACGTCCCGGCCGGATCGGTCAATTGCGAGTCGACAAGGGTGTCAAGAAGATCGTCGAATACGTCATCGCCGTCATCGAGATACAGATTCAGCGTAACGCCCGCATACCGCGCCTCGCTGGCTCCGACAGTTCCGTCGATATCTGCATCTCTCCAGACGTTTCCGATGATCGTCCCGGCCGTCCACTGCGATTCAACGGCGCCGATGTCCACCATCGTGTCAACGACC
>CAYMSH010000366.1:0-6545 GCA_964392945.1 uncultured Planctomycetaceae bacterium | reverse complement strand
ACAAGCCCACCAGCGAGTGGAAAGAGGAGGTCATATTCTGGGATCCCCTCAAATCGACGACGGTGCCCGGCAGCATCGCCCCGGGAATAAAAGCCGTCGCCAAGTCGATCACGGCCACTAACCGGATTCCCCAGGCGCTGGCCAAACCCCTGAGCGCCAACAAGCCGCTGTCGGCGATCTTTCCCGACGGAACCAAGACGACGATCCCGGCCAACCGCGATCCGCGAGAGGTGTTCGCCGATTGGCTGATTCAACCGAAAAACCCCTGGTTTACAAAGGCCATTGTCAATCGCACTTGGGCCTGGGCTATGGGGCGCGGCATTATCCACGAACCGGACGATATCCGAAAGGGCAACCCGCCGAGCAATCCCGCACTCCTGGCCTACCTGGAGAAGGAACTGGTCTCAAGCGGCTACGACATGAAGCATCTCAAGCGGTTGATCTTCACCTCGACGGCGTACCAGTTCTCTTCTATCCCGCGGTCCAGGAAGCCCGAAGCGAAAGCCAACTTCGCCAGCTACAAGCTGCGGCGGGTTGAGGCCGAAGTCTTGATCGACGCACTGAACCAGATCACCGGCAGCTGGGACCTCTACACCAGCGCTGTCCCGGAGCCCTTCACGTATATCCCCAAAGACATGTCTGCAGTAGCCCTGGCCGACGGCAGCGTCACCAGCTCCTTCCTGACACTGTTCGGACGTTCGGCCCGCGCTACCGGAATGGAAAACGAACGAGTCAGCGAGCTGGAGTCC
Organism: uncultured Planctomycetaceae bacterium; assembly: GCA_964392945.1. GTDB lineage: Bacteria > Planctomycetota > Phycisphaerae > SM23-33 > SM23-33 > BS750m-G57. The sequence goes on along the minus strand of CAYMSH010000366.1, from coordinate 5,796 downwards.
ACCCAGTGGCTGCACATGCTGAATTCGGTCACAATACAGGGCAAGCTCCAGAGCGGGCCGAAGCTCGCGGCGATAATATCATCAGGCGGCAAGCCGAATGAAATCGCCGAGAAACTCTACCTGACAATCCTTTCGCGGTTCCCGACAGATGCAGACATAAAGGCCGCCGAAGAATACGCCAAAACCAAAGTAACCAGCGGGCGCAACGTCTGGGGCGATCTTGCCTGGGCGCTGATCAACAGCCCCGAGTTTCTCTTGAGACATTAATTATTATCGAAGCAGCCGACTTTCCGACACGGACAAACAAAGCAGAGTTACAGGACGGCTAGAATCATGAATACAAATAACAATTCAGACAACCAGAAGCCTTTGTCCCGACGCGAACTCATGCGACGCAGCGCTTTGAGCGCCGCGGGCATAGTCGCCGCAGGCGGTTTGAGCTCCAGCGCCCTGGCGGCGGCCAAGAAGACGGCTAAGCCGAAAAAGCCGGCCAGGAAGGCGCCCAAGAAGACCGCGGCGCAAATAGCGGCCGAGAAGAAAGCGGCTGACGAAAAAGCGGCGAAACTGAAACTAACTCGAGACAATGCCGCCAAAGCCAAAGCCAAGAAGAAAGGCAAGATCAAGTCGGTCATCCAGATATTCCTCTGGGGCGGCATGTCGCACAACGACACCTGGGATCCGAAACCCGGCACGGGCTACGACTACCTCGGGAAGTTCGACAAGGTTATCCCTACCAACGTGAAGGGAATCCAGCTCAGTTCGCTGTTCCCGCACCTGGCCAAGCAGGCCGACAAGTACTCCATCATCCGCAGCATGACCCACGGCGTCAATGGCCACGAAACCGCCGCCTACCTCATGCAAACCGGGCACAAGCCCGGCGGGCGTCTGGCCTACCCCAGCGTGGGAGCCATATTCACCTACTTCAAGAAGAACCAGTACAAGGGTCTGCTTCCGCCTTACGTTGTGATGCTCCGAGCGGCCGGACGATTCTCCGAAGAAGGCTTCCTGGGACCGGCGTACAAACCTTTCGCCACCGGCGGCGATCCGAACGCTGCTCGTTTTGAGGTGCAGGGAATCGTTAACAGGGGAATCAACGACGCGCGCCAGAAGGCCCGCCGTGAACTGGTCGACAAGATCAATCACATGGGCTACGGTCTGGCCGACGTGCCGGAAATGGCCGCCGTCGAAAAAGCAAAGCAGAAAGCCTACGGGTTGATCCTGGGCAGGGGCAAGGAAGTATTCAATCTCGCAAACGAACCGACGGCGCTCCGCGATCGCTACGGTCGCAACACCTTCGGCCAGGAATGCCTGGCCGCAAGGCGCATGGTCCAGGCCGGCGTGCCGTACATCACCATCAGCTTCCCCGGCGGATGGGACACGCACGGAAACCACTTTGCGACAATGGGTCGACAGTGCCCCTGGCTGGACCAGGGACTGGCGACATTGCTGGCGGACCTGAAGGAAAAAGGCCTGCTGGACAGCACGCTGGTATGGTGCACCGGAGAATTCGGCAGAACGCCGAAGGTCTCCTGGGAACCGCCCTGGAACGGCGGTCGCCATCACTACGGAGCTGTCTTCACCACGCTAGTCGCCGGCGGCGGATTCAAGGGCGGTCGCGTCGTAGGCTCGAGCGACACCAAAGGCGAGAAGGTCAAGGACAGGCCCGTCTATCCGGCCGACCTGCTGGGCAGCTTCTACCTGCTTGCCGGCATAGACGCCGGCGCAAAACTGCCCCACCCGCTGGGGTTCGACGCACGCGTGCTGGACGCCGAGAAGGAAGGCATGAAATCGGCCGGACTTCTGGAAGAGATTATGTAGCCGCAACGGCGGAACATGGAGTATATCGATGACTAGATTCAATCGGCTTTCTATCTTGATGCTGCTCGTGCTCGCCGGATCGGCATGCACCGCCCTGGCGCAGAACCAGTACATCGGCTACGTCTATCCCGCCGGAGGCCAGCAGGGCGCAACTTTCCCGATCCGACTGGGCGGACAAAGACTCACCGGCGCTTCTGGAGTTATTGTCAGCGGCGAGGGCGTTACCGCCCGGCTGGTCGATTACTACCGAGTCATGAGCAACCAGGAAATCCGCCTGCTCAGAGATCAACTTGCCGCGCTGAAGAAGAAAGGCTCCACCGTGGGCGACGTGATGGCCGCCAAAATGGCCTTTTTCGAGTTCCCGGCCAGCGTTGAACCGCCCGAGGTTCGTGGCGTGGTATGCAAGTCATGCGGTCGCCTCAACCCGCTTGAAGCAACAGTCTGCAGCAACTGCAATGCGAATCTGGAGAAACCAAAAACTCCTGCACCAGGCAAAACAACGGCCAAGAAGGACGCTCCAAAGTCCGAAAATGAAGTGGCGAAACTGAATCTGATCGAGAGAATCCAAAGGCGATTCGCAGAAGACCAGCGCAATGCGGCCGTTCGCGCGCACACCGAAATAATATTCGCCGAGGTCACGATTGAGCCGAATGCAAAACCCGGTCGACGAGAGATCAGGGTGATCACCAAACGCGGCATATCAAACGCGATGTCCTTCTACGTGGGCCAGGTGCCGGAAGTCGCGCGCAAGGCGATGAAGACCGCCCGGAAACCAGTGCTCGGCAAGGAGCAGCAGGCCCAGCGCAAGAGACCGGCGTCTGAAGAGGAAATGCACATCACTACGCCGTGCACCATGAACGGTCAGATCGCCGCCGGCGAAGTGAATCGGTACCGTTTTCAGGCCAGCAAGGGCCAGCGTTTGCTCATCTCGGCCAGGGCTCGGCAGTTGGTCCCGTATGTCGCTGACGGCGTTCCCGGTTGGTTTCAAGCCGTGCTGAGGATTCACGACGCCAAAGGCAAGGAACTGGCCTACAATGACGATTTCCGTTTCCGACCCGACCCGACGCTTTATTTCGAAGTTCCGGCCGATGGCGACTACGTGGTCTCGATCAACGACGCGATCTTCCGCGGCCGGGAGAGTTTTGTCTATCGGATCACGATCGGCGAATTACCGTTCGTGACGAGCGTATTCCCGCTCGGCGGGCGAATGGGTAAGCCGGTCAAGCTTGAAATGCACGGATGGAACCTGGAGAAGACCACGCTGACCCCGCCCTCGAAAGATGCAAAACCGGGGCTCTATATGCTTTCGGCCGCTAGAGGAAAACTCGTTTCCAACTACGTGCCGTTTGCGCTGGACACACTGCCGGAGTGCCTCGACAAAGAGCCGAATAACGATCCGTCCAAAGCCCAGAAAGTGACTCTTCCGATTATCGTCAACGGGAGAGCCGATCGCCCGGGCGACTGGGATGTCTTCGAAGTACAAGGCAAAGCCGGCGAAACAATCGTCGCCGAAGTGCACGCTCGCCGACTCGGCTCGCCATTCGATTCTTTCGTAAAGGTCACCAGCGCCGACGGCAAGATCATCGCCCTGAACGATGATCATTATGACGCCGGATCGGGGCTTAACACCGACCACGCCGATTCGTACCTGATGGTCAAATTGCCCGCCAGCGGGAAGTATTTCGTCCACATCGGCGACACGATGCGACATGCGGGCAAAGAGTACGCCTACAGGCTCCGCATCAGCCGACCCCGGCCGGATTTCGCGTTGCGCCTGGTCCCTTCGCGGCTCGTTATCCGCAGTAAGTCGTCAGTGGCGGTAACGGTCTATGCGATACGCAAGGACGGATTCACCGGACCGATCAAGTTGAGTTTCAAGGACCTGCCCAAGGGCCTGACATCCAACGGCGTTACGCTGCCGGCCAAGAAGGAGACAACGAGACTCACATTGAGGACCACCCTTACCGAGATGGACCGGCCGGTCGACCTGACTGTCCTGGGCGCTGCAAAGGTTGGAGACCGGACAATCGTCCATGCAGGAGTTCCGACAGAAGACAGAATGCAGGCGTTTCTCTGGCGTCATCTGGCTCCGGCCGACACCCTGCCGGCCCTGGTGTACAATCCGTCCTACCGCTCGCCGAGCGATCGCGTGCGCCCGCCGATCCTTGAGGCAAGCAGACCCAAGGGCGTCAAACGCACGTTGAAGAAGTCATCGGTTGACTGGTACCTGAGACAGATCGAAGCCCTCTATCAGGATTGGTTCATCACAGACGAGTTCGCCAACCGCCAGATCGCGAGCATAGAAGCCCGGCTGATCAAGTAGGATCCGCCGGAGGCCGGCCCTCAACGGGTCGGCCCGGCGGCGATCTTTCGGCACTTGGCGTTGAGGAATTCTAATTCCGCCGCGGCCCAGCACGGTATTTCGGCGGTTTTATTGTTCTTTCCCCCGAGTTTCGCGCCCTGCAGCGCTGCCAGGTAATCCAACAGCACATCCCTGGATTGCGAGTACTTCTCCTGCTCGGCAAGAACCGAAACCAACTCCAGAGTCGCAAAGCGATTCGTCGGATTCGCAGCCAGGGCTTCAGTCAACTTGCCGACAACTTCCGGCCCCTTGCCCCTGAACATCATCAGCCGCCTGCCGGCTCGCGCAGAAAGTTGTTCGTCATCGGGCTTGTCGGTTACTATCAGTCGGGCCGGCCGGATACGCACCGACCTGCCGGCCCCGTCAGCGCCGGGAAAAGATTCCGGCAGCTTTACCGTTACGGTGTATGTCCCCGGCGCCAACTCGGCGTCAATCTCCCAGGCCAGAACGGCCAGGCCCCATGGAGGCGCCTCGGGGCGACTGTCTCCTGTCGGACTGAGCTTGACGCTGACTTTCGCCCCGTCCTTGTTCGTCAACACCGGTGTCACCGATTCGATTTGCGGCAGTTCCATCGCCTTGTCCTTCATCGGATTGGCGAAAACACACTCGATGTACATTGGCGTAGATCTGGGCAAACGCACAAGCCCCCCGCCGTTAGCGCGCACCGTGCAGAGTATGCGATCCGGCTGGCCGGTCGAAATCCGGCCGACCTGATCGGGGCCTGTTTCCGGGCTCTTGGCGACGGCGGACGTATCGGCGCTGGCGTCAAGCGGCCCATTGTCGCCCGAGAAGACGATTACGAGAATCGGTGTCGCAATCAGCGCCGCGGCGATTGCCGCCAGTGCTGCGGTCTTTCTGTTCGATTCTATCATACCCATCAGTAGCTTCTTATCCTTATCTGAGCTTGTGCCGGGCCTAGAGTCGCCGGACCGGTGAAGGCCTCTGCGGGATTGTCGCCGGAGCCCTGTTTGGAATCGGCGAAATACTCCCGCGTTCCGCTTTTGTCGTTCAGCAAGTACTTGGATTGATGATCCTTGAGCGGCATGGGCAGATTGACGTCCGAGCAGAATAGCGTCGCGCAGTTGTATCGCATGATTCCTCGAAAATCGCCGCTATGCTGGCCGCCGGGCATGCCAACGTAGGCCTTTCCGTTCAGTGTCAGGCCATTGAGTTCTTCGTTGACCAGTTGCAGCATCACGTCTCTGTTGCCTCCGTGGTGCGTACAGTTGATATTGTGCCCCATTTCGTGCCCGAGCAGACCGGCCATATAGTACGGGTCCGACGGGCGACCCGGATGGATCCAAACCGTATGATTCATCGCAGTCGGGGGCCCATGGTGCGAGGCCCTGCCGTCCAGCTTTCGCCAAATCTCGCCCCACTGGGCCAGGGTCATACCGTCGGGTATCGTGTAGGTGTCGACGACCACGAGGGAGTACTGGTCCCCGGCCTTGACATCTATTGATTGATAGTTCACCACATCGCGTCTCAATTCGTTGTCATCGAGAATATGCAGCCGGATCCCGTCGTTAAAATAGAGCAGTTGGGTGTTTCTCAGGTCACCTTCGAACTGTCCCGTGGAGTCATGCACAAACAGATCCTGCAGCGTCGGGTTCAAG
>CAYMSH010000365.1:0-6580 GCA_964392945.1 uncultured Planctomycetaceae bacterium | reverse complement strand
TCGGATAAGGACCGAACAAGGGACTTTTAGGGGGCGTTTAGAGACCGCTTAGCGGTAACTTAGCAGACTCCCGCCATGCTAATGCAGGCTATCGATTACCACTGCTACCCCACGGCCAGCATCGCATCGATGGCCTTCTCCCGGTCTACTTCAGCGTAGATCTCCGTAACGATGGGACTGCGGTGGCCGAGTATGACTCTGGCCGTATCCAATCCGAATTCCCTCCGGAGATATGTCGCGGCGTTGTGACGGAGCCGGTGGGGAGACCAGCGGTGAGCCTTGCGCCACTCGTTGATATCGGCCCTGAGTCTCTTGCTCCTTCGGCGACGAGCGGCGTATTCCCTGCACGTCTCATCGGGCCTCTTGGCTAAATGCGGCGGCAGCGGGAAACTCCTCTCGCAGGCGTACCAGATCGCGCGGCGATAGCTGTTGGTGGTGTAATGCTCCCCGGGCGTCTTGCGGGGCTCGGCCTTGCGGTTTGTCCCGGGCTTGTTGCCGCACGACAGCGGCGTCACTCGCCGCTCGTGCAGAGCGGCCCGGCGTTCGGCGTCAGCTTCCGCCGGCGAGAAACAGTACGCCCCGGGCGAACGCAGGAGAAACGGCCGCAGGACCTCTTGGCCGCGCGGCCCGATGTAGATCACACGGTCGTGGCCCCGATGGGCCGTCTTGTGGGACTCCGGGCGGTACAGCCATATCCTGCCTGTCCGGTCAATGTCGCCAGGCCGCATAATACATATCTCCCCCGGCCGCGCCGCGGTCAGCAGTTGCAGTTCGATTATCGCCCAGACTTGCCTGGGCACATGCGGCCGGATGGCGTCTATCATCTCCTGCGGGACAGGCCTTACCGGCTCGCTCTCTCTGGCTTCGGTGCGCCCCCGACGAAGACCCGCGACGGCCTGCAGGGCGTGGTAGACCCCCCCGGGCACCAGTTCGTTTTCCGTGCCCCACCGGAAGACCCTTTTGAGTCTCGCGACATTCTGGTTGACGTGCCGGCGGCACCAGCCGCGCTGAACCATCGTTTGGCGAACGATGCGCAACGCCCGCGGGCCGAAGTCTCCCGCTTTGCTGTGGCCGTAGGCCTTGCGCAGTATTTTCAGGACCGTGTGCATGTGCCCCGCCTCGGGCATTTGATTGCCTTTGGCGTCAACGTAGTAGGCCTTGGCGAACGCCCAGTACCGGGCCACCAGTTCTCCGACCGTTATCTCTTCAGGCGGCTGGGGGAGTTGCCGACCGTTCGACAACCACTCGGCGATGACCTGGTGGTACTTCTGTTGGGTCTCCGGCGCGTCGTACCGACCAAAGTAGATGAACCGTCTGTTGAGGCAGACGTAGCCCTGGCCGGTGGCCTTGTGTCGGCGGAGTTTGGGGATTCTGGCGGATTTTCGAGGGGCGGTTGCTTTCACGGCTCGTCTCCTTGTGCTTAAGCGAGTAGTACTACTCGCTTTCTGCCTTGGGTTACGGCCGCTCCGCAACATTTGCGGGTCTTCGGAAGCTCCGAAGTCAGCGCTATTTGTGTTCAAGGCCGACGGTGAGAATCGAACTCACAACCTCAGCTTTACGAAAGCTGTGCTCTACCGTTGAGCTACGTCGGCGGTTCAGAGGCGCCTCAAGGTTACTATCGGGCATCTGAGTCGCAGAGTTTATCGATCTTCGCCAAACAAGTCAAGTCCGGCCCGGACGGGATTATGTGTCCCACGGCTCGATGAACCAGGCCCCCCAGGGCCTCGGTCTTCTCGGGGTGCGGGCTGAACAGGATCACCTTCCCGGAGCCGAACTTGCCGAGAATCATCGCCGGAGAGTTCAGCATTACGCCTTTTGGGGCTTTGTTCTCGTTGATCTCGCCGCGAAAATAGGCCAGCACCCGGTAGTCGTCGAGGTCCTTGCGATTGTACGGTCCCAGCAGCGGTCCGTTGGCGTAGGGAACATCGACCAGCCGAGCCGGGGGCCCCAGCACGCTGGCGCCTAGTTTCGTAAACTCCATTTTGACCTTGCCCCGGCCGCGTTTCCAGTGCTTGCGGTCGACTGTGCGGGCGTCGATTATCTTCAGGCCCCAGGTATATTCGCTTGTCGCCAGGTACGCCCCGCCGCATACGCCTAAGTAACCGCCGCCGGACTTGACGAACGCGACGACGGCCTTGTGCCCGGGGAGGCCGATACCGGCGGCCTGCTTGCTGCCGCTTCCGCCGCCGAAGATGACGGCGTCGAACTGCTTGTCCAGCACGCCGTCAGCGATATCCGGCGGGCCGATGAGTCTTGTAAGCGTCCCGGGTTTGGAACGCAGCATTTTGTCGAAGTGTCGGCTCGCGGCCCGGCTGGCTCCGGGGCCGTTGTAGATCGCCACGCGCCGCAGGCCCGCTCCAGGCGGCGTCATGCGAACCGAATCGCAATCGACCATTTTCAGATGCTTCAGCAGGCGATGGACCATCAGGCGATGCTGACGCGTCCGCAGCGACATGGGCTGATCGTTGTAGCACGTCTCGAGTATCATCGTCTTTGAGCCAAGTCTCTCGGCGGCCGCCCGGGCCAGCGATCCGTCAGCCGAACCGCGAAGCCGAACGAACTTCTTGCCGTCATCAGAGACCGACGCGTTGGCCGCAGCAAGCATCAACTTGACAGTGTCGCCAAGTTTGAGTTTCGGCAGAGAGATGATGCTCGCGCCCGTGGATTTCGGATTGGTTTTATGGAATGCGAATCCCTCGTGCAGGTCGCACAACCAGTCGGGCCTGGATGATTTAACAAACGCCCAGATGGCTCGCGCCTCGGAGCCTGTCGCCTTGTCCGGCCGACCTGTCTTGGGAAAACTGCGGTTCAGATCGCCCCGCTCGCGAGGCGCATCGGGAATCAATCGCTTGTAGGCGTCCAGCGCCGCGGGATTAAGTCGCGGCACGATAATGAGCTTTCCGCGCCGGATCGTCCAGCAGCGGATATGCTCAGCGGCCCGAGCGCCGGCCGGCTCGTTGCCGTGCATCCCGCCGGTAATCATGACAGTTGGTCCGGCGACTTTGCTGTCCACAACGTAATAAGGAGTGGACCACTTCGTCCCGGCGGCAACCAGGCCTTCAGTCCGCTCGACCGCGCCGGCGGGACAAACCGCCAGCAACACCACAGCGCACAAGCAGAGCCAGTTCTTAACGTTCGCCGCCTGCCGTCGGCCGTGGCCAATGGCCAATTGCCAATTGCCAATTGCCATGTCTATTACAGGCCCAGCACGGTCTGGCGTTCTTCGACGATCGTCTCGACGAGGGCCTTTACGTTAGCGATCGGGACGTCGTTCATGACTTCCTGGCTCGGCCCGATTATGTGCCCGCCGCCCTTGCCGAGCGTGCGAATCGTGTTGCGGGCCAGCTCCTTGACCTGCTCCGGCGTGCCGAACGGAAGGATGTTCTGCGTTTCGTTACCACCCCTGATGATCAGGTCCTTTCCGAACTCGCGTTTGAGGTATTCCAGGTCCATGCACGGCTGGATCGGTTCGAGTACTTTCAGGCCTATCTCCAGCAGGTCGGGAATGAACTTCGTCAGGCAGCCGCAGGAGTGCATGATGATCGGAATACCGGCGTCGTTGTAAGGCTGCCAGGCCTGTTTGAGCCGCGGCAGAACGAACTCGCGGAACATATCGTGGGAGAACAGAACGCCGGTCTGCGTGCCCAGATCGTCGCCGTGATGGGCCACTTTGAAGCCCATTTCGACAACCTTCTTTGCGTACTCGATGCGGTACTCTGTGACCTTGTCCATCAGCGCATGCACGACGTCAGGCTTCTCGAGCATGTATGTCATGAAATTCTGGAAGCCCAGCAGCGCGTAGCTTCGTTCGTACGTGGCGAAGTAGCCCGACGGCATGACCAGGAACTCACCCGAAAGCTCGGCAACATCCCGCTCCATCTCGTCGAACAGGCCCGGCCGGCTCATGTCGGGAGTGGTGTAGTTGGCCACAGCCTCTTCGACGTCCTGGAAGAGACACTCGCGATTGACGTCCGGCGGCATGTGCTCGGCGACTTCAGGCGCAGCGCTCTTGCTCAGCGGGGCAAAGCAGGTGAAGAACCCGTCAGAGCCGACGGTGATGCCCATTCCCCAGGAATCGTAGACAACGTTGTTCTCCCAATCGGTCCCGCAGAAGCCCATGGCCTTCAGGCGGGCCATCTCGTCGCGGTCGTTGCGGTAGAACAACGTCTTATCGTGCGAACAGAGCGAGATGTGGATGTGATTCTCGAGGTAGGCGTCCAGTTCGTCCGGCCCGATACCCAGCGCCGCGGTCAACTCCGCGTCGCGCGTGCGATCTGAGAAGGTTATCTGGCTGGGGAGGTAGTCTACGTCCTGACCGTTAATTACTCGCAGGACTCGTTCTTCTTTTGTCAGTTTTTCCATCGTTTCTCTCCTGTTAGCCGGCGAATTGCTGTTCAACTATGCCGGTTATATCTGTCTTAACGCGGAACACGTCGCCGGCCCGCGGCTCTGCTTTTCGGTCTTCTTCGCTCATGAAGAACCAGGCCGTCGTGATGTAAAGTTCGTTCATATCCGCCCCGCCAAAGCCCAGGGATGTTGCGTTCGTCGCCGGGACCGTGATCTGGCGCTCAATCGCCCCGTCGGGATCGTATCGGGTTATTCGCGACCCGGCCCAGTGAGCCGACCAGACGAAACCTTCGGAATCGACAGTCAAGCCGTCAGGCAGACCCGTGTCGCCGGGCACCTCAACGAACGTTCGCTTGTTGCTTACCGCTCCGGTTTCGATATCGTAATCCAACGCGACAATCCGGTTGTGGAACATGTCGGTCACGTAAAGAATCTTGCCGTCGGGGCTGAAGCCCATCCCGTTGGATATCGCGTATCCGTCGTCGATCTGCTGCAGCGAGAGGTCCGGATCGAGCCTATACAGCGCGCCGTCGGATGCTTCGAAGTCCTGAACGTTGGCCGTGCCGGCGATCAATCGGCCGCGCAAATCTACTGTGGTGTCGTTGAACCTGATCGCTTCTGAATCCGCCGTCGGGTCGGCGATGAACTCGGTGCTCGCCCCGACCTGGTCCCAGAAGGCAAGACCGGTCTTCGTAGCCAGGATCCACCCGCCCGAGGCTCGGCGCGCCAGTGCGGTGACCGCCGCATCGAGTGACCAGTCCTTGCGATCGCCGGAAGACGGCTCATATCGATGGACCGCCGAACCTTCCAGATCGATCCAGTACATCGCCTGCTCGTTCGGTATCCAGATCGGCGTCTCGCCGACTTCGTCCTGAACGGTGATAATGTGTTCAACTTCGCTCATATCGCTTCTCCTGAAACATCGGTGGCGGAAAATCGGGACTTATTCCATTATTCATATCCCGAGTCGGCCCGTGCTGCAAGGATCAATGCGCCGATAACTGCATGGACATCACCGCATATTGACGCTATCGTCGTTCTGAAAACGATGACTTCCAAAGAAAGAGTACTGGCCGCAATCGCACACAGGCGACCCGATCGTACGCCAATTACGTTCGACGCCGAGCCTGAAGTGTACGCGGCGCTTTACCAGCACTTGGGGCTGGACACGAAGGAGGCGCTCTTCGATCGGCTGGGCGTCGACACCTGGATGATCCTGCCGGGCAACTTCATGTACACCGCCGACCAGAACGACCTGACCGAGAAGACCTCCATATGGGGATACCGAACACAGGTCACGCAGTACACCGGCGGCGAATATGACGAGGTCTGCTTCAATCCGCTGGCCGGCAAGGACGCAGTCTCGGACATAAACACACACAGCTGGCCGGCGCCGGATGTTCTCGATTTCAGCCATTTCGGCTCCGAAGCCGCAAACCATTCGGATCGGGCGGTTATAGGCGTCTTCACGTGGGGCGCGTACTTCATCGCCTCGATGGTCAGGGGCCTCGGCGATCTCATGATGGATTTCGCCATGCGAAGACACTACGCCGAGCACCTGATAAAGACGATCGGCGAGATATGCGCCGAAGCGCTGCGGAAGATGCTCGAATCGCACGGCGACGGTATCGATATCGTATACATGGCCGACGACTACTGCTCCCAGCGCGGACCGCTGTTCAGCCCGGAGGATTTCCGCTGCTTCGTGCTGCCCTACTTGACCGAATTCGTCGATATCGCCCACCAGCACAACAAAGCATTCCTGCTGCACTGCTGCGGGGCGGTCAAACCGCTGCTGCCGATGATCGTGGACGCCGGGGTCGACATGATCGAACCGATACAAACCCGCGCAAACGGAATGGACCCCGCAGGCCTGAAGGAAGACTTCGGCCGGGATCTGTGCTTCTACGGAGGCGTGGATCTGCAGGAAACACTCTGCAGGGGCACGACTCAACAGGTCGCCGACGAAGTAATGCACCTGATCGACACACTGGACCGTGACGGCGGATACATACTCGGACCGGGCCACACCTATATCCAGATCGACGCCCCGATTGAGAATATCCTGACGATGTACGACACCGCGCGAACGTACGTCACGGGGCGGTGACGACACTTCGGCTCAATTGCACCGCCGGATTGGCCAGCAGTTCGCCGGGGTCGGCGGCGGGATCAAACTCCTGGCGCAGGATCGATTCGTTGGAGCTGTTTTCCTGCAGGCGGCGAACCAGGT
>CAYMSH010000364.1:1610-6590 GCA_964392945.1 uncultured Planctomycetaceae bacterium | reverse complement strand
CACGACAGGTCGCCGCAGCCCAGATCGTCGGCGTATATGATCACGATGTTGGGCAAACTCCGCCGGCGTTTGGGCCCATAGGCTACACTGGTCCGTCCCAGGGCGGCGCCTGCGCCCGCCAGTGCGGACAGTCTCAGAAATCGGCGGCGTGAAAGATTCATATTGCTCTCCTGGCGTTCACCGACAAACCGCTGAAGCGGCGGGCGGGTCGATGACCTCTGTCTTATTTTCCCGGGGACTTCTCGGTCTTGAGTTTATCGATCAGTTCAGCCGCGTCGGTCGGCGTGATGTGGAAACCGCCGTAGCGAATTACGCCTTTCTTATCGATGATAACAGTCCACGGCGTGCCGCGCGTCTTGTAGGCCTTCATCACCTTGGACTTATCTTCCCGGCTGCCGCTCTGTGCAAACGGCATCGTCAGACCGTACTTTTTTGCGATCTTCTTGAGGTTCTCGAACGTGTTGACAGGCTTGCTGGTCCGGTCTTCAAACACCGTCTGGAACACGACAAACCCGACGCTGTTGTCGTCCCTGTACTTCTCGGCGACCTGCTTGAGCGTGGGGAATCCGCGGCTGTGGCAGCCGGGACACCAGCTCTGGAAGCAGTACATGTAGAGAACCTTGCCCTTGAAATCTGAGATGTCCAGCGAAGTCTTGCCTTCAGGGAGCTGATGCCACGGTCCGACGTCCCACTTCGGCGCCTGCTCGCCCAGCATCAAATAGGGCTTGGTCTTCGGTCTCTTGATAAACTTCGCACAGGCGCTAACGGCCTCCTTGAACTGTTCGCCGCTGTATGCAGGCTTCTTGTCGGTCAGTCCCGCGCCGAGTCCTTCGACTATCCTGGGCAGTCGGAGATGAGGAAACCGCTGCTTTGCGAACAGGGCGATCCGCCCCCCGAACTTGACGCCTTTCTTGCAGTCTGCATTGTCCTTGTCCTTGGCCTGTGGTTTGGCAATGTCAAGTGCGCCCCTGACTCCGCGAAGAAACGCCTCGTTGTCAGCAGGCTTCTGTTTGGCATTCGCGGCAATGGCCTTGCCGTTTCGATAGCCCAGATGATAGCTGAATATTTCGGCGTTTTCTTTGGAGGGTTTGGCGGCCTGTTTGGGAGCTTTCTTGCCTTTTTCGGCGGCCCAAAGAGGCGTCGCAAACGCGCATGCAACAAGAAGTCCGCCAGCAACGATTCGGCGTTTGATATTCTTCATCATGATTATCTTCTCACTGTTTTGCCCTGAATCCTCAGGGTGGGTCGGGACATGCCCAGGACGAGCACCATGGCGGCCGTCGGGTGGATGCGTGATGACATGTAATAGCCCTTGTCGCCCGAGTTCCGCCCGGGCTGGGCTACAAACGATCCGTCGTGCGTTCTGGACATGTTGATGAACGCCTTATTGTGTCGAACATCTCTCGAACGGCCGCACTGTCGCCTGACAACTGGACACCCAGCAGCGCCCACAATACGGCCAGAACATTATCACCGTGCCCGTCGTTCAGGCGGGTTTTCGATTTGGCCAAATGATCGGTCACTGTCCCAACGTATTGTTCAGTTCCCTTATCGCCGGCCAGCCTGTGGGCGATAATCGCAAGGCCCTGCCTGCCGACGGGACTGTAGGCTCCCCTGGCGTGGCGGTAGCCCATGTACCCGCTCTTGTTGGTGTTCGTGCGGATGCACTCAAAGGCGAGATCCACATGCCGCTGGTCCAGTTTCACACCGCAATCCTCGGCCAGTTCCCAGGCCACGATCGCCATCAGGGTAGTGATCGCCATCGTTCCATAACCGTCAATCTTGACGATATGCCCCAGACCGCCCTTTATAAAATTCCTACCCTGCGGCCGGCCGCCGTGGGTCCGATCTTTGTACATGGCGGGGTCAGTGACCTGTGCTTCGTACAGGCGTTTGGTCAACGCCTCAATCGTCTTCAAGACGCTCTTGTCTCTGGTCTTCAGGTAGTATTCGCTGAGGAAGATGCACTGGTAGGAGACCGGCCAGGTCCATGTCCTGGGGCCCGGAGCCTTGTTCCAGGAGGCCGCCATCGCCTTGGCTTCCTTCAGTCTTCCCTGCGACAGCAACGCCAGCCCTACAGTTCCCCTCTTATGACACGGAGAACGGAATTCTTTCGTGCGGGTCAGGAGGTATTGCGTTGCAGCAGCGACCAGCCTGGCGGACTTGCGGCACTTGAGCGGGTAAGTTTTGCTGAATCCGCCGATCGCGCGCAGACGCAGTGTGACGATCGTCTTCTTGCCCTTGCGAAGTACGGTCAGTTTGAGGATGCCGTTGCGAGATTCACTGTCTTCGATCGCGTTGCCGAAGTCCATTATCGGCCCTTCGTAGCCGACTTTGTAACCCATCCCGTATTGCCTTCCGAATATGTGCTTAGTCGTGAACATCTTGCCGTTGACGCCGATTATCTCGTCGTCGATTTTCAGTTTCTGATGCGCCGGCGACTTGGCGAAGACATACTTCACAACGAACGATGTCTCCTTCAGCATCGCCCTGGCTCCGGTCGGACCAAGGTTGACCAGGAAGCCGGGCACATCCTTGTCAGGCCCTCGGTTGACCGGTTTGGTCCAGCGTCCCATGTTTTCGGCATCGACAATGGCCCATCCGGATTCAACAAATAGAAGCGATATCAGGACGCCCGCAAGCATCATCACTGAATGTCTGTTTCTCACGTATCATGTCTCCTAAGGTTTTTCGGGTTCCGGGGCGTTGTGGCGATAGGGCTGCGGGACTATCTTCAGCGATCGTAGTGCTGTTCGCCATGCTTTTACATCGTATCCGAAGTCACGTCCCGTCAGATCTGCCAGTTCGTCGTGGGCGCTTCGTGCGATAAAGCCCCGGATATCGCACAGGGCGTCGATCAGTTTGTCGTACCCGGCTCGCGAGCCGCATCTGGCCCGGGCCCGGGCGATGCAGAACTCCAGGTACGGGTAGCGATCGTTCCACGGGGTCTTCCTTTCGGCCTTTCTACGCGGATCCGAGCCGCGCGGCAGAAACCCGCCGTGCAGACCCGGCTTGGCGGCCAGGGTTTCCAGCGCCTTCAGGCAGGCCGGGTCGGCCAGGCGCTCGGCTGCATAGCAGATGCTGAAGACGTAACCGAACTTCCCCGAAAGCTTGGTTGAATCGTGCACCCTGGCGGCGATGTTCGTCATGAACGGGATGATCCGCTTGTCGCCCATCCTCGCCAGCGTGTTGATCAAGTACGTCTCATCGGGCGCAAAACCGTGATCGGGCAGCGCGTGGGCCAGCCGTCTGAGTCGTGTTATCCCGGGCAGGTCTTTTCCCGCCAGCAGTCGGGTCAACTCGTCCAGCAGCGTTTGTGAACCGCTTGTGTCGCCCAGGAAGCACAACGCCCGGGCGAGTTGGACTTTCGCCTTCCCGTCGGCTTTGGCAAGGGCTTCTTTCAGGAGAGGGATCGCCGCTTTGGGCCTGGCCAGGATGTTGACCTGCCCGTCGAGTTTCAACTTCCCGTCGGCGAGTTGTTCTATCAGTCGGCGAAGCTCATCTTTACTCACCGGCGGCAGCGCATTGTCCTTCACGCCCTTGATCGCCTGCAGGTCCTCTTGGGACAGGACGCCGAGTTTGACCAGTTTGGCCTGCAGGGCCTTGGCGTCGATGCCCCGCAGGTCGGCTCGGCTCTGAGCCGACCCGGCCGCGATCAGGCCCGCTGCGGCTCCCAGGGCGATCATGTCGCGCTGCATTCGCGCCAGGGACAGCGTGTCGTGGCTGACCGAGTAGGCCTTGCCGACAACCAGGATGTTGTCGAGGTCCCTCGGCACGATAGCACGATAGGGGATCTGCACGGAATAGTTCGCAAGCCTGGCCCATTCGACGTAGCCGCTGAACGACAGGTCGGAATCGGCGATCCCCTTGATATCGAAATTCGACCTGCAGATTATGATCATGTCCTCGAATCGGCGTCCGGCGAGAATGTCGGAAACCGTAACGCGATACTCGCCGCTGATGCGCCGTGACTCGCGAGGGGTGAGGTAGACCTGCGGAAAGGAGACCCTGCGTTTTTTGAAGCGTCGCCCGGCGATGATGGCGCGGGTCATGTCGGTAGGATCGCGGGGGTCGACTACGTATTGGAAGTGGCGGGCGGCCTCGGGATTCGTTCCGCTGTATTGTGCGAACGAGCACCACATAGTCATCGCGTCGCGCCGCGTACCGTATTGGGTTTTCGCCCCGGCGCGTGCGGCGATATCCCCGTCGCCGGTTGCGTCTATGACGCGTTTGGCCCTGATGACGGCAAGGCCTCTCGGCGTGAGAACCACCGCGCCGGAGACTGTCCGGCCGTTGACGACGGCCCCGATCGCCAGGCAGTGGGTCACCAGACGCGCCCGGGCTCGCATCAGCACGCTGAGCATGCCCATGCATTTAGGCATGCCTGATCTTTTCATCATTGCCGAGGCGTCGGAGTCGATCCGGTTGACGAATTCGGTGCGCCGGCCGAACCAGTATTTCGACACGCCGCCGATGGTGTGCGTGCCGCCGATGTCTCCGTATTTCTCGACGACGATGGTGTCGGCTCCGCTCTCGGCGGCCACGAGCGCCGCAGGGGCGCCGCTCGTGCCGGCGCCGACTACGAGCACGTCGCAGTCGGCGATCACATCGAGGCGTATTTCGCCAATCGCCACCTCGCCGCTCGTGCGATACATCGGGCTCAGTTCTGTGAACATTGCTCGGGCTTTGACGATCTTTCCCGATCCGTTTGGCCCGCAGGACAGCCGCACCGCCGGGGTCTGGGCTGATGTTTTCCTGCTCAATTCGCTCCACGGTGCAGGTGCGATCACGTCGGCAAGCGACGGTCCGCCCAGCGGCTCGACGAGAGACGCCGCCAGCGCATCATCGACGTCGATAGTCGGGCCGCAGACCAGAAGGTTGTCGATCCCTTTGGGCCGGCACGCATCTATAGTCAGCTTCTTGCCGGTAGCGCGACTGACGATCCGCCTTGTCGGATCGGTCAGCAGTACGTCGCCGCCG
>CAYMSH010000364.1:0-1573 GCA_964392945.1 uncultured Planctomycetaceae bacterium | reverse complement strand
CCCCAGGGCGCCGGACTGCTTGAGTTTGATCCCGGCCGTCGCGGCAAGACGCCTTGCGGCGAGGTCTCGCACCGAACCGTCAAACGCACTGGCGCCTACCGGCAGGCGCAGGCGAAATTCCGCGAAATCTCCGTGCATCACCACGCGGTTATCTACGAGTTGGGGCACTGTTTTGACGGTCATTGTCGGTTGCTTCGGCAGTTTGCCGCACAGCATGCTGTAGCGCACGAGGGTCTCCTTGCTCGCCGATTCCCGCTTGCGCATCTCGGCGCCGGCCAGGGCGGCCAGCGAACCGTCAGGAGTGCAATCGACGATTACGTCGGCTTCGATCGCCACCAACCCGCCTTTGCAGGCGAAGATGACCGCCGTAACGTATTGCCCCGACATGCGGACGCCGCAGGGATGCACGTCGTAGTACAGGCCCGCGCCCTTGTCGAGCACCAGATTCTCAAATCCCTCGGTCAGTTTGATCATGTCGAGAATGATCTCGTCGCCGGCAACGCTCTTCTTGCAGGCCGCCAGGAACGATTTCACGTCTGCAGGGGCGCTGGAGAGATTGTCGCTCGAAACCCACGGACGCAGCGCCATGGCCATTTCGCGAGGCAGTGACGTCCCGGCCGACGTGAGGATAACCCGACGCTTCGGCCCGGCGATGCGCTGGGCCAGGAAGCATCCCTCGAAGCTCGATCCAACAATCAGCACATCGGCCCGCGCCAGCACGGGGGCGACCAGTCCAGGAGCGGTGACAACGGTTAGTCGCTCGCCGCCGGGAGCGATCGGCCTGCCCGCCGGCCAGGGAGACTCGGACGTCAGCTCATCGGCCGCCAGAGCGCTGCTGCAACAAGTCATAGTGAGGATCGCCGCAAACAGCAAGGCGGCTGCGGCCGGAGTTATCGCCAGTGTGCTTCGCTTCGCTGTCATGTTCCTGCCTTCAGGCCTCTAGCCTTTTGCGGCCCGCACGATGCTTCTTACAACGTCCGGATCCGTCGCCTTTCGTTGGTACTCGTCCCCAGGCGCCACGCCCATGAAGACTCGTTTGTTGCGGAATATCATTCGGCTCTCGACGCTGGTGCGAGCGGTCATGTGCACTTCGGTGGCTCCGGTTGCTTCGATGAAACTCCGGACGTTCTGCGCCGTCAGTCCGCCGCCCGGCATGATGATAACCCGCCCGGCCGCCTGCTTCTGCAGCGAGGTAATCAGGTCAATGCCCTCGTGAGCGCTGGCGGCTTGTCCGGATGTAAGCACGCGGTCCACACCCAGGTCCGCCAGATCTTCCAGCGCCTTGTGCGGATCGACGGCGAGGTCAAACGCCCGATGAAATGTCACCGACATGCCTCGGGCATCTTCGATCAATCGGGCGGTGCGATCTGAGTCCACCCGCCCGTCAGCGAGCAGGCAGCCGATGACAACACCGTCGGCGCCGAACTGTCTGGCCATACGCACATCTTCGCGCATCACCTCGAACTCCGCGTTGCTGTACAGGAAATCTCCGCCGCGAGGGCGAACGATCACCATCAGTTCGATATCAGCCAATGCCCGGGCCTGTTTGATCGCCCCGGCGCTGGGCGTCGTC
>CAYMSH010000363.1:0-6607 GCA_964392945.1 uncultured Planctomycetaceae bacterium | reverse complement strand
GACGAATACGAACTCCGCAAGTTCAACAAGCTCAACGAACGAGCCTGCCTGAACCAGAAGCCCATCATCAAACCCGGACAGCGGGTCAAGAAGGGCCAGGTAATCGCCGACGGTTCGTCGACCTCCAGGGGCCAGCTGGCCCTGGGTCGCAACGTGCTGGTGGCGTTCATGCCGTTCGACGGATACAACTTCGAAGACGCCATCGTTATCTCCGAACGCCTCTGCAAGCAGGACACTTTCTCATCGGTGCACCTGGAAGAGTATGACGTTGAAGTTCGCGAGACGAAACTGGGACGCGAAGAATTCACCCGCGACATTCCCAATGTCTCCGAGCGAGCCCTGGCGAACCTCGATGCAAACGGAATCGTCCTGGTCGGAACTCGCGTTTCTTCCGGCGATATTCTCGTCGGCAAGGTTTCGCCGAAGTCCAAGAGCGAACTGACTCCGGAAGAAAAACTGCTGCACGCAATCTTCGGCCGGGCCGGTGAGGACGTCAAGAACGACAGCCTCGAACTGCCCGCCGGCGAAGAGGGCGTTGTGGTTGACACCAAGCGATTCAGCCGACGCATGCACATGTCGGATGACATGAAGGTTCAGCACAAGCGAAAAGTCAAGCAGTACACGCAGATGATGCAAGGCCGCAAGATACGCGTCTTCCGCGAAATGTCCGCAGCGATGAACGAAGTTCTCGGCGACGAAATGGTTGACCCGTCAACCAGGCAGAAAGTCGGCCTGAGCGACAACGCTGAAGTTATCCTCGAACAGATCGACGATTTCTCGATCCGCTGGGCCAAGCCCAAGCCTAAATCCGACACCGCCAAGCAGCAGGCCGAACGCCTGTACGGACGCTACTGGCCCAGGATTCTCGACATCCAGAAGGAAATGGAGCGGAAGCTGGACCACATGAAGCGCGGCGACGAACTGCCCAGCGGCGTGTTGGAAATGGTCAAGGTTCGAGTCGCCACCAAGCGTAAGCTCGGCGTTGGCGACAAGATGGCCGGCCGGCACGGCAACAAGGGCGTTATCGCACGAATCGTACCGGAAGAGGATATGCCGTTCCTCGAAGACGGAACCCCAGTCGAAATCGTACTGAACCCGCTAGGCGTTCCGGGTCGAATGAACCTCGGTCAGATTCTCGAAACGCACCTCGGCTGGGCGGCCGCGGTACTGGGATTCCAGGCCGTAACGCCGGTGTTCGACGGAGCGTCGGAAGCACAGATATTCGACTGCGTACGGGAAGCCAACGCCCAGGTCGCCGAAAGGTGCGACGATCTCGAAGTGATCCAGTCGGCGGGAAAAACCCGCGAACTGCTGGTCGAAATGCCGGAAGACGGAAAGATCACGCTGATGGACGGGCGCACCGGCGAACCGCTGGAGCAGAAGGTCACCGTCGGCTACATCTACATGAATAAACTTCACCATCTGGTTGATGAGAAGATTCACGCTCGAGCGACTGGACCTTACTCGCTGATCACCCAGCAGCCGCTGGGCGGAAAGGCCCGCACCGGCGGTCAGAGGTTCGGTGAGATGGAAGTCTGGGGCCTGGAGGCGTATGGCGCAAGCTTCACGCTGCAGGAACTGTTGACCGTCAAGAGCGACGACGTCGAAGGCCGCACCAAGATATACGAGTCCATGGTTAAAGGCACAAACACACTCGAAGCCGGCACGCCCGTCAGCTTCGACGTCCTGTGCAACGAACTTAGAGGCTTGGGACTTAATATCCAGTTGGAAAAAAGAAGGCTTATCTGATCGAACCCCCACAGGGAGCGACTAGTAATGGTTGAAAGCGTATACGATAGAATTAATGACTACGGGTCGGTGAAAGTCATGCTGGCTTCACCTAACGATATCCGCAGCTGGTCGTTTGGCGAGGTCAGAAGACCCGAAACGATCAACTACAGAACGTACCGTCCTGAAAAGGAAGGGCTGTTCTGCGAGCGAATATTCGGCCCGGAGCGCGACTGGGAATGCTCGTGCGGAAAGTACAAGGGCACCAAGCACAAAGGCATCATCTGCGATCGATGCGGCGTGAAGGTGACCCACTCCCGCGTGCGACGCAAGCGAATGGGACACATCTCCCTGGCTGCGCCCATCGTGCATATATGGTACTTCAAGGCCTTGCCCAGTCGCCTGGGCACGCTGCTTGGAATGAAAACTTCGGATCTGGAAAAGGTCATCCTCTTCCAGGATTACGTCGTGATAGACGCCGGACAGACCCCGCTGAAATACCAGCAGGTCCTGTCTGAAGACGAATATCGCCAGGCCGTCGAGTCCTACGGAAACGATTTCCAGGCCTCAATGGGAGCCGAGGCGATCAAGGTGCTGCTCGGCGCCATGGATCTGCACGAACTGGCGGTCAAACTGCGCGACGATCTGACCAAGACCAGTTCGAAGCAGAAGATCAAGGACATCACCAAGCGACTGAAGCTTGTCGAGTCGATCAGGACATCCGGCAACGATCCGGAATGGATGGTCATGGACGTAGTCCCGGTAATCCCGCCGGATCTTCGCCCGCTGGTGCTGCTGGAGAGCGGAAACTTCGCGACAAGCGACTTGAACGATCTTTACAGGCGAATCATCAATAGAAACAATCGCCTGAAGAAGCTGATGGACCTCAACGCTCCGGGCGTTATTATCCGCAACGAAAAGCGAATGCTGCAGCAGGCAGTCGACGGACTGTTCGACAATTCCCGCTGCCGCCGACCGGTTCAGGGAACCGCCAATCGACCCCTCAAGAGCCTCACTGACATGATCAAGGGCAAGCAGGGACGATTCCGCGAGAACCTGCTGGGCAAGCGCGTTGACTATTCGGCCCGATCCGTCATCGTCGTCGGACCGGAACTCAAGCTGCACCAGTGCGGTCTGCCGAAAAAAATCGCCCTGGAACTGTACCAGCCGTTCATCATCCGCCGCCTGAAGGATCGCGGACTGGCCGACACCATCAAGAGCGCAAAGCGCATGCTTGAACGTCGCGATCGCGAAATATGGGACGTGCTGGAAGAGGTTATCTACCAGCATCCGGTAATGCTGAACCGCGCGCCGACGCTGCACAGAATGGGCATCCAGGCCTTCGAGCCGATCCTTGTCGAAGGAAACGCCATCAAGATCCACCCGCTGGTCTGCAAGGGCTTTAACGCCGACTTCGACGGTGACCAGATGGCCGTTCACCTGCCGTTGTCAGTCGAGGCACAGGCCGAAACGCACGTGCTGATGCTCGCGACGAACAATATTTTCTCGCCGGCAAGCGGGGCTCCGATCGTCTCGCCGATGCAGGATATCGTTCTGGGCGTTTACTACCTGACCACCAGTCAGGGCGCCGAGTTCGTCAAAGAAAATGTTCGCACGCTTGACTGCGAAGACGGCGAGAAACGCCCGGTCTACGCGTCTCGCGAAGCGGCGATTACGGCTTACGGACTGGGACGCATCGGCATGCACGCCGAAATCATCCTGAAAGTCTCGCGCGACACCGAGGTCGTCGAAGAAGACAATATATACACTGCGAAAAACGGCAAGATCGTGACCACCGCCGGACGCTGCATCTTCAACGATGTCCTGCCCGAAGGCATGGGATTCTACAACTACCCGCTGGGCCAGAAGGGCGCCGCACGCGTCATTCGAGACTGCTACGTAAGGCTCGGCAGAGGCGACACCCTGATCCTGCTGGACCTGATGAAGGCCCTGGGATTCAAGTTCTCCACAATCGCAGGGACCTCGTTTGGAATAACCGACGCCAAGATCCCAGGCGACAAGGCCAAGATCATCACCGCCGCGCAGAAACGCGTTGACAAGATCGAGGACGATTTCCACAACGATGCGATCACCGACGGCGAACGATACAACCAGGTCGTCGACGTCTGGATTCACGCTCGCGAAGAAGTGACGAAGTCCATGATGACGGATTTGAGATCCGATCGTCGCAAGAACGATCCGAACTACATCAACCCGGTCTACATGATGCTCGCCTCTGCTGCTCGAGGCAACGTCGACCAGATCCGGCAGCTGGCCGGTATGCGTGGTCTGATGAGTAAGCCGTCAGGCGAGATTATTGAAACGCCGATTCGCGCTAACTTCCGCGAGGGCCTGACTGTTCTTGAGTACTTCTCCTCGACTCACGGCGCTCGAAAGGGTCTGGCCGACACCGCCCTGAAGACCGCCGACTCAGGTTACCTCACGCGTAAGCTCGCAGACGTCGCCCAGAACGTGATCGTAAACAGCATCGACTGCGGTACGCTCAAGGGCATCAGCAAGTCGGCTACTTACAAGGGCGAACAGGTCGATGTTCCGCTGAGAGACGTTATCATCGGACGAGTCGCCCGCGAGAACATAATCAATCCGATTACTGACGAACTGATCGTCAAGGAAAGCCAGATCATCACGCCCGAAATGGCGCTGAAGATCGAGGATCTCGGTCTGGAGACCATCCAGGTCCGAAGCCCGCTGACCTGCGACTCGCCGCTGGGCATCTGCGCCAGGTGCTACGGTGTTGACTTGGCGACCAGCGTACTGGTCGAAGAAGGCAACGCTGTGGGAATCATCGCCGCACAGTCGATCGGCGAGCCCGGCACCCAGCTGACCATGCGTACGTTCCACACCGGCGGCGTGGCCACGCGTGCTGTTGTCGAAACTGAAATCAACGCAACAGTCGCCGGAACGATCAAGTTCAACGAGTTGAACGCTGTGGCTATCGGCAAGGGTAAAGACGCCAGCGTCATCGTCCTGAAGCGGAATGGCGAAATATCCATTCACGACGAGAAGGGCAGAGAACTCGACAAATACAAAATTCCGTACGGCGCCCGCGTCGACGTAGAGGAAGGCAAGAAAGTCAAAGCCGGCCAGCGTCTGGTCTCGTGGGACGCACACAGCATTCCGATTCTCGCCGAAGCAGGCGGCGTAGTTCGCTTCCAGGACATCGAAGAAGGCGAAACCGTTCGCATCGAAGACGAAAAGGGCAAAGGCAAGACCGCCGCTGCTGTCGGCAAACGATATGTCGTCATCGAGCACAAAGGCGAGATGCACCCGCGAATCGTCATCGAGGACAAGAGCGGCAAGATTCTCGACTTCCACTACCTGCCGGCCAAGGCTCGCATCGAAGTGGATGAAGGCCAGAGCGTCGATGCCGGAATACTCCTTGCTCGCCAGCCTCGAGAGATCCTCGGAACGCAGGATATCACCGCCGGTCTGCCGCGTGTAACGGAAGTATTTGAGGCCCGAAAGCCGAAAGAGCCGGCCGCCATGGCCGAGATTTCCGGTATGGTCGAGCTTCGAACCGATAAACGGCGCGGAAAAATGACAGTTATTATCCGCAGTGAATCCGGCATGGAGCGAGATCACCACGTACCGCACGACAGACATCTCCTGGTCCACACAGGCGACTATGTCGAAGCCGGCGATCCGCTGACCGAAGGACCGCTGGTTTTGCAGGATATCCTTGATATTCGCGGCGAAGAAGCTCTGCAGAACTATCTGCTCGGCGAGGTCCAGACCGTCTATCGAGCCGCCGGTCAGTCCATCAATGACAAGCACATTGAGGTCATACTCAGCCAGATGCTCCGCAAGGTGCAGGTCGATTCTGTCGGTGATACTGAACTTCTGCCCGGAGATGTTGTTGACAAATTCGTCTTCTTGGGTGAGAATAAGCGGCTCGCCGGATCTCTGAAGGTTGTGGAGCCCGGCGGGACGCCCCTGAGCGAAGGCCAGATTGTCGCCAGGGAGTTGATCGAGCAAGCTAATATGGATGCCGAAACAGACGGCGAGGAGCCGGCGAAAACCAAGCGTCCTCGTCCTGCAACAGCCAAGACGCTTCTGCTGGGAATTACCAAAGCGTCGTTGCAGTCCGACAGTTTCC
The DNA here is from genome assembly GCA_964392945.1 of uncultured Planctomycetaceae bacterium. Lineage (GTDB taxonomy): Bacteria > Planctomycetota > Phycisphaerae > SM23-33 > SM23-33 > BS750m-G57. The sequence continues at coordinate 762 of CAYMSH010000363.1, read as the reverse complement.
TGTCGGCCGCGAGTTTCCAGGAGTCGACGAAGGTCTTCACTGAAGCTTCGCTCGGCGGTAAGGTCGACGAGTTGCGAGGCCTTAAGGAAAACGTGATTCTCGGGCATCTGATACCCGCCGGTACGAGCTTCAAGCCGTACCTGGACATGCAGATTGCTCGCGACGTACCCGAAGGGCACGAAGAAGAATCCGCTCGCGATGCGGCCAGCGAAGCCCAGATTGCCGACGAGGTCCAGAAGGCCTTGACGGGACGAATTTAGAACTGAAGCGGAATTGAAACATACTTGAGAAAGTGTTTAGAGGATAATAATGCCGACGATTAATCAGCTAGTAAGAAGGCCTCGTAAGACGCAGAAGGCCAAGAAGAAGAATATGGCGCTGGAATCATGCCCGCAGAAGCGCGGCGTATGCCTCCTGGTCAAGACCGTCACGCCCAAGAAGCCGAACTCTGCGCTGCGTAAAGTCGCCAGGGTCAGGCTGTCCAACGGCAAAGAGGTCACCGCGTACATACCCGGTATCGACCACAACCTGCAGGAGCATAGCATTGTGCTGGTGCGTGGCGGAAGAGTCCGTGACCTTCCCGGCGTACGATACCATATCGTTCGCGGAACACTGGACTGCCTCGGTGTCGACGGTAGAAAGCAAAGTCGCAGCAAGTACGGGGCCAAAAAGCCCAAGTAGTTGCTTGGTTGACCCCGGAGACACGGGGAGAAGCGCCCGATAACGCGGGCCTGGAAAAGATACTATGGGACGCAAAAGATT
>CAYMSH010000362.1:0-6614 GCA_964392945.1 uncultured Planctomycetaceae bacterium | reverse complement strand
CCAAAGACATAACCGCTGCTGGTCAGATCGGCGCTGACCAGACCGTTGCCGGAAATGTTATCGCCCTGGCGTAGAAGAACTCCGTTCGGTGCGGCCAGCTGGCCTCCATTGAGCGTGGTTAACGAACCCAGCACGCCCTGGTTGGCGTCGTTGATCGTTACGAGGTGGGCTCCGATCGCCAGGTTGCCGCTGCTGGCGAATCCGTTCAGGGCTGACGCGTCGCCGAGGTCCAGATCTCCGGCGGCGGCTATAGTGGAACCGAGCCCGGCGGCGATTGAACAGTCGGCTGCTCCCGTTCCGACAAGGTTGTCGCCAGGGCCGAGAACGACCCCGTTGGCGGCCTGGAGAGTTCCGCCGTTTAGCGTTGTAAGCGGCCCGAGCGCCGCGAAGGAGGCCGACTGCAGATTCAGCGTCGCGCCTGACTCTACGACGACAGCTCCCCCGGTAGCAAATCCGATGAATTCGGCCGGATCTCCCAGCGTAAACAGCGAGGTCGTGGCCTGAATAGTCGATCCGGGCTCCGCGGTTATCGCTGCGGCGACTGTTCCGTGCCCCAGAAGCGTTGCAGTTTCAGTGAGTCGCAGTCCGTTTGCTGCGGTCAACGTTCCTCCGCCGAGCGTAACGCTGCGGGCAAGCGAGGCGATGTTCAGGGAGTAGACCACCGCGTCGCGAACGTCAGTGTGAATGTCTCGCTCAAGTGCGACTGTTCCATCAACGGAGTCAAACGTGGGCCCGTCTCCGATCACCACGCCGTATCCGCTGGTGTTGCCGATCCTGAGATCGCCGGTTTGCACGTCGATGGCGCCGTTTTCGACAAAGACATCCGCGTTAAGATCGGCAGTGTGGGCCACGCCGGGATTGCTGCGTATTTCTCCGCCGACGAGCGTGATTCCAGTAGGGGACTCGAGCGTCGAGTCGGCCCCGAGTGTGGCGATTCCGCTGAATTCCGCCGGGCCAATGGACATGAACGCCGCATTGCCGGTCACTTCAATATCCTGGGAGATACTGACCCGACCCAGCGGATTCCATATCTCCAGCGTCGGGTCCAAGTGTTCGCGATTGTTGACAAGCGAGACCAGTCCGTATCCTCGTATCGGTCTGTTGCGTATGCGATCGGCGATCAGGATGCCGTTGGACAGATGGAAGCCAAGCGGAGACCCGCCGCCGTCGGCATTGCCGAGGGTCTCGAATACGCCTTGGTCTTCGACCCGCATCGGGTATTCGCCGGCGGCGCCCTCGAGCCCGGCCATGCCGCCGAATACAGTGAGTCGCGATCCGGGTCCCGAGACCGTTATGCTGCTTCCGGCGCCAATGCCGCCGGGGAACATGTCCCGTCCTATGGTCATCATTCCGCCATCGATGACGTCGAGGTCCACCGGCACCGACGCATGCATCGCCGTGACGTCGCGCGAAACTTCCAGTTGCACGCCTCGACCTACCGAGAGTCCTGAAATCAGGGCGTCTTCGGTGCTTAGCCCTCCTCCCGAACCGCTGTCGTTTATCAGTGTTAAGGTTCTTGGCGCCGCCGCGTGGCCGCCTCCGGAACCAGTGCTGATTCGCGTATCGACTATCATGTCTCCGCCAAGAAAGTCGAAAGTGACGTAATCCTGTACTGCGATGATGTTGTATCTTCCAGGCTCGTGCGGGTTCGGCGGGTCAACGTACACGGTATATGTATCGTTAGACGTCGCCCCGATATAGAACTGCAGATCGTCGTATTCCGGATCGCCGGCGGGGCTCCAGTTAGTCGGCTCGCTGAATAACCCGCCGTTGGGATTGATCCATCGCTTATCAGCGGCCGAACTTAACGTAGAACACGCCATGATCAAAGCAGTCGCCGCGATAAAGCGAATCTTGCGAAAATGCATCGCACACCTCTCCTTACATCGCCGAAACCCCCAGGCGTGCACGCCGCACGCCGATGTCCATTTTGACATTGCTCGCCTTGCTTACCAAGACGTTTGGAACCACTTCTATTATATCGACAAAACCTGCTGAGGCAAGGATGAATGCTCATTGTGCATTGAAGTTCACAGGCTTCACGACAACTACTTTTCGCGGGTCCCACGATGTGTCGATTTTCAGTTCGGGTTTGACGGTTTTGGCGATATCGGACCAGCTTGTCAGCAGTACGGGGCAGCCGCCTCCTTTTCTTCGATTGCTGTGGCAGGCGAACATGCCGCTGGCGAACGCGCCGCCCAGGTCTGCGTTGGTTACGTCGATTCCGTCTGTCTCCTGGGACCCTTTGACAGCGAACGTGCCGATCAGTTTGTGGCCCGGCGCCAGATCGAAGACCTTGAAGTTGTGTGCGCCCTGGTTGGATACCAGAAGGTAACCGGCCTTGCCGCCTTTGAACCTGTAGATCGCCAGGCCCTCGACGTCGGCCTTCAGTCCGTGGGAGCCGACTTTCAGGATCAGTTTGCCTGGCGTCGGATCTGTCGGTTCGCCGCCGATTTCCCATACGCCTTTGTCTTCCTGTCCTATGTATATCTTCCCGGCGATATCGTCGCCGACGGCGCCTTCGCTGAAACCGCTCTTCCAGGAGCGGACCTTGACGCCGCGGACCTTGCCGTTTCCGTCGTCGGACAGTTCGAACTGCTCGACGATGCCCGGCATTGAAGTCGTGATGAAGTAGAACTTGCCGGTCTTCGGGCTGCGATACATCGTGCCGCCGTAGTTGTCGGCGGTCTTTATCTTCCCGTTGTCGATCACGCTGAGCTTGCGCGTTTTCGGATCCACCTTTAAAACGGCGATTCGGAACCCGCCGCGGCGAATATTCAGTGCGACTATATCGACCTTCTCGCCGGCCAGCGGAAAACCGTATCGCAAATCAATGTTCGCGGCTCCGTACATCTTGACACTCTGCAGCAGCTTGCCCGCCAGGTCGTAGACAAAGAGGCTCCCGGCGGCTTTGTCGGCGGCGATCACAGTAGACAGTGATTTGTCGCTCGGGTGGATCCATATGCACATGTCGTCCTGGTCCCTGACCTTGTCGCTGGTGCAAACGATCGACGGCGCCGGGCCAGCGGCGTTTTTGTCGCTTGCCGCCGGCAGGGTCATGGCCATTACGATAAAGACCGAGAATGCTGCAAATGCCGCTAGAGACTTCATAAGCGTGCTCCTGTGTTCTGTTGAAGCTTTATCATCGACCCCGGAGCGGCTTGAGTCAAGCACGCACGCCGTCAGGGCATTGAAATCGGCGGGCTCAACATGGACAATGAACAGTTGAAGCCCGCGGCGAACATCGATAAAGTCTTAGCTGACCCCCCAGCGGAGATCACTGGAACATGACAGCAGTATGCAACCTGGCATTGATCGCCTCGCCGGCCGCGGTGACGGTTGTCTTCGACGTGAGCTTTGTACTGCTCGCCGTTATCGGTGCGTCTATAATTGTTCCCGTGATCGGCGCGATGTTTCTTGGGATCTGGTGTCGGATGTACAACGTCCCGACGCCGCGTTTCCTGCGTCGCTGGCTGGCGTACTGCGCGGGCTATTTCACGTCCCTGCTGATCACTTCGCTGATGATGTTCCTGGTCAAAGACGCCGGAAGAGTGCCCGGCTGGTTCCTGGCGTCGCTTTTCTGCCAGGCCATCGCGGTCCACGCGATTGTCGTTCCATGGGTGCTCAAAACCGCATGGGGCAAGCAGATTACCGCCCAGGCGATGACGCTTATGGTATACGGCGCCGTTCTCGTTATCGCGATGGCTCCGATAATCATCCACGTTCGCAAGGCCGTAGACAGGGGCGAATGGACCGCAGAACTGGAGAAACTGCACCGTGTCGTGACCGGCGGCAAGGGCCTGGATGCCGAAAGCGTGCCGGAGACCCTTGCCGATGTCAGGACCGCTGACCCCACGCTGCTCCTGCTGCCGGGCCACAAGTGGGAAGATGTTGTTTATCTTGGCGACTACATCGAGGACAACTACCCGTCGATGCTGACGGATCTGTTCGTGTCGAGCATGGCGACTATCAGGGAGAAGAACCCGGGGTCCTCGCCGTTGATCTGGCGAAATCCAAAGACCACCAGGGACTACCGGATACCAGTGATCAGCTACGATGGAACAGTGGCGTTTCTTACTCATCGCGAGTTCTTCGCACATCTGGACCACACCCTCCTGCAACTGAACAAGATTGTCGTGGAAGTTCCGATCACTGCTCCACGTAACGATTAACGATGAGGATTAAATATGCGTAAAGTGCTTGTTGTTGCTCTGGCGATCGTGTTTGCCGGCTGCGGCGGCGACGATACAGCCCAGGAGCCGGACCCTAAAGATCAGGCGATGGCCAGGCGTCCGAAGAACATCTCCTCGGAGTTCGTCAAGAAACTCGTCTCGGAGATCGAGCGTGATTATCCGCCTACCGGCCACGACATCTGGACGCTGGTAAACGATACTCTCTCGCATCCCGACACCGTCTCGGAGCCGGTTCTGGCCCAGCGTTTGAAGCAAGTGGTGCTCAAAGCCCTCCGCGAAAAGGCCGAGAACATATTCGCCGTCGTGTTCATAGGCCGCGACCCGCCCGGGACAGACGACCTGAAGTTCGCAGTGATAAACCGCACCGGGCGCGATGTCTCGTCGCTCAACGGCGTGATACAGGTCTGCAGCTCGTTCGGGGCGATAGTCCAGTCGCTGAAAATCGACCTGGACAAACCGATAGCCGCCGGAGGGCGGCTCGACTGCGGCGGCCATTGGTCAATGCCGTCCGGCCTCGTGGAGAAACTCGCAGAAAAAGACAGCAGCTACAAACTCCAGTTCGTAGCATCGAAAGTCACTTACGCCGACGGTAAGGTAGAAGAGTATCCGTAACGGCAATGATGAACAGCAGTGATGAATGCTGAATGATGAATGATGAAACGGCTTAACGGCAAGAACTCCGCCCAGACGGCGATCGCCGTTGTCGTTGCTTTTTCTCACTCATCATTCAGCATTCAGCACTGCCGTTACCATCACCGCTTTTCTAGCGTTTCTTCATCGTTACGCCTACTCCGGCGGGTTTCACGTTCAGGAAGAGCGTCTCGAGGTTTTTGTTTGTCGTGACGGCCTTCAGGTAGGGCTGCATCCACTTACCGTGAGAACTGGTGTTGTGTGCGATGATCAGTCCGCCCGGGCGGATCAGGGGAAGGAGTTTCTCGAGGTAGTCAACGTATCCGGCCTTGTCGGCGTCCAGGAAAACGATATCGATCTTGTCCTTGAGTTTGGTTATTTCCTTGTGAGCGTTTCCTTCGATCAGAGTGACGTACTTCTCGACGCCGGCCCGCTTGAAGTTCTTGCGAGCCAGTTCGGCGCGGGTCTTGTCGATCTCGTAAGTAGTCAGCTTGCCGCCGGTCTTTCGCAGCGCCAGGGAGAACCATATCCCGGAGTATCCGTTCGATGTTCCGATTTCGACGATGTTCCTGGCCCCGAGGGATTCGGCGAGCATTCGCAGGAGGCGCCCGTCGTTTGCCGGAACGTTCATCATTCCGCGACTTTCCTTTTCCCTCATCACGGCAAGGATGTCGAGGATCTTCTTCTCTTCGGCGTCGGCGGCCAGTGCCGTGGTCTGGGTGGTGCTGACGACGGCGGCTTTGGCCGTCGGACGTTTTTTGGGCTGGGCTCTGGCCACGTAGCCGACAAATGCAACCGCCAGTATCGCCAGAACACCGATCTTCACTTTTCTGCCTGTCATTGTGCTTTCCTTTCGAGTTTCGAATCGCGCGTGTTGGTCATATATTCATAACGTCAGGGCGTCTTGCGGATTGTTGGTAACAGAAAAAAGCTGATTTGTGGGTTTTGCCTTGAATGCTGCTCGCGGCGACAATAGATTTGCTGCATGACGTTATTATTTGTCCTCGACATCATCGGGACGTTCGTATTTGCGATTTCCGGCGCTTTTCGCGCCGTTAAATACGAACTGGATATCCTCGGCGTGCTGGTGCTGTCGATCATCACCGGCGTCGGCGGCGGCTGCGTGCGAGACGTGATACTGGGCAGCAACCCTCCCGCGGCGTTCCAGGATGAAACCTACCTGCTGACCTGCATCGCCGGAGGGCTGCTGGTCTTCTTCGCATCACGCAAGATAGCTCCGCGATGGGATTGCGTTGTGTTCGCCGATGCAGTCGGACTCGGCGTTTTCGCGGCGATCGGGGCGGCGAAGGCTTCGAGTTTCGAACTCGGCGGCGTGGGAATCGTTATGATGGCGGCTGTCACCGCAACCGGCGGCGGAGTGATCCGCGACATACTCGTCACGGAGATCCCTGCAGTTCTGCGGTCGGACTTCTACGCAACGGCCGCGCTCTGCGGCGGCGGAGCCTTCATTGCGGCCGGATACCTCGGCGCGCCGGAAGGGGCGCAACTGGCCTGCTGCATAATCATCACGTGCGGGCTGCGGTTCCTGGCGATGCGATACGGGATATCGCTGCCGAAAATCAAATCGCTGCCGGCCTCTCCGTCAAAGCTCACGCAGATGCGTCGCTCGAAGAAAGACTAGAACATATTCTCGCCGGGGTAGAGGGCTGACGCCGGCAGGGGTGTTCCGATGTTCTCTACGCCCAGCAGTTTGATCGCATCGAAGAGCACTTTGCCCGCGTGATCGAACGCGACGGCCGCATGGTGCGGGAAGGCGCCTTCAAGCAGCAC
>CAYMSH010000361.1:4667-6652 GCA_964392945.1 uncultured Planctomycetaceae bacterium | reverse complement strand
GACGACACCGTGCTTGTACTCGATGCGGGCAATCACTATTTTGATTCGCTGAATTTCGGGCATGACGCAACGCTGTCACTTATGCTGACCGACGGTCCGATCAGCATCTACGTTGCAGACATCGACAACAACGGAATGAGCATCGGGCATAACTTCGTAATGGAGTTGATCGGCGGCGGGGCCGACGACGTCTACATGGAGGTCGCCAGCAACTGTTCGTCGGCGATACTGCAACAACGGCCGGGACGTTCTATACCCCCCAGGGCCAGATCATATTCGGTTCCGACCTGCATCATACCGGAGCGCTCTACAGCGGAGCGGGCATGACGTTCTCCGGCGATTCAGCCGGCGGCGGGGCCAACGACATCCAGTTCGCACCGCTGGACTTCGCGGCGTTGGGCATCAACGTAGGCTCGGTAGGCGGCGTCGGAGACCCGATAGTTCTTTCCGACACCGACGCGGCGCACTACTTCGGCGTGCTGCCGGCTACGGATATCTCGGACCTTCTGGACCACTGCGAGAAGCCCGAAGCGCTGATACTACAGTACACCGGCGATAATATAGTCAACCACGAGCAGGGCCACTGCAAGGTCCAGGTCACCGGAGACCCGCAAGATGCCGAAACCGTCTGGATAGTCGCCTCGAGCAAATCCAACCTGGACGATCCCAGGGCCGAAATCTACTTCGACGGCGAAGTCAATCTTGACGAGACGTTCGCGGTCGAGGCCCTGGCGGCCGGAAAGACTAAGCTCAAGAGTGATATATACATAACAATCTTCAACACCGAAGGCGAAGTGATCGCAACAGCGAGATTCAGCACATCGTCCTGGTATCCTCTGGTGCTCGGCAACCAGTTCGGCGGGGTCAGGCTTGTCGGCTTTGTCGGCGAAGACGGAGCCCGGGCCGGGATCGTGCCGGTCGAAATGCAGACCGGTCTGTCGGGCTTCGTGTTCGAAGACGCCAACGGCGACGGACAGATCGATCAGGACGAATACGCCATCAGCGGAGCGACAGTAACGCTTACCGGAACCGACGACACCGGAGCGACGATAAACCGCGTCGAGACCACGGACGCCGACGGAGCGTACTACTTCGACGCACTGCGGCCGGGTACTTACACAATCACCGAGACCCAACCGGCGGGCTATGACACCGGCATTAATTCGATCGGGACCGCCGGCGGGACTCTGCTTGCCGCCGACACCATTGCGGAAATCGAACTCGGCGCCTATGTCGAAGGCGAGAATTACAACTTCGCCGAAACTCGCGCCGACGCCGGCGTGGATCAGATCGTTGTCGGGCAGACCGCCACTATCGGATTCTGGGCCGGTAAGAAGGGCAAGAAACTGATCGAGTCCCTCAACGGCGACAAGAACTCCCAGTTGCTGGGCAATTGGCTTGCAGCCGAGCTGCCGGAGATCTACGGCGACCTGGCCGGAAAGTCCAACAAGAGTGTCGCCAAGTACTACCGCAAGCTGTTCAAGGCGACCAAGAAGCACAGGCGCCGCAGACGTCACCACGGACATCACCACCATCACAGTCACCACAGCAACCCCCAGACCATTGGTATTCGAGATCTGGGCGCACAGGTGATGGCCACCGCCCTGGCGGTATACGTAACAGATTCGGACCTGGCGGGAACCACCGCCGAGTCCTACGGATTCCTCGTAACCGCAGACGGCGTGGGCCTGGCGACATTCAACGTCGGCGACGCCGGCGCTGCGTTCGGGCTGAGCGAGCTGGACAGCAGGATCATGACGGTATTCGATATCCTCCGGGCCACCAACGATCAGGTTGTCGACGGGAACCTGTACGACATGGACCTGGTCCTGAGCACACTGGCCGACAGGATCTACACGATGATCAATGAGACCGGCGGCATTAACTAGCTGCAATCAGCTTGCTGAAGTTATCCAAAGGCGTGCCGGCCGAAATTAAAAAACCCACCCCCCGATTTATTGAGAAAAAAAAAAAAAAAAGGGGGG
>CAYMSH010000361.1:0-4657 GCA_964392945.1 uncultured Planctomycetaceae bacterium | reverse complement strand
ACGCTGTTGCATTTACCACCCCGCGGGGGGGGGCCCTCCCACCCCCCCCCCCACGCCGCTTTTTCTGCTGATAAAGACATCTAGAGGGGCTGATAATCGATCTGGGGAAGCTGAAATCTGTTGTTGGAAAGTTAGAATATGTATCAGTTTGCGAGTGATTCAGTCGATCATATTTCTGGAGGTCTGTAGACTTTCTAACATCGACGGTTTTCGTCTCTGAAGGTGGCCTCGGAGAGCTCTGAATACTAAACTGTATATAGGCGGTGCGATATGAAAAATACACAGGCTAATGGCTATAACATATGTTTTAGAAAACCTTTGCGCACGGGCATGGCCTATATCCTGTCGCTGGTGATACTGGCGTTGTGCACTTCTCTGGCCGTTACCCTGGCCGCCAGCAACAGTTTGAACCTCGCTCGGGTTGAGAATATGCAGACATCGTTCAACGCTCAAGTAGCGGCCGAGAGCGGGCTGGCGTTCATGTTGCAGAGCGTCGCGGCCGCCAAGCTGCCTGAAGATACCGACTACGACACGCTGATGAGCAATCTCGCCGATGCGCTTGGTGAGGTCATGAACGATACCGAGAATCTCGGCCAGTCGGTGGTGTCCAACAGCGAATCGACAGTGACGGTCCCGACGATAACGTTCGACAATTCGGCGTTTGACTGCGTTGTAAGCCGCCTGAGCCCCGACGGCGAGGGCAATCAGCAGGTTCGCGTTTCTGTTGTCGGAACGTCGGGCTCGATGTCGCGGAAGGTGTCGCTGGACATGACACTCGAAGCCGTGCCGCCGGGAGCGTTCGCCTACGGGATAGCGACAAAAGGCACGATTTCCCTGTCCGGCAACGCCAAGATCCGCTCGATGGGCGCCGCCGACGACGCGAACGTGTTCTCGGCCGCCTGGGCGTCGACCGTGATCAGCGCAAACGGCAACCCGGAACTGGACGGCGATCTGTATCTCTGCAGCGACAACATCGCCGCGGTCTCTCTTACCGGCAATGTCGAGATCGGCGGCGAGACCGACTTCAACGAGATACTCACAAACCACACGCATCTCGAGCAAGACGAACCGGAATTCCCGGAACTGGACCTGAGCCCGTTTCCCGCGTTGGCGGTCAACGTGCTGTCGAAGAAGTCCAATAACAACAAGACGCTTAACAACGTATATGTCCCGGCGAACCTGAATCCGATGTTCAACGGGAACACGACGATAAACGGCATTGTCTACATCGAGGCGCCGAATAAGGTCAAGTTTAACGGGAACCTGGTGCTCAACGGGTTCGTGATCACAGAAGACGGAAGCGCCCTGCCGATATCGGGCAACGAACTTACATTCAACGGCAATTTGTCTGTTCCCGGCATCAGCGCACTTCCGGACACGCCTGAGTTCGCCGCGGTCAAAGCCTACGAGGGCACGGCGATTCTCGCACCAGGATTCGGCCTGAAGTTTTCGGGCAACAACAGCGGGATCAACGGCATGATCGCGGCCGACCAGCTGACGTTCACCGGCAACAGCACACTCGGCGGCGAACTTACCGGCACGATCCTGGGCCTGAAGAATCTGCCGATGATCCTGCGCGGCAACACGGAGATCACGATCAACCGCCAGGACGACGACTTCATCCCGGCCGGCTTCAAATGCAGCGCCAAACTGAACGTAGTGCCCAATTCATACGCCGAATACGCCGGACAGTAGCCGCTGGTGATCAGCGGTCACTGACGGCGCGGCCCTGGCGGCGAACATTCAGCAGCCAACAAGAAACTCACAAATCTCAAGTAAAGACAAACGGCCAGAGACAACGGCGTAACGACAAAACCAACGGTGCGCCCGCGCGGCAATTTGGGGTAAGGTTCAGAGGCCGTAAGTCGTTGTCCTGTGACGTAGCCTTTAACTTGATAATTGTGAGTTTCTTGTTGGCTGCTGAGTGTTGGCCTCTATACCATGCGCCGTTACTGGCTACCGGACATTCCCGATCTTTACAGTTCTTGCGTCCTGAGCCTTGTGCGGTTATCATCCGCCTTCAGTTCTCCCGCCGTCGGCGGGCCCTAAGCGAAATCAACATCCTAGACGCTACTACTGCAAGGAGATTAGAGCACGTGGAAGTATACATCAAAGACACATACCAAGAGATGAGCGTCGCCGCGGCGCGGCAGGTCGCTGAAGTAATGAACACCAAACCCAACGCCGTTTTGGGCCTGGCTACCGGATCGACTCCGCAGGGAATGTACCAGGAACTCGTGCGAATGCACCGCGATGAAGGGCTTGATTTCTCGCAGGTCACTTCGTTCAACCTCGACGAATACGTCGGCGTTCCGCCAAGCCACGCACAGAGCTACCACTACTTCATGCACGAGAACCTGTTCAAGCACATCAACATCCCGCCGCAAAACGTGTATGTTCCCTCCGGAACGACTGACAACTACACCGCGTTCTGCGCGTGGTACGAACAGCGGATCGAAGACTGTGGCGGGATCGACCTGCAGGTGCTCGGCATCGGCTCGGACGGACACATCGCATTCAACGAACCCGGCAGCAGCCTCGGCTCGCGCACGCGTCTGAAAACGCTGGCCAAACAGACCATCGACGACAACGCACGTTTCTTCGAGAACCGCGAAGATGTCCCGATCTACTCGATCACCATGGGCGTCGGAACGATCCTCGAAGCAGAACAGATCATCCTGCTGATCAACGGCGAGAACAAGGCCGAAGCAGCCAAACACGCAATCGAAGGCGCCGTATGCAGCCAGTACACCGCCAGCGCCCTGCAGATGCATCCGGAAGTTTCGGCGTATCTCGACACCGCGGCCGCATCGCAGTTGGATATGATCGAGTACTACAACTGGATTCAGAAGATGAAGCCAGGCGCGCCGCAAATCTAACTTATCGCGATCGATCACACTGACAGGAGATACGAGCTTTGAAACTCATACTGCTTGATATAGACGCAACGGCGCGACGAAACTTCGACCCGATCAGCCTGAGCAGACCGCTGTTTACGTTGCGAACCGGCATCACGAGTCTCGCCGACAAACTCATCGCCCAGACCAAGCCCGACAGCGTCGCATGCTTCATACCGGAATACCTGGCTCCAGTGCACCGCATGGAGACAGACATGCCGGTCAACGACATGTCGCAACTGGCCGGCGATGATCTTCTGCTGGTCAATCCCACTGTCAAGGCCGACTCGCTCACGCTGGACACCGCAGGTCCGAGCACGATCGGCCTGGCCGAAGACGGAACGCTGCAGTACGCACTGATCGGCGCCGACGACATCGCCAAGATCTCCGGTGACGGCATCGAAGCGTGGGTCGAGTCCGCCCGCGGCGTGTTGCCGTCGGTCCAGAGCAATCTGCCGACATGGGGCTACGCCTGGGACCTGATGCTGGCCAACCCGGACCAGTTGACTGTAGACTTCGCCGCGATCGGACACAGCGGAATCGAAGGTTCGGTCGAGCAGCCCAACGCCATCCGCGGAAGCGCCGGCGACGTGTTTGTCGCACCGGGAGCAGTGGTTCACCCGATGGTCGTCTTCGACGCCGAACACGGGCCGATCTATATCGACGAGAACGTCGAGATCCATCCGTTCACGCGAATCGAAGGCCCATGCTACGTCGGCAAGAACTCGATCCTGCTGGGCGCCAAATGCCGCGAAGGCAACTCAATCGGCCCGTTCTGCCGAGTAGGCGGAGAGGTCGAAGAGTCGATCATTCAGGGACACTCCAACAAGTATCACGACGGATTCCTCGGCCACGCATACGTCGGCGAGTGGGTGAATCTCGGCGCGATGACCACCAACAGCGACCTGAAGAACGATTACGGTTCAGTCTCGGTAATGCTCGGCGGCGGACCCCCGATAGACACCGGCTCGACGAAAGTCGGATCGCTGATCGGCGATCACACCAAGACATCGATCGGCGTGCTGTTCAACACCGGCTCGGTCGTCGGTGCGATGGGGCTGATCATGGCCACGGGAACCCCGCTTCCGAAGTTCATCCCGTCATTCGCCTGGTTCCTCAACGGCGTGACGACCAAGGGATTCGGAAAGAAGAAACTGTATGAAACCGCCCGAACCGCAATGAGCAGGCGAGGCAAGGAATTCACCGACGAGCATGAAGCCATGTTCAACGAGATCTTTGCACTGACCGCCGGCCCGCGATTAACGGCGATCAAGAAAGGCCGCAAGAAAATGTCCGCCAGATAGCGGACCGGCAATCAAAACTTACCGCACACAGAGTGCTTAATCAGGAGACAGAACATTGGCGACAGTTGAAGACAGAGTAAAAGCAGTAACCGGCAAAACACTTAACATCGACCCGAAGGACATCGCCGCCGAACACAGCTTCACGTTCGACCTGGGCGCAGAGTCCGTTCAGTCAGTCGAGCTGGTTGCGATGTTCGAAGAAGAATTCGGAATCGAGATGGACGAAGACGCCGCACTGTCAGTAGAGACCGTAGGCTCGGCGACGGAGTTCATCGCCAGAGTGTGCGCCGAACAGGGCGTAGCCGTCGATACCGAATAGATTCGTCCATCGTCGATCGATTTGCACCAGGAAGCGCCCGTCTGAGAGTGAAATCCCGCTCCCAGACCGGCGCCCCCACAACAAACGGACACACGCCGCTATGAACACCCAAAAGGACCCCCCAGCCCCCCCCCACC
>CAYMSH010000360.1:0-6681 GCA_964392945.1 uncultured Planctomycetaceae bacterium | reverse complement strand
GACGCCAAACCACAAAAAAATCAAATCAGGCTCCGACAATCTTAGAAACGTTGTCGGCGTTAACCGGATCTATCACACCGCGATCGGTGATTATAGCCGTGATCAGTTCGGCGGGAGTCACATCAAACGCCGGGCTGTAGGTCCTAATATCCACAGGGGCGGTTCGCCGGCCGAAACCTTCTGTGATCTCCGCCGAGCCGCGAAGTTCGATGGGAATCGCATCGCCAGAGGGCAGGTCCAGATCGAACGTACTGTACGGAGCGGCGACGTAAAACGGAATACCGTGATGCTTTGCGGCAATCGCCACACCGTACGTTCCGATCTTATTGGCCGCGTCTCCGTTGGCGGCGATTCGATCCGCTCCGGTGATTACCATCGCGATCTTGCCTTCGCTCATGACCTGGGCGGCCATGTTGTCGGTGATGACGACCGCGTCGATCCCGGCGCGATCCAGCTCCCATGCGGTAAGGCGGCTGCCCTGCAGGAGCGGGCGTGTCTCGTCGCAGTAGACCGTGAACTCGTGGCCGCGTGCATGGGCCACGTACATTCCCGCCGTCGCGGTCCCGATCCCGCCGGTAGCCAGGGCTCCGGCGTTGCAGTGGGTCAGCACGCCGGAGACATTCTGTATAAGCGGCGCCGCGGCCAGTCCGATCGCCAGACACATCGCCTCGTCTTCGGCGTGGATCGCGCGGGCCTCATCGAGGAGCAGTTGGCTGATTGCGCCGGGGTCCGTCAGCGAAGAGCCCGACACTCTGGCCAACATCCGTCTCACGGCCCATTCAAGATTGACCGCCGTGGGTCTCGACGAGATCAGATAGTCGCCCCGGGCCTTGAGTTCGCCTGCGAACCCTTCGATCGGCACATTCTGATTTTGAGCGGCGATGACCATTCCGTACGCCGCGGCCACCCCGATCGCCGGGGCTCCGCGAACGGCTAATCTGAGTATCGCATCCCAAACGGCCTTAGTGTCCTTGCAGTCAACATAAACGGTTTCCTCCGGCAAAAGAGTCTGCTCCAGCAGCCTCAGGAAACCGGTATGGCAGTCTCCGATCCACTGGGCCACAGGGACCGGCGGCTTGATATCTTCAGCTCCCGCAAGATTTTTCACGTTATTGGCTTTGTCGTTCATGGCGTCGAGAGTACCGAAAAAACGTGTACTTGGCAAGGTTCGCGAGCCAATAAGCCGCAAGGCGTCAAAAAAGCTTGCTCATCTTTCATAGCGATCTGTCCGATACTAGATGTTGTCACGGCCGATAGCGCACTGGCGGGCCGATGCCCGGACATGTGCGGCTGTGAAATTTACGTAAGTCCCTCCTGCAAACTGCAGAGACGGCGCCTTGGTGAGTCCACGGAAGGAGCCACGGATGCTGGTGTTGTCCAGACAGCGAGATCAGACGATAATCATTGGCGACGATATCGAGATTACAGTCGTCGATATTCGGGGAGAGAAAGTCCGCCTCGGCATAAGCGCCCCGCCCCATATCCCGGTGCACCGCAAAGAAGTGTACGACTCGATCAAGAACTCCGACGTAAGCGGATCAGGCGGTTCAGTGAAATCACTGGCCAAGAAGCACAACGACGACAAGCCTACGTAACTCCCCTCCCGATCCATACCCAGCAGCAATCATCCCCCGCGGCTAATCGATCTGAAACTCAGACCGCCGCTGCGAGCGTATCATCCAGAACAGGCAGGTTCAGGCATTCGGCCAGCGCATCGACACACTCGGTGTCATAGCCCGCCGGCGAACAGCGACGCAATTCACGAACCGCAGCAAACGACGACAGCGCCAACCTCTGCGGGCGATCGTGCGTCATCGCATCGTACGCGTCGGCGACGGCTACTATTTTCGCACTGAGCGGGATGTCGGAGCCGCAAAGCCCGTCGGGGTAACCGGTGCCGTTCATCCGTTCGTGGTGATACAGCGCAGCGTCGAGCGCCATGGAGATGCTCTGAAGCGGCTTGAGAACGTCGTAACCGATCCGGCTGTGAGTCTTGACTGTGCGAAAACTCGTCGGTCCCATCTTCGCCTTGTTGATAACTATGTGCTCGGGGATGGCGACCATACCGATGTCGTGCAGTTCGCCGGCTATCTCCAGCTGGCGAACGTCGTGTTCGGACAATCCCATCTTTTGGCCCATGTCTCTGGCCAGTTTGGCCACCCGCTCGCTGTGGCCGAGCGAGTATTTGTCGCGAGCCTCAACGGATCGAACTATTCTCAGGAGCACGTCGATATAGTGCTCTTCGGCGATGGCGGCCGATTCGGAGAGTCCCTCCGAATGCCTGGACAGAACGTTAAGCGACCGGTGCACTCTCAGGAGCATCAGGGCGACAACGGCGAGAACAACGCCGCCCATGATCAGTGAAGTGGTTTCCCAGCCGTGGCTTAGGACAATGGTGAAGAACACGGCCGTGGCCAGCAGAATCGCACTGAAACTGTGCCAACGGCTCCAGCATCCGACCACCGGGACGCCGCGGTAATTCTTTTCGTTCTGATCGTTCAAATGTATCCTCCACAAACCCGAGTTCTCATGCGTTCATGACGCACAAGCAGACACGCAACCGGCGGCGAAACCAACTGCATATAGACACACATATCGCCGGAGCCCCATCGGCCCGCCGGGTCAGTACAGATGCAGTGTAAGATACATTAGCCCGATGGCAAATCAGCGCCGGAGAGATGGCGCAAGAAAACGACCGCCACGGAAACCCGTGACGGTCGGTATCGTTGAAATTATTACCGCCGGCTTCAGTCAATGCCGCCGGATTCGAGGATCAAGGGGCACGCCAGATCGCTGGACAGGTTCAAGGCTCCCAGGGCTCCTGCGGCGGCTTTTCGAATCGTCACGTCGATCTTGGAATTTACGACGTCTACGACAGCCTGGCTCTGGGCCTTTGTCAGCAGATTTCCGTATCGCCTGACCGACTCGGCCAGCGCTACATATGCCGGCACTCTTACTTCGTTGGCGCCCTCGGCCTGGTCGGCCAGCGCCGCGATTGCCTGTTGGGCCTTGGCGCCCGGCAGAACGGTAAGGGCTCTTGCTCCAGCTACGCTGACGGCGATTCGCTTGTCGCTGAGTATTCCGATCAGGGCCGTCTGGGCCTGGGAGATCGTATAGACCTTGTTGTTCGTCAATCCCAGGAGCCGAATGGCTTTCGACGCACGCACGGACCAGTCAGTAGCTTCGTCGGGAGTCAGGGGCTTTCCGACCGCGAGTTTCTGGGCCGCGGGAATCGCGCCGGTAACTGCAGCGCCGGCGGCTCCGGGAGCCGCCAGTACGATCTTTCCGTCGGCCTTGGCGAATTTAACGAGCCTTGTTCCCGCTCCGATTACAATAGCCGGCGTCGGTCCCATGCTCGCGTCGCGGCGAACCAGAGCTATCATTTTCTCGGCCTGGTTCCCCTGGGCCACTACAACGAGATCTACGCCGCCGGCCTCCCTGGCGGTCTTGATCGCCGCCAGCGGATCGGGCGCCGAGATAACAGTGAAGCTCTGGCCTCTCAAGGCGTCAGTAATGGCGTTGAGATCTTTTCCCGCCGCCAGCAGGAGTGCTCGTTGCGAACCGCCCTCTCTCAAGGCGTCGGCCAGGACGGGGATAACGACCTGGTGTCCGGGGAATGATTCAGTCGGCAGCGCGTGGGCCAGGACCTCGGCGGCCAGGAACCTCACGCGTCGATCGGTGTAGGACATCGCCGAGACCAGCGGCTGGACCGAACCGGCGTCGACGATCTTGGGAAGGTTCTTTGCTCCGGCCACGTCTCGCAGGGCCGCGATGGCGCCCAGGGCCACGGCGGTGTCGCCGTCGCGAAGAGCTCTTTCGAGCACCTGGTGTGCGTAGTCGGCGCCCGCGGCGCGAACGTAGTCGCCGGCCTTGGCCTGCGTTTCGGTAACGAGGGGATCGACTGAACCTTCAGGCAGATCCGCCTGGCGTCTGAGGTAGGCTCCCAGCCACAGCGAAACGGCCGGCGAGAACGTCTTGTCGGCTTCGAGAGTTTTTCTGGCCATTCGCATCGCGTAGATGTCGCAGAATATTTCTCGCGGCACGGGCTTGTAGGTAAGCACTCCGCTCTTGAAGTACCATACGTTGGCCGTGGGGAAGCGTTCGTCCGGGAGGATCGAATCGTGGCGGTAGTAGTACTTCATAGCCATCTTGTAGTACAGTTCGGCCAGCGACTTGTTCAGCACGCTGCGATCTCCGTCGCTGCATCGAACCAGCGCGGCGACAACTATCCTGCGTGTGGCGCTTGTGATGTCCTTGCGGAGTGAGATTTCCTTGAGGTGCGCAGCGGAGTGACCGTATTCGATGGCTCCCAGCGCCGCAGCAGCGTGCTGGATGAGCAGTTCGCTGTCGGACCCGATCATCGCTTCGGTCAGACCGCGTACGTTGCCCTTCTGGCCTCTCGGCAGAACCGTCGAGATGTTCTCTCGCAGAATAGCCGAAGTCTTGGAGTCCGGAAGCGTCGCCAGGAGTTGCGGCAAGGCGTATTCGCCGCTGGCGGCCAGACGCCGTGCGGCGCGCATCCGCTGGCGGAGATTCGTACTGCCGAGTTTGACAATCATCCGCTGGATTTCTTTTTCGTCAGAGCGGAAGATCATGTATCCCTTGTCGACCTGTGCGCGAATCTTCTCGACGATGGGCTTGAGCTTCTTGTCGCCCAGTGCGCGAGTAAGTATGACCTGCGAGCCGTTGACTTCGATCGAGTGACGGTACAGTTCCTCGGGCTTGGCGCCTTCAAGAACCGCCTCGGCGAAACTCTCGGCCAGGTCGGCGCGAGCCAACTGGATGTAGTGGAGCATGTCGCGCCACTGCACTCGCCGCTTTTGATAAGCGGCTTCTTCTTCCACTGTGGTTTCCGGCACAGCGGCGTCCGTTGTCGCAGTCTCCGCGGCCGCGGGGGCGGCGGGATCAGCGACAGTGTCCTGCCCAAGAACCGGGCAAGCGAACATGACCAGCGCCAGCAGCATAACCAGCGAAGTTGAAAAGGATCGAGTTTCTCGCAGCATGAGATCTCCTATGTGGCCAGAGATTGACCGCATCGTCTGCAGGCTCCGGCGTACTTACGCAGTACGCTGTCGCGCAGATCGCTTCCACTATTGTCTGTGATTATAAGCAGCCTGCTCAACGTGTCAACAAAAGCCTGAGCCTATATTTCACCAACTTTTTTCTGCGGTAGTCCCGCATCGCCGCACAGCTTACCGCAGAAAGCGACGACTTACGATAATATTTCGCAAAAATAACTCTTGACACCCCGGCTTTCCAACGTAGAATTACCGCTCCTCCTGATTCTCCTGCTGATAATCCCCACTAATCCTGAATGGATACTGCACGACGCTTGACTACTACGGACGTACAGAGGATATCCCTATGAGACATCCAATAAAACGAACGTTGCTCCTGCTGCTGCTCCTGGGCGGCTCGGCCGCCCTGGTGCTGGGACCCGGCGGGTGTTGCGCACCGATCGCCCGGCCCACCCGCCGTGCGCCAAGCAACGAGACGCCGCTTACGGCGATGATCGAGCACCAACCGGCGATCGTAGCCCAGCGGCCCGCGCCGGCCCAACGGCCCGCGATAATCGCCCCTCGCCCGCTGGCCGCGCCGATACCCCTTCCGCCGGCGCTTCCCAGACCGACGAGACCTGTAGCGGCAAAACCCGCAGCGCGATCCAATACCCGAACCATACGCATGCTGGTCACGGCGTATTGTCCCTGCAGAAAATGCTGCGGGAAATTCAGCGACGGCGTCACGGCCAACGGAAAGAGCATCTACGCCAACCGTTCAATGTTCGTGGCCGCCGACACGCGAGTCCTTAAATTCGGGACAATGATCTCGATTCCCGGCTACCGCGGCGGACGCTCAGTACCCGTATGGGACCGCGGCGGTAAGATAAAAGGAAAACGCATAGACGTGTTTTACCTGTCTCACAGCCAGGCGAGAAAATGGGGCAGACGATGGCTCAACGTGAAAGTCAGCCGATAACGCAGGCTCGCCGTCAATGAGCGTGCGGGCAGCACGATCCGCACGCTGCGCCCTGCGATGCGGCGGCCGTGGGACACTGCGACGCCGAGGCGCACCCGACTGACGCCGAATGGGCCGCAAACGTGGAAAACTGCCTGTCAAGCTTCGCCGAACCGCACTTCTCGCATTTCGGCTTGCTCTTACTGGAAGGCACGAGCTTCTCAAACGCGTGGCCGCACTTGCTGCATATGTATTCGTATATCGGCATTGGGACTCTATCCTAACTTTACTCTCGGGGTCCGGCGAATCGACTGTTAGGCAATATACATGATCGCGTCGAATCGAGCAATCGAATCTGTATCGAACACCAAATCGGCTACCTGTGAATCCGGATAATTTCTTCAAAAAAAATGCAGGAGCGTTCTGGGAATACTCCTATTTTCGGCATAATTATAACACCTTGATCGAGCGACCTCTACGCGCCGGCGGAGCTGATAGCAGCCCTGGAAAGCACAAAACGGATCTTGACGGCCAACTCGACTTCTGGCACGGCGGCTTCGGCGTGCCTATAATACCGCGACAGGCGAGCTTTGGCGCAGGTTTCACTACGCTCCTGAATCGGGCCGCTGGAGGGCGGATGATCGGTTTGTGCGTGCATATTGGAATCGGGCCAGTACAAGTCATTAATCACACGGATGTTAGCATAGACCACCGCAAGGAAGAGCA
>CAYMSH010000359.1:0-6690 GCA_964392945.1 uncultured Planctomycetaceae bacterium | reverse complement strand
GGGTTCCATGAGCGAGAAGGACACCCATAACTAAATGCTCTACTGCCCCAGGGCGGCCGCGCCCGAAGGGTTCTAGATCGCCATCTTGCGAGTGAATCTCGAGGCCCGGACCGAAGACGACGATGAACTGGCGTTTCACAAGGCCCTATATCGAAACACCAACTACAAGACGTGCATACTCACAATGAATCCGCTGGCCAACGCCGAAGCGATGACAGTGCTCGCCGAATCTTTCGGCGCCGAGGCGCTGACCGATCCCGACTCGGTTTCCATCGATTACTCGGACCCGAAAGACCATCCGGTGCTCAGGCCCATCGACTCCGAAGCGGTCTACCTGAACCCGCAAGTCGGGCTTGTAAACTCCAACGCCGGTTTCGATGTCATAGCCGACATGCTGCGATGGCACAAAGGCGCCTGCGTTATCGCCGGCCGGGGCGGCGTAGGAGTAGGAAGCGTCTCACTCGAACAGGCCGCACATCATGTAGCGTCATTGGAAAACATGACGAGAATCCGGCAGATGGTCTACTTGAATCATCGCCTGGCCGACGCCCCGCCGGTCTCGTATTTCGAACCGTAACAAGGCTGTCGAACTGAACTATGAGAAGATACCCGGGACACAACGCAACTATTGGACTTATCGAGTGTTTTATCGTATGCCTGATCGCAACTTGGGCAGGCGCCGAAGACCTCCGCAACGTCGAGACCGGGCTGGTCATGCCCTCGCTGAAATACGCCGACCAGCCGTACGTAGTTGTCACCAAGACCGGGAGATGGGTCTGCGTACTGACCACTGGTCAGGGTCACGAAGGCGCCGGCGGTCAACACGTAGCCTCTGCATTCAGCGACGATCGCGGAAAGACATGGTCCAAGCTGGTCGCCATCGAATCGCCGAAGGGCTCTTCGGCCTCCTGGGCCTGCCCCCTGCTGACCAAGTCCGGTCGAATCTACGCATTCTACACCTACAACGGCGACAACGTGCACCTGGGGCGCAACGACACGCACGGATGGTACGCATTCAAGTACTCCGACGACGACGGGCGCACCTGGTCAAAGCAGCGATACCGCCTGCCAATGCGGACCACTGCGTGCGATACGATCCGGCGGAACGGAAAAGTGGTCCATCACTTCTGGGGCATCTGTAAGCCTATTATCGCAGGCGAGACGGTCTACTTCTCGTTCACCAAACTAGGCAAATACTTCCTCGGTAACGGCGAGGGCTGGCTGTTCCGCAGCGACAACATTCTCACGGAGAAGGATCCGACTAAGATACACTGGGAGATGCTGCCCAAAGGCGACGCCGGCATAAAGCATCCCGAATTCGGATCGGTCCAGGAAGAGCACAATCTCGCGGCGATGTCCAAACCGGGCCACATGGCGTGCGTCTATCGCACGACAAAGGGATTCTGCGCGATTTCTTATACCCGAAACGGCGGCGAGACCTGGTCAAAGCCCAAGCCGATGCGGTATTCGCCCCGCGGGCGGATAATCCGACACTCGCGAGCGTGCCCGAAAATATGGCGATGCGGCAACGGCAAGTTCCTGTTCTGGTGCCACCAGCACGGCGGGACGAACTACAACGATCGAAATCCCGTATGGCTCTGCGGAGGCGTTGAAGTCGATGGCGAAATACGCTGGTCACAGCCGGAGATCCTGCTGTACCACGACAACCCGAAGAAGCGGATGAGCTACCCGGACCTGATCGAAATCAAGGGGCGATACTGGGTCACTGAAACCGAGAAGGCTGTCGCCCGGGTGCACGAGATCGACCCGTCGCTGCTGGCCGGGCTCTGGTCGCAGTTCGACTGTAAAACTGAAACCAAACGCGGGCTGGTCCTCGATCTCAGCGGCAAGCAGATCGCCGACGGCGCGATCATGCCGAAACTCGGCGACTTGTCCAAGCGGGCCGGATTCACAATAGAGATGACGCTGCGGCTGGCGGACCTCAAAGGCCCGAGCGTAATCCTGGACTCCCGCATCGCGGGCAAGGGCAAGGGAATCACCGTCACAAAGACAAAGGACGGAACCATGGCCCTGGCGTTCAGCGACGGGACGCGAAGCGGTGCCTGGAGCATCGACAAGGGGCTCCTGAAGCCGGGGCGACTGCACCACGTAGTATTTATCGTCGACGGCGGGCCGGGCGTCGTAAGCTGCGTAGTCGACGGCGAGTTCTGCGACGGGACGACACATCGGCGACAGTTCGGCTGGGGCCGATTCGATCGCAAAATCGGTTCTGTCGGAGGCGGCAAGATCCGATTCGGCTCCGACAGCGGAGTCAAGCTCGTTCGACTCCGCATCTACGATCGCTACCTGCGCACAAGCGAAGCGATAGCCAACTTCCACGCCTCGGCGAATCAGAAAGCCGACTGAACTGACCACGCCGAATAGCTGCAGTCGTCAATCGAACAGTTTCATATCAACCGGGACACTGAAACATCACACCACTCTTTTATACCCCAAAGGGTATATATCCAGCCAACAGGTGGACTCTACTTGCCAAACCACCTTTAGAAGAAGTTCATTATACCCGATAGGTTATAATAGAACTTGATTACGACCTGAAAGGATGGTAGAATACGCATATTACACAGGGATATTATACCCGATAGGGAGTATTATATGAGTTTATCGAGCGACATGAAGGAACTTCGCCGTTCGGCGGCTCTTTCACAGGTGGAGCTGGCCGAGCGGACCGGCGTAGGCCTGCGATTTGTCCGTGATCTGGAGCAAGGCAAGCCGACAGTGCGCCTGGACAAGGTCAACCAGGTCTTGGCTATATTCGATTGTGAATTGAAGATCGGGAGGAAATCATGACTCGCAGCGCAGAGGTTTACTTCCGCGATCGCCTGGCCGGACGCCTGGATGAACTGGACGGCGGCGGGTATCGATTCGGCTACGATCAGGAATACCTTTCTGACGGGCAGGCTATTTCGCTTACGCTGCCGTTGCAGGAAGCCCCGCTGGAATCGCCGGAACTGTTCAGTTTCTTTGCCGGACTCGTTCCGGAAGGATGGTATCTCCAAATCGTCTCCCGCACGCTTAAGATCGACCCGAGCGACACGTTTGGCCTGTTGCTCAACACCTGCGGCGATTGCATTGGAGCTGTCAGCGTTCGGGAGGTGAGCCGTGATTGAATATGACGACAAGACATTGCGAAAGATGTTCGGGAAACCGATTCGCCCGACAATCCCCATCACCCTGCCGGAAGTTTCGCTGCAGGCCCAGGACCTCGCGGGCAAGATGAGCATCTCCGGCGTACAGCCAAAGTTGTCTGTCCGCCTCGATGGCCGTGAGTTGATCCCGACCATGCGAGACGGTCGCTATATAATCAAGCCGCAAACACAAGCGTTCGCAGAACTGCCGCAGAACGAGTATCTCTGCATGCAAATGGCCAAGCGGTTCGCCCTGCCGATCGCCGAATGCCTGCTGCTGGAACTGTCCGACGGCAGTCCGACGTATCTGGTCAAGAGATTTGATCGCCGCAAGAAGGGCAAGAAGATCGAGATGCTGCACTGCGAAGACGCTCAACAGATTCTCGGCGGACACGACAAATACTCAGGCAGTCACGAGCAGATCGCACGCGTGATCAGCGATTACTGCACGTTTGGTCCCCTGGAACTCCAGCGATTGTTTGAACTGACGATCTTCAACTTCGCGATTGGAAACGGCGATGCTCACAAGAAGAACTTCTCGCTGCTGACCGCCGACGGCAGGACAGGACTCTCGCCTGCTTACGATCTGGTTTCGTCGAGACTGGCGATACTCGAGGAAGCCGATGAGATGGCGTTGACTGTTTGTGGAAAACAGAATCGTCTGACCAGGCGGGATTTCGAGCTGTTCGCTCGACACATCGGAATCGCAAGCGATCATGCGGAAAAAAAGACCGCTCAACTTGTGGCCCTTGGCGAAGAGTTCAAGAACATGATAGAATGCTCGGCGTTAAGCGAGCCCTTGCGTGAACGATTCGCGGAGATTCTCGCGGCCAGGCTGAAACGACTGGAAGCCTGATTTTCCCCCAAGAGAGACAGAAAACGTGGCACAGAGCATATATATTGCGGGCGCAGAGGCCGGGAGCGGCAAGTCGATTATCGCCCTGGGCGTGGTCAATCACCTTGCGACGAGAGGCAACGGCGTCGGGTTCTTTCGCCCGGTCATACGCCTCACCGATTCGCCGGACCACTTGATCGACCTGATCGCAACTCGATACAAACTCGGCGACGATCATGAACCGTTCTGGGGCGTCACCCACGAGACCATGCGGAGCCTCGTAGTAGACGGGCGAATCGACGAGATGCACTCGCGGATAATCTCCAAGTACCGAGAACTCGAAAGCCAGTACGACTACGTCGTTTGCGTAGGCACAGACTACACCGGGATCGCGGCGCCACTGGAGTTCGACTTCAACGCCGATATCGCGAACAACCTGAACGCCCAGGTCCTGCCGGTGGTCAACGCCGCCAACAAGGACCCGGCCCAAACCGCAGCCGCCGTCGGAGTCATGCTCGAATCGCTGGAGGTCCAGAACTGCGACGTGCTGGCGATTATCGCCAACCGCGCCAATCCGGACCAGGCCCAGGCGGTTCGCGATGCGCTGAAGCAGAGCCATCGCGTGACGGCTCCGGCGTACGTGCTTCCCGAAGATCCGATGCTGGCCAGCCCGACTGTCGGCGAGATCGCGGCCGCCCTGGACGCCACGCTGATCAATCCCAACAGGGAAGGCCTTCATCGCGAAGTAGACTCCTACAAGATCGCCGCGATGGGACTGGCCAATGTTCTGGACCACCTGGAGAACAACTGCCTGATAATCACCCCCCACGATCGGGCTGACATCGCCATAGGCGTTATCCTGGCCGATGCGGCGACTACTTATCCGCGCGTCGCGGGCCTGGTTCTTACCGGCGACATTCCGCACGTTCCGCAGGTCCATCGTCTGCTCGAGGGCCTGGGCAAGAGGCGTGTGCCGATACTGTCTGTCGAGACCGACACCTTCACCGCCGCGATGCAAGCCGCCGGCGTAGTCGGGGTCCTCAAGCCGGAAAACCAGCTCAAAATCGCGGCCGCCCTGAGCCTTACCGAAACGCACCTGCTACTGGACGAACTGGGCGATCGGCTGACTCATACCCAGTCGGACCGCATGACGCCTTTGATGTTCGAATACGAACTGCTGCATCGGGCCAGATCAGATCGCAAGCGAATCGTCCTTCCCGAAGGCTCCGATCCTCGCATCCTGCAGGCCGCTGAAATACTGTTGCTCCGCGACGTGGTCGACATCACGCTTCTCGGCATAGAGGCCGAGATACTCCCAGCGGCGGCGGAACTCGGCGTTTCCATCGAGGGCGCCGACATTGTCGACCCGATGACGTCGCCATGGCGAGAGGAATTCGCCGCAAAGTACGTGGAACTCCGCAAGCACAAGGGTGTCGTGCTGGACGCGGCGCGGGACACGATGACCGACGTGAGCTACTTCGGCACGATGATGGTGCAGGAGGGCCTGGCCGACGGAATGGTCTCCGGCGCGGCGCACACCACGGCGCACACGATTAGACCCTCGTTCCAGATAATCAAGACGCGTCCGGGGTGCGAGCTGGCCTCCAGCGTATTCCTGATGTGCCTCGAGGACCGCGTAGTAGTCTACGGCGACTGTGCGATCAATCCGAACCCCACTGCCGACGAATTGGCGCAGATCGCGTTGAGTTCGGCCCAGACCGCCGGAATGTTCGGGATCGAAGCTCGCGTGGCGATGCTGTCGTATTCGTCCGGGGAATCCGGAACCGGCGAGGATGTGGACCGCGTACGACAGGCCACTGAGAAGGTTCGCCAGCTGGCTCCGGATATGAAGGTCGACGGACCGATGCAGTACGATGCGGCCAGCGATCTGAGAGTAGGCAAGACGAAAATGCCCGACAGCGATGTCGCCGGGCGCGCCACGGTGTTCATTTTCCCGGACCTGAACACGGGCAACAACACCTACAAAGCCGTGCAGCGAACCGCCGGCGTGATAGCTATCGGCCCGGTCATGCAGGGCCTGAACAAGCCGGTAAACGACCTGTCACGCGGCTGCACGGTCCCTGACATAGTCAACACTGTGGCCATCACGGCGATCCAGGCCCAGGGATAGCGTAATCAACCCCAGAGGAGGTCGAATGTGGTAGGCAGAGTATTCAGCATTCTCTTCTACGTGCCGGCCGGCGCTTTCGTCACCTGGGCGTGTCTGACTTTTTTCGTGGCCGCCGCCTACAACTCCCATAGAATTGAAACCGCCGGAATGATCATTTGTTTCCCGATGGCGACAACCATGCTGATCGGACTGGCCTGCTCGCGTTTCGCCGACTCAACGCGCGATCTGGGCGTTGTGCTCGTATCGGGAGCGGGAACGTCGATTGCTGTGGTGTTGCTGCTAACGTGTCTGCAGATGGGCTACGCGACCGAACTTCGCGCCCGCAGACAAACGATAGTACTCACAGACTATCTCTTGGGATTCGCTGTTTCGGCAATTGTCATCGCAACAGGCGTTCTCATGATCAGGGCGTCAAGAAACGCATCAAGAACAAGAAAACAACCCGCAGCGTCCAAAGAAGTACGACAACGCTGGTAAACGACCTGTCACGCGCCTGATGCCGGCGCGCCGGTATCGCAGCTGTAAAGGGCGAAGTAATTGTGTAGCGCAGGGCGGAGCAATATTGTAGCGCTTGT
>CAYMSH010000358.1:3511-6706 GCA_964392945.1 uncultured Planctomycetaceae bacterium | reverse complement strand
CAGGCCCTGTCGGCCTTTCAGGCCTAAACCGAACGGCACGGAAAAATGGCTAAACCGGACCTTGCTGGCTGCTGAGTGTTGGCCTCTAGTCGCTTCCGACAGCACTATTGGCCAATCGACTTTTCTGCCGCCCCCTCGGGCCTCAAACCTCAACCGCAGCCGGTGGCCGTATCAAAAGCATTGCCGTCCTTTGTGACCTCTGTGTCCTCTGTGGCAAAAGCCGCCGTTGTCCCGTATGATATGTCCGTTAATACGTGGGAACCAAAGCTGCTATTCAAAAAGGGAAACCAATGCCAACCAACCGCAAAAAGAAGAAATCACCCCTGAAGACCAAACCCCTCCGCCAGGCCGGAGAATCGCTGGCCGAAGAGTTGGATGATGTTATCGGAACCAAGATTATGCCTTGGATATCTCTGATTCTCACGTTCATTGTTCTGGCCGGGTTCGAGTGGCTCAGATGGTGGCGAAAGATGCCGCCTCAGCCGGTGTTATTCTCGATCCTGGCGCTCGTTGCGATCGTCGTCTCGATATGGCGGATATGGAAGTCCCTCAAATACGGGGCCAATCTCTACCTCGGCCGCCAGGGCGAACTGATCGTCTCCCAATGCCTCGATAAGCTGAAGTACGACGGCTACCGCGTACTCGATGATGTAATCGGCGACGGTTTCAACGTAGACCACGTACTGGTAGGCTCCGGCGGCGTCTTTGCGATTGAAACAAAGACCCATTCCAAGCCGGAAGGGGATGCCCGTGTCGTATACGACGGCAAGACGTTAACAGTCGCCGGCCACACACCCGACCGCAACCCGATCGAGCAGGTGACAAACGCATCGAGACACATCAGAGACATCCTCAAAACCGAAGTCCCCGACATTGAGGTCAAACCAGTCCTGATTTACCCCGGATGGTACACCGAGCAGCCGCGTCCGACAGATGTCTGGGTTCTGAACGAAACCGCCTTCCCGAAATGGATAAAGAAAGAGCCGCGAAGCCTGCCTGACGAAAAAGCGGCCCGGATATCAGGAATCCTGGCTACGCATGTGCGGGGCAAAGCGGATTGAAGTATGTTTTGGCATTGTTCTTGCTTTGTTAGGGTCTTCGGTATATCATCATGCCTGCATTACAATTAGTGCTGATCCGACCGTACAATAGATCATTGTCCTGACGCCAGGAAAACAGTCGAGAATCCGATATGAGCGGAAAAGATACCCAACTTGCTGGCGGAAATCCCGGTGGGGAGTTTTTACTGTATCGAACTGCGGACGGCCGGACGCGAATCGAATGCCGGTTCCAGGATGAGACGATTTGGCTGCCCCAGGCTCTGATGGCGGAGTTGTACGAGATTGGGGTCGGGACCATAAATCATCACCTTAAAGCCCTTTATGAGGATGGCGAACTGGATCGAGAGGCAACTATTCGATATTATCGAATAGTTCAACTTGAGGGTCAGCGGGAGGTGGCAAGGGAGATCGAACATTATAGCCTAGACGCGATCCTGGCCGTTGGCTATCGGGTGCGAGGTGTGCGCGGTGTGCAATTTCGGCGCTGGGCTACCGAGCGTTTACGGGAGTATCTAGTCAAGGGGTTCGTCATGGACGACGAGCGTCTGAAGAACCCCCCGCATCCGGAACTGGGCGTGCCGGACTACTTCGACGAACTGCTGGAACGCATTCGCGACATTCGCGCCAGTGAGAAGCGAATGTACCTGCGAGTTCGGGAGATATTCAAATTGGCGGCCGACTACGACCCGTCCAGCGATGAGACGGTGAGATTCTTCCAGGTGATCCAGAACAAATTGCACTTCGCGGCCACCGGTATGACGGCCGCTGAGTTGATCGCCGGCCGGGCCGACGACATGCAGCCCAACATGGGGCTGACGAACTGGAAGGCTGGCGAGGTCCGCAAAGCCGACGTGACGGTGGCCAAGAACTATCTGCGAGACGGCGAGATTGACGAACTGAACCGGATAGTGGTCATGTGGCTGGACTTCGCCGAAGACCAGATTCGTCGTCGCAAGCAGGTGTTCATGAATAGCTGGCGGGAGAAGTTGGACGAGTTTCTGGCGTTCAATGAACGTGATGTGTTGACCAACGCCGGCAGCGTAAGCATGGCCGATGCACAGACCCGGGCCAGGGACAAGTATGATCAATTCGCCGATCGACGCAGGCAGTACAAGGAGCTCTCAGGGCGGGAAGACAACATCAAAGCGCTGGAGAACACGGCAAAGAGCCTCCCACCGAGGACGAAGGAAGAGCGATAGTAATCGATGTGCTCGCAGACCGCAGGCGCGTTTGCTTCACCAGCCCGCCATGTTCGTGACGTCATCTGAATCGGGGCTGCGGGGCGGGTCCCATTTTCCGTTGGGGCCTCTTGAACGGAGTATGTAGTCTCGTCTGTAGTAGACAGGGGGCTTTCCGGGGGGCGAGGAGTGCGTATTGTAGTCCTTTACGTCGTCCGGCATGTCCTCGAACAGATGATACTCGATCTCGTTGCCGAACCCGTCTACAAAATGGGGCGGATCGCCTCTCTTTGCCAACTTGTCGGCGCCGTTCCACGGGCCGTACACCATGCCTCTGGGTTCCAAGCGATATCCGTATCCCGGTTGGCCGTCGTCGTCCCCGGCGCCGGTCAGATCCGTGAAAAGATCTTTGCCCGGATATCGATCGTGTTCATTGTGATACATTCTGATTGCAGTATCGATAATGTGGATCGTCCAGCGGGAGGGATCAGGACCGCCGGTGACGCGAACTCTGATAATAGACGGTATTACGATCGTAGCCAGTCCGAGCAAAACGAGACACACTATGATCATAACGACTGTCTTATTGCTCATGTTGTTCGGCTTCCCGGGTTACTCAGAATAACCAATGTCGCTCAAGATATTGTCAGGTGTTGATAGGACGGCGGCAAGAGAAAACCATAGCCCCGAACAATTGGCGAGCATTCTACTGCGAAGCATGTTTGGCCGAGGCGTCTCAGGGCTTAAACGTTCGCTTGCCCCTGCAGGCCCCGGAATACGGATCCAAATATCACAGAGCCCCGGCGGGCGACAGAAGCTATCGACAGCGATATTGGCCAATCAGCTTTTCTGCCGCCCCTTCGGGGCTCTATTTCAAATAGGGCGAGATTTCCGGGCCCTCACGGGACCCGGCTAACGCCAGAAATTAAGGACGGCAATAGGGCCCAAAAGCCCAC
>CAYMSH010000358.1:0-3501 GCA_964392945.1 uncultured Planctomycetaceae bacterium | reverse complement strand
CGGGCTTTGGGCCAGCCCTGTCGGCCCTTCGGGCCTCAAATCCAACCCGCCGCCATGAATACGCGGCCGTAATTCGGCGCCAGTCTGCCGCAGACAGGTGCGGCGAGTTCTCGGAGTTTACCCCGATGAACCCCGATGTTCGTCGGGACTTTCAGCATCGGGGCTTTGGCATGTCGCGACTTGTCAGGACGGCCTGTCACGACGAAGCCTTGACAGCTTCTTGCTCGGCCAGCATGTACTGCGCCTCGGCGAGCGCGTACTCGGCCATCTTGATTTGAACAATCCCCGCATCGAGGTTATTACGGCTTTTGATCATCTTAAGATAGTTCTTGCAGACCGCAACGTACCGGCGGATCACAACGATCCGCTGCTCTGGCGTATTGGCCAACAGCAATTCGGCCTCCATGACCCTGCGGATCCAGAACTGTTTCAGGTTAAGGAATCCCGGGTCTGTGCCCCCTTTGCGGGTTTCCTGCGGGGCATCCATAGCCTTTACCGCCTTCTCTGCTGCGGCCTGCATTTTCTTGGCGGCCGCCTTCTTATCGGCCGCTCCGCTCCGTTCCAAAACCCCGGCCAGCATGTATTGCGCCTCGGCTAGCGTGTACTGGGCCATCATGATTTGAACGGTACCCACATCGAGATCCTTACGGCGCTCGATCATTACAAGCTCGGCCTGGCGAACCGCAACGTACCGGCGGATCACAGCGATCCGCTGATCTGGCGTATTGGCCAACAGCAATTCGGCCTCCATGACCCTGCGGGTCCAGACCTGTTTCAGGTTAAGGAATTCCGGGTCCATGCCCCCTCGGCGGGTTTTCTGAAGGATATCCAGACCCTTTGCCGCCTTCTCGGCTGCGGCCAGCATTTTCCTGGCGCCCGCCTTCTTATTGGCCTCTCCGCCCCGTTCCGACACTCCGGCCAGCATGTATTTCGCCTCGATTAGCGCATACTCGGCCATCATGACTTGAACAATATCCGCATCGATATGGCGACGCCCCTTGGTCCTTGTGAGTACGGCCTGGCAGAACGCGACGTGCCGGCGGATCGCAACGATCTTCTGATTTGGCGTATCGGCCAATATCAGCTCGGCCTCCAGGATCTTGCGGCCGCAGACCTGTTTCAGGTTAAGAGATTCCGGATCCATGCCCCCTCTGCGGGTTTGCTGGAGGACCTCCAGGCCCGCCAATTCCGCCTTTGCCGAAGCGAGCATGGCCTTGACCTTGGCGGCTAGAATTCCAGCCGTCTTGTTCTTGTCGGCCTGACCCTTGGCCTCACCACGCGCGGCGCCACTGACAAAAGCCAGCAGGAGCATACCTGCCAGCCCGAGCGACAATACCGACTGGATGTTTGAATGTGCAGTCATGTGACATTCTCCTCAATTCGATATTTCTTATATGGTCCTATATGGTTACTCCATACGGCTCGCTAACGAACTTGTCCGGTGATGCGATCGACAGCCCTGGTGCGCGGGTCACTTCGACTTGCGCCATGGTTTGAACTTTACGGTCTTGGCGCTGCTTGGCTTTTCGGCGAATCCTACCTGCCAGGGGTCGAGCGACGCCGGCAGTGGGGGGTGGAACAGGGCCGCGGCGCCGACTGACCATCGCGGGCCGGGGCGAGGGAATTTCCATTTCGTTCCGCGCGGGATCGCGCCGAGATTCTTCCAGGCGTCTTTGTACTCCGCAGCGTCCAGTCCGCATTTCTTTATCGCCGCTTGCAGGTAACTCTCGCTGAGCGAGAAGTTCACTCTGGTCAGTTCCGTTTCGGCTCCGAGTCTTCCCTTCGCCGCCAGTTGCGGCAGGCTTGGCGCCGCGGCGTCTTTGCGCTGCGTGCCGGGTCTAACGAACGGAGAGACATCGTTGCTGGACGGGATCTCTTTGGGCACATCCTTGCCGGCGGCCAGCGAAGGTCCGCAGCAGAAGTTGCTCTTATCGACCTGGAGTCCGAACTTGACCGGCAGGCCGCCCCAGCTCTTCCAGTCTCGGGCGTAGATAATGTTGTTCGCGACGATGTTGTCCTTGAAATACGGCTTGTGACTGTTGTTGGCGCCCCACTGAACGCCGCACTTGGTGTGCACGAAACTGTTGTTCCGTATCGTCATGCCGGTAGTCGGGCGCGGTTTCCACGGATTGGAAAACTTGAAGATCACGCCCCAGGTCAACCCGTATTCCGGCGAGACGTATACGATGTTATTCTCGACAGTGACCCCGCCGCCATGCACCGGCGAGAGGCCCAGCATGCAGAATCCGTCGAGGAACACATTGTGATGCGCCCGCACGCCGGCGTACTGCATTGTGTCGAACTCGATGGAATCGTCCGGGCAGTTGTGAAACAGATTGTATGAGTACTCGTTGGCCAACGCCGGGTCTTTGGAGACCGTGGCGGCCACCCCGATCCCGTCGTAGCAGTTGTGGATGTAGCATCCGGTTACTTTCCATCGCCGCGCCAGCCCGCCGGAGAAGACTCCGGTCCCGCCCATGACGCTGGAGTACATAGCCTTCCACGTGTCGGCGCCGGCGAGCTGGCCGTAACGCACCCATTCGTACGCCGGATAGTTGCTGAACTGGCAATGCTCGATCGTGATGTCCGACGGGGCGAACTCCTTCTTGGCTTTCCGCGCTCGCCGTCCGGCTATCGCCCGGTAGAAGCCGAAGAAACTGCAGTCTCGAATCGCGATGTTCCTGCAGGGCTCGGCCTGGTGCGAAGGACCCAGCCGGATCGCCGACTCAGGCGCAGCGCGAAAACGCAGACCTTCGATGACGATATGCTGCTGACCGGCGATGTCCAGCAGCACGCGAGCATCGGGGCGGCTGATTTCGACGCCGGCGGTGTTGGGATCGGCCCCGTCCAGCAGGCGGATGTGCATCTCCTGGTCCTGGCGAGAATAATAGAAACCTTCGAGCGGAGTCTTTCGCATGCTCTTCAGTTCGCCGGCGTTCTTGAAATTGTACAGGCACCGATCGGCCGCGATCACCCAGGCCCGCCCGGTCCCGGCGCCACGCCAGTTCCTTGCGGCCCACGGCGCCTTGTAGATATCGCCTTTGACCTTCTCGAACCTCGGAGTTTTTTCCATCGCCCCGGAGATAGTCGCCTTACCCGGCGAGGCGGCTTTGATAGCAATGGGCTCATCCGCCGTTCCGCTCCTGGCGAGTTTGAAACTCTGGTAATAGGTCCCATCGGCAAGCAGCAGAGTATCGCCGGGCTTGAGTTTGTCGGCGGCTTCCTGCAAAGACTTCCCCGGTCTCACAGTTACGGTTTCGGCCCCAATCGGGCTTATGACGAACAGTAAGCTGACTATCGTGAGAAATGAAAGCGATTTCATCGTAGGGTCCTTCCAGCATATTGACACGAAATAGGGTGATTGCTCACGGGCGCACTCCTTTCGGCGCCGTGCGCACGCCGCGCCATTTGTGGGATGGGCAGCGAGTCGGATCGGCGACTGCGGCCAGCAATCTATCGGATACGCGGGCACGCTGAAGATCCCATACATGATCGAAGCCC
>CAYMSH010000357.1:0-6711 GCA_964392945.1 uncultured Planctomycetaceae bacterium | reverse complement strand
TCATGACTTCGTCCTTACCAAGGACGCGCTCTACCACTGAGCTACAGCAGCGTCGGCGCCGTGGTGAAAAGTAGCACCCCGACAACTGCACACAGCATGCAGGTGACCGAAAAGTCAACTGCTGGTTGAGGGTATACGACCACCGCGGTCCATAGATAGACGGACCACTATAACTAGCCCGAAGCGTCTGTCAAAGAAAAATTTCCGTGCTTTTCTTATTTTTTTCTGAATTTTCGCCAACCGTGCCGAACCGACCACGATTGGAGCCGCCCGGCCGGAGTCTACAGGTACTTCTCGACAAGCACCCCGTAATGCTCCCTGGCCGCCGGTGCGATCGAATCCCGATCAGACCATATCGCCAACTCCATCGCCGAATGAGCCGCGCTGGGAGTGTCGGCGATCTGGGAGAAACCGGCTACCGCCAACTTGATTAACTCAATTGCGTTTGCGGTAGCTTCGTTCAGGTTTTCGATGATCTCCTTGAGCAGTTCGTGTTTGTCCAGGTCATCGCCAACCGGTCGCCAGCAGTCGTAATCGCTTGGCAGGCATACCATTGCGTACGCCATCTCGGCCTCTCTGGCCAATTTGGCCTCAGGCATCACTGTCATTCCGATCAGATCGCCGCCCCAGGCTCGATGCATCTCGCTTTCGGCCCGAGTAGAAAACGCCGGCCCTTCCATGCAGACATACGTACCGCTTTCGTGCAAATCGGCGCTTACTTCGGCGCCGCACGAAATCAGGTGCTTTCGGAGCACCTGGCAGAACGGCGAGGCCAACTCGATGTGAGCGGCCAGGAAATCGTCAAAGAACGTACCGATTCGCCTGTAAGTCTTGTCTATAACTTGATCTGGGATCACTAGATCTTTGGGTTTTATCTCCTCCCTGAGGCTCCCGACGGCGCCCGAGGCGATCACGTGAGTGCATCCCACAGCCTTCAGTGCGTAGATGTTGGCCCGGAAGTTCACGACTGACGGATTGATCAGGTGCCCGGGTCCGTGTCGGTTCAGCACGGCCACCTGGGTGTCTCCCCAAGCGGTCTCGATAATCGAATCCGATGGCTGGCCGAACGGCGTTTCGACATCCGTGCTTACGCCCTCGATATCCCCACAGAGGGCGTCGCCAAGTCCGCTTCCCCCAATAATACCTACTTTCACTTCGGCCATCTCTACTCCAATCAATGGTTTTGTAAATCGGTGAAACTATATTGCAATCGCTGTTATAGCGACAGGTTAGCTATTTCCTGGCCCGTCCGGGGCTGAGGAGTTCCTTCATGATCGCATCGAGACTTCGAAGCGGAAGTGCTTTCTTGATCGGCTTGGAAAGCGTGCCGGTTATTCGGATCACCAGTAGTTGCTTGAATATCGCGTTGAGCACTTTCGATGCGTTCCTGATGACCGCTATCCTTGGCATGCGTCCCGGCGGACCGGTCAGGAACGTCAGGTCCAACTCCTCGCTGGCCAGCGATATCCGCCCCGATCCGACCAGCGAAAGCGCCGATCCGGTCAGGAATATCTCCTCGATGATCATCTTGTCGCCCTGGACTATGTACTTCAGGTGTCCGTCGGTGAACGCCGAATCGCCGGGCAGCGAAAGGTACAGCACGTGCATAAGTCCCAGCATAATAGGCATCTTGTACAGTTTGCCCTTGGATATTACAACGGTCCCCGCCGCTCGTCGGGACTTGGGGTCTCCGGCGACGGCCTCCATTGATATCTTACCCTCGAGCCGCCCTCTTACGCCGCTTCGTTTCTTGGGATCGCTCACTGTGGCGTTAACGAGATCGCCCAGGCTGACATCCTCGTAGAACAGGCTGAAGGCGTATTTCGGCTTGTCGCCCAGGCGGATCATGACTTCGCGCCCGGCCAGGCGGCCGCCGTGTACTCGGGCCTGGAGATCTGCAACTCTGACAAGCGGACTGCCCGATCTTTTTGTCACGGTGCCCTTAACCGCGGTTATCTCGTGGCCGGAGACCTTAATCCTCTGAAGGTTGGCTCTGACGTTCATCGACAACCCATGCCGATCGGATCCGATCGAACCGCTAAGCGTCCCGTTGAGTTTCTTCGGCCCGAACGCCACATCGACTATCGTGTCGTGCAGCCTGAGATCGCCTTTGGCCTGCCAACTCTTGACGGCCAGGGAGCCCTTCTTGCCTGGCTGCGTGGCGGGTTTCGCCGTGCCGGATACAGTGGCGCCAGCCGGTCTGCTCGCAGGCGAATCGCTCGATCCGCGAACGATCGTGAGGTCCTTGATATCCAGGTCCAGAATCGCTCCGGGTTTGACGGTCTTCATTGCGGCGTCGAATTCGTCCGGCAGCGCGGCCAGCAGTTTCTTATCGACAGGCAGCCGGGATGCGTTGATCTTCAGCTTCAGCGTCCGGCCGTTATCGAGTATCTCGCCGTCGAGCTGATGGCCGCGCTCGCATCTCAGCTTTCGAAGTTTGATCGCTTTGGGCTCGGCTATGACCAGGCCGGTGATTCCGTCGAATCGGTATGGGAACCCGTCATATGTCACGCTCATGGACCTTGGACTGATTTCCAGATGGTACTCCGGCTCGCTGGACTTCGGGATATTCTGGTTCAGCGCCAGCGTTACGTCGGCGTGTCCCGACGGCGCCAGAGAATCCCATATCCCTTTGATCTCCGGCGGCAGGGCCTGGTAAAGCTCCTTGTCAATAGCGAGGCCCCGGGCCCCTACTTCCAGCGCAACGCCGAGTTTGTCGCGCCCGGGATACAGCTTTCCCTGCAGCGACACGGGAGTATCCTTGTGTAGCCCGGTAATTCGGTTCAGGGTGATATCGTCCTGATCGATTTTCACGCCGCCGGAGATATTGGTAATGCGGTACGGGAACCCCTTGTAGTTGACGCTTACCTTATCGAGTGCGTCCATGACCGCAGTCACTTCATATTGGAATTCTTCACCGGGCGTTTCGTGCAGTTCCACGGACAGCTCTTTGATCGTCCCGTCGGCGCCCATGCCCAGGAGTCCCACGGCGTCTCTTCCGGCCTGGCTGAGCGTATCGATCAGATCACGGTCGATCGGAACGTCATCGGCCTCGGCATAGACGTCGACCTTGGCTCCGGTCTTGTCCCACAGGACTTGTCCGTACAGCGCGTTGCAACGCATTTTCTTGGGGCCCCTGGTCCTCAGCGGGCGGTCCTGATCGACCCATATGCGCCCGTCGCGAGCATAAACCGAGCCCTTGATATTACGAAGCGGATAGGCCTTTCCGACAAACGCCCTCTTGGGAAGAGCCTCTTGCAGTTCCGGGGTCAACGACGCCGAATCAACGTCGATTCTCGCTGACCAGTCCCATTTACCCGTTTTCGGATTCGGATGCAACGGCGCCTCGGCGTTGACTGTGAAGTTCCCGCCCTGGCGCTGGCACTTGACATCTTTCAGGATCACCTGTTTGGTGTCGAAGTGAAGCTGGCCTGTAAGATTATCGACCCGATACGGAACCCAGCGATGCGTGGCCGACATCCCAAGAGGCCAGACCGTCCCGTCAACCGACACCTCCTGGCCGCCGGAAGCCCTGCCTATGCTGACTATCATCCTGGCCGTGCCGACGGGGCTGTACTCCCGATGAATTCGCTTGAGTATCTTGCTCAACGCCGGGTTAGGGCTGTCTTTGGGGATCGTCATTTTGTCGATTTCGAGTTTCACGCTGAACGGTGAATCGGCACTGTATCCCAGGTACTGGCCCGAGAGTTTGACCTCCGCTCCGCCGGCCTCGGCGAGCTTACCTGTGAAATCCTTAAGTTGGATCCGCCCGTTCTTGAGTTCGTCAGTGCGAGTTTTGTCAGGGGGCGTGAAGATTAACGTTCCAAAAACATCCGTCAACGACAGTCCGCCCTGGGCATTGGGCAGCCTGAACGCAACTTCCTTGAGCTGGAGCGGCAAGTCGCCTTTCATCGCGTTCTTCGAGACGATAACCTTCCCCTCGAAGCTGTGGCGACCCTTGATCTGGTAAGCGTCGAGCCACTGGCGATATTCCGGAAGCAGGATATCAGTAGCCGCCACGAGGTCCCCTTCACCGGAGAGTATCGTCCACTTGACCTCTGGAGACAACTGCAGCTGGATGTTGTATTCCTGGACAATAACCTCTTCTTCGCGATGCTTTATGGAGATATTGTAGGCGACTTTATCCAGCGGGGTCATATCGACTTCGAGCTTGAGTTCGTCTTCCTCTCGCATCAATCCGTCGGTAACCGTAGTGCGTTGGAACCGGCAGGAGTCTACTCGGATCACCGGCAGGTCCATCGGTCCGATCCGGCCCGGGCGGCTGGGAGACCGGGCGTTTAAGAAGGCTCGCGTCTTGGGGGTGTCAACGACCATCGCGTCCAGCGAGATCACTTCAGTGGGCTTGATGGTTCCGCCGAAGAAGACCGACCAGGGGCTGTGCTTGAGGATAACGCTCTTGGCGCTGAAGAACGGTTTGATGCCGCGATTGCCTGGAACTCTGAGCTGAACTCCGTCCAGGCGAATGTCTCCGAACAGGCTGAAGCTGGCGTAATCGATACTGACCTGCGCACCGGTGATATCCTTGAGATACCTTCTAGCCTGGCGGCGGATCCGCGAGTCGTTTGTCAGGTACCAGTACCCGTAGATCGCCGTCAGCAGCAGCGCAAGTAAGAGCAGCGTCACCCCGCGTCGATGCGGAGAAACGTATCGCCAGTACCGCTTGGGACGATGCGGCAGACGCTGGCGCAGCGTAGGTCCTGGGTTTCCAGTTTTCGACACTCTATTGCCCACCTTCAGCTGACGCTATTATATCGGCCCGATCGCCGGCAACAATACAGAGTTGAATGTAGTTGGCCCAAGCCGAGTCAAATATCGACAACTATCGACGCGGCGCCGAACCCTGATCGGCGTCCACCGCTCGGCATTCGCCGCCGGCTGTCGGATCTCAAACCCG
The DNA here is from genome assembly GCA_964392945.1 of uncultured Planctomycetaceae bacterium. Lineage (GTDB taxonomy): Bacteria > Planctomycetota > Phycisphaerae > SM23-33 > SM23-33 > BS750m-G57. Next base: position 1,796 of record CAYMSH010000357.1, on the reverse strand, counting down.
CCTGTCAGCGAGAGGACTCCAAATCAGAGATTCTCATACCGGGTGTCACAATTGGTTCACAGGTTCGCCGGGGTGTGACACTGCTCTGGAAAAGCGGCGCCTGTTATCCGGCTATGCAGGTCCACGCCGGATTGGGCCATACAAGCTTTTCCAGTAACGAGTGTTAGGACTGTGCGCCAGCGCGTGTGTTTCGGCGAGTCGTCGTTTTGCCTGAACTGACGCGGTATGTCACACCTGGGCCGATTGTGACATACGCCACGACTCATCATTGCGCCACACCACAGGCTGTTTGATGCGACGTTGGAGCAATTCGATTAGCGAGTGATGAATCCAACAGCGAACCGTCAGTTCGCGACGACGCCTACGATTCCTTCGACGATTCTTTTGGAGCCTGCTTGGGCTTGGGTTTGGTTCGAACAACTGTCGAGAGGTTCAGGTCTTCGGCTACTACCTTTATTCTCGCTGCGAGCCAGCCCGGCGCCATCGAGTCGAACCATCTTACGATCAGTCCTCTTCGCTTCGGTCCGGAAAAGAGGTACCTGGAGATCAGCCCCATTCGCAACGCCGAAGCGTCGTCGGTCCGCGGCTCGGATCCGGCGATCGTCCTCATCTGGTTTATGACGGCGTCAAGCTCCGTGCCGGCGTATTTGTCCGGCGCGTCGTCGGGGTTGATAACGAACGGGTATCTCAGGCTCGCGGCGGCCGGGATCGATCCGCCGTTTATCGCAAAGATTCGCACGCGGCGTTTCCCGGCTCCGGGCTGGACGGCTAAGAACTTGAACTGCTCTACGGGCCTGACATATTTAAATGCTGGCTTCTCGAATTCGTCGAGGCGTTTGAGGCGGACCTTTATCGCCGCGGCCTGTTCGAACGCCAGTTCGCCGGCGGCCTGGGTCATCTCGGCCCGGAGTTTGTCGGCCAGCACGTCTCGGCGCCCCGAGGCGAACTCGGCGGCCTCGTCGATCGCAAGCAGGTAACGATCCAGATCGACTGTCCCGTCGCACAGCGGCAGGCAGCGGTTCATCTGGCCGTAGGAGCATCGTTGCGCATGGGGAGCATTGGCCAGGCAGCGATAATCCCTGCACAGGTAAAACGCATCGCTCAGTGCGATCACGAACCCTTCGGCGTCAGAGCCCTTGATGAACGGCCCGAACGATTGGACCGCCCCGCCTGGCAGGGATCTGGACCGCCAGAAACGCGGGTATCTATCGCTCGGGTTCAGATGCACGAACCACGGCGGTTTCCAGTGCAGCTGATCTGCGTATTTCTCCGGCCAGAGGGCCCGTGCGATTTCCAGCAGGCACAGATCGGCCTCGAAGGCCCCGGCGCTGAGTTTCCATGAAATGCTCGTGGTGATCTTGCGCAGGTCGGCGGATTTCTTGAGTTGATCGTCCGGCGGTTCGTCGAGTCGGGTCTTTACGCGTTGTCGGATATTGGCGGCGGTTATCAGTTGGATCGGCGCATCGCCGGCGGCCAGCAGGACCACTCCGCGTTTACCGGGAACCTTGGCCAGTTGCTCGTCGTCGAGAGTCCCGACAACTTCCATGCGCCCGTCGAACATGTAATCCCAATTGCTCATATACGGAACAATATCCAATATCCAACAAGGAATGTCCAATATCCAAGTGAACGGCAACGTCAAAGGCAACGAACCAAGCCGTTGCCTTCAGCCGTTGGGGTTACTTGATTATTGGACACTCCTTGTTGTTCAGTTTAGCCATTTTACCGTGCCGTTCGGTTCAGGCCTGAAAGGCCGACAGGGCCTGCGGTCACGCAGGCCTTAGCCGGGCGGCGTG
>CAYMSH010000356.1:0-6718 GCA_964392945.1 uncultured Planctomycetaceae bacterium | reverse complement strand
CATCTGCTGCGGTCTGTGCGTGCGGATCAGCGAGCAGGAAGGCGAACAGTTCGCACTATCGTTCGTCGGAAGAGGTTTCGGCGTGCAGGTCGGAGGATCGCTGGACCGGAACATATCCCAGGCCCTGCAGAAATCCGCATCACGCTGCGTAGAGGCGTGTCCTACAGGGGCTTTGGCGATGCGACGTGAAAACGCCGACGGATAAACTCCGCCAGCGTCAAATCGACTGGTCCATCAGGCGAGAGGCGCTGGCGTCCATCGCCAGGCAGAACTCTCCATTAGCCGGACGGATCATCGAAAACGGAAGATTCTCACGCGCCTGCTGGTCGGCCCCCATGACTATCGAAATGGCCTGGGCCTTATCGGGTCCGGTAACCAGAGACACCACGTTCTGAGCCGCGTTTATCAGTGGGAACGTGAACGTCATTCGCCTTCTGCCCAGAACGGGAACAAAGTGCGAAACAATCAGTCTTTCGGTCTCCGAAAGAGCCTCTGTGAAGGGAAAGAGGCTGGCGGTGTGTCCGTCTCCGCCCATTCCCAGGAGGATCAGATTGAAGCTGGGAATCCCGTCTACTCCCGCCGGGACTCTGTCGCGTATGATCTGTTCGTACCTTTCGGCGGCGGCGTCCAACTCGTCGCCGTCGGCGGGCATTGGATGAACTCTGCCGGGACTTACGGGAACATGATCCAGCAGTGCTCGCTGGGCCATGTGGAAGTTGCTCTCGACGTGATCGTGAGGAACATCCCGCTCGTCGCCGAAGAATACATCGACCTCCTGCCAAGGTTCCCGGCTGCTCACGCCGTCTTGAGCCAACTCCTTGTACAGGGCGTGCGGAGTGGTGCCGCCAGCCAGCGCGATCGAACACGAGCCGCTGTCTGCGACGGATTGGCAAATAATTTCGCGCACTACATCCGCAACGTACTCGGTAGCCCCTTGTGCAGTCTCATGGACAACAACCCTTGTTGGATATTGCAATTCCGACATTGAACACTAGTATATATCCACAACTCGCTTGTTCGCCAATGCAAAATTTTTTGTCGCGGCCCGTCAAATCAATCTTGCAGCCGGCATAGAGTTTCAACAGCAACTTGCAGATCGCTGCATCGCTGATAAGATGACTTGTAATACCGTCGTGCAGGAGATATCCCATGAAAATGATGAAAGCGTTGGTTAAAGCCCGTCCGGAAGTGGGTCTTGAGCTTCAGGATGTGCCGGTTCCCGACGTCGGGATTAACGACGTGCTGATCAGGATCCTGCGGACCAGCATCTGCGGTACTGACGTGCATATCTGGAACTGGGACGAGTGGGCCCAGAAGACTATCCCGGTCCCGATGCACGTCGGGCACGAATTCGTCGGTGTTGTCGAACGGTTCGGCGAAAACGTACACGACTACAGCGTCGGCGATCTTGTCAGCGGTGAAGGACACCTTGTCTGCGGGCGATGCCGCAACTGCCTGGCCGGGCGGCGGCACCTCTGCCCCAACACCAGCGGAGTCGGCGTTAATCGACCCGGGGCGTTCGCTGAATACCTGTGCATACCGGTGACAAACGTCTGGCCGGCGGACCCGAATATCCCGCTGGAAATCATAAGCTGCTTTGATCCGCTGGGCAACGCAACGCACACGGCGTTGAGCTTCGACGTGCTGGGAGAAGATGTCCTGATCACCGGCGCCGGGCCGATCGGCATAATGGCCGCCGCCATCGCACGACACGCCGGCGCCAGGCACATCGTGATAACCGACGTTAACCCCTACCGGCTGGATCTGGCGAAGAAAGTAGGCGTTACAATCGCGCTGGACGCAAGCAAGAGTTCTGTCGCCGACGCTCAAGAGCAACTCGGCATGAAGGAGGGCTTCGACGTCGGCATGGAGATGTCAGGCGTACCGAGTGCGTTTGAGGAACTCCTGGCCAATATGTGTCACGGCGGCAAAGTCGCCATGCTCGGCATCCTGCCGAGGACCGAAATCAACTGGGACACAGTGGTCTTCAACAGCCTCACGATCAAAGGCATATACGGCCGCGAGATGTACGAAACATGGTACAAAATGACGGCCATGCTGCAGAACGGCCTGGATCTCAACCCGATAATCACCCACCAGTTCGACTACACCGACTTCGCCGAAGGCTTCGAGGTCATGCGTTCCGGGCAGTCGGGTAAAATAGTGCTCAAATGGTCCGACAGATAGCGTCGCCAACGGTTTACAAAGGAAAGAAACATGTTTGATTCGATGAAAACAGTGATCACGGCAGCCCTCGACGAGATCCGGCAAGGCGGTCTGTACAAGGAAGAACGCATACTGACGACCCCCCAGGGCGCAAACGTAGCCGTCGCCGGCGGCCAGGAAGTGCTGAACTTCTGCGCCAACAACTACCTGGGCCTGGCCGGCGATTCGCGAGTTATCGAAGCGGCGCGAGCCAGCTACGACAAATGGGGATACGGGCTCTCAAGCGTTCGGTTCATATGCGGCACCCAGGAACTGCACAAACAACTCGAGGCCAGGCTCGCCGAATTCCTCGGCATGGAGGACACCATCCTCTACAGTTCGTGTTTCGACGCCAACGGCGGACTTTTCGAAACGCTCCTTGGTCCAGACGACGCGATAATCTCAGACGCACTGAATCACGCGAGCATCATAGACGGCGTGCGTCTGTGCAAAGCCCGCAGATTCAGATACGCAACCAGCGACATGGATGATCTGGAGGCCAAACTCAAGGAGTCTTCAGACGCCAGGATGAGAATGATCGCCACTGACGGCGTGTTTTCGATGGACGGCACAATCGCCAACCTGACGGCGATTTGCGACCTGGCCGACAAGTACGACGCCGCGGTCATGGTCGACGACTCCCACTCGACAGGCTTCATCGGCGCCACGGGGCGCGGCACGCACGAGTATCGAGGCGTTATGGATCGCGTCGATGTGATCACCAGCACGCTTGGCAAGGCTCTCGGCGGAGCTTCCGGCGGATTCACCTCCGGACGGCGCGAGATAATCGACATGCTCCGCCAGAGAAGCAGACCGTACCTGTTTTCCAACACGCTGGCTCCGCCGATAGCGGCCGCCAGCCTCGCGGTGCTCGATATACTGACCGAATCAACGGAACTTCGCGATCGCCTGGAGGCCAACACGAAGCACTTCCGATCCGGCATGGTCGATCGCGGCTTCGATATCCCCCAGGGTGATCATCCCATCGTACCGATAATGCTGGGCGATGCCGCACTGGCCACAAAGATGGCCTCGATGATGCTTGAAGAAGGAATATACGTGATAGGATTCAGCTATCCTGTAGTGCCGAAGGGGCAAGCCCGCATTCGCGTGCAAATTTCCGCAGCCCACAGCACTGAAGACATCGACAAGGCCATGAACGCCTTCGCCAAGGTCCGCGACGCGTGCGCGGAATAATCTCGCGAGTATTCGTTTTTTTCAGGCGCTCCGGCGCCGGGCGGATATAGAATATCACATATGATGCTGCGCTACGCACATACCGACGACGCAGAAGGAATCTGTTCGCTGATTAACCATTACGCCGAGCGCGGACTGATGATGCACAAGAGCATGGAGAGCATCTACGATGCGCTGCGGGAATTCCAGGTCGCCTGCGACGAGGACAATCGCGTGCTTGGCTGCGTTGCAGTAGACATATTCTGGTCCGATCTGGCGGAAGTCAAATCCGTAGCCGTCAATCCGGACTCCGTAGGCCAGGGAATCGGCGGCAGCCTCCTGAAAGCCGCGATACACGACGCGGTTCGAATGGGGGTCAAAAGACTTTTCACGCTGACGTACGAACAGGCGTTCTTCGAGCGACAGGGGTTTGAAGTGATCGATCGCCACTCGTTGCCGGATAAGGTCTGGCGCGAGTGCCTGGGGTGCCCCAAGTCCGAAGCATGCGATGAAATAGCGATGATGCTGATCCTGGAAGACCAGTAGCGACAAACGGTTGGCGACAATGGTGCAGACCGAACCAATTATTCGACTGCGAAACGTCCACAAGACGTTCGGCTCGCATCCCGTACTCTGCGGGGTCGATCTGGACATAACGCCGCATGAGACCACTGTTATCATCGGCCCGTCCGGATGCGGAAAGAGCGTACTGCTGAGACATATCGTAGGACTGCTCAAACCCGATCGGGGACAGGTCTTCTTCCGCCATTACGAAGTTTCGGCGATGCCGGAACGCAAGCTGAGCAGGGTTCGAGCGCATATCGGGTTCCTGTTTCAGGGAGCAGCGCTGTTTGATTCGATGACAGTCGAGCAGAACGTCTGCTTCCCGCTGGACGAACACGGGATCGGAACCCGGTCCGAACGAACCGAAAAATGCCGCAGCGTACTGTCGCTTGTCGGGCTCAACGGGCTACAGGGGCAGTATCCCGAGGAACTCTCAGGCGGCCAGAAAAAACGCGTGGCGCTTGCGCGGGCCATAGCCATGAGCCCTGAAGTAATCCTATACGACGAGCCGACGACGGGCCTGGACCCGATCCGGGCCGATCTGATAAACGAACTGATAATAAAGCTGCAGCATGCACTGGGCACAACTGCTATAGTAGTAACCCACGACATGGCGTCGGCCAGGAAGGTCGGCGACAGGATCGTAATGCTGAACGAAGGCAGCTTCATTGTCGATACGACGCCTGACGGGCTGGACGATATTGACGACGAGACCGTAATGAGATTCATAGACGGACAAGCCAGCGAAGCCGAGCTGGCCGAACTGCAAACCGAGCAATTCACCGCCTCCGACAGGGAGACAATCGAATGACAGATCACGCGAAGAACATGATGGTCGGTCTAACGGTTATTGTCGCGATGGTGCTGCTGGGATGGATGATCATCCTGTTCACCGGCCTGCCGACGCTGCTGACAAGCGGATACCAGGTGAAAGTTCGCATGCAGGCCAGGAGCCAGGTCGAAGTCGGCGACAAGATAAACATCGCCGGCAAAAACGTTGCGACAGTCTCGGAGGTCTCGTTCACGAATCCCGACGATCCCTACAGCGGGGTGACGCTCACGGTGCTCGTCGATTCGGAAATAACGCTGCCGAGCAACACCGTGCTCTGGGTCACCAAGCAGGCGATTGTGGGCCGCCCCTGGCTGGAGTTTGCCGTAGAAGGCGACTTGCCGGCCGGAAAGGCGCCGAGTCTGTCAAAAACCAGCGTCGATACCATTGTCGGCCGCGCCAAAGTAGCAAGCATACTTCCAGACGAACTAGCTCCGGCGTTGAAAGGTCTGGCGCCGGCGTTGAAGGGTCTGGCGACGCTTACCGAGAATCTTAACAGCTTGATAGCGCCCCAGACTGCACAGGCGACTACCAAACCCAGTACGAATCCCGCCGAATCTGGTCCAGGCCAGGGCCTGGCCGCGACGCTTGGCAACCTGAACACCACATTGAAGGGCCTCTCGAAGGTATTCGGAGACGTCGAAAACCAGGAGAATATCAAAACTTCGCTGCAGAATCTCGCTACGGCCGCCGACAAAGCCGACAAAGCGATGGATGCGATGAAAGCATTCGCCGACGAGACCCGCAAGTCGTTCACAAAAGTCTCCGGCTCGGCCGACAAAGTAACCAAACGCATCGATCAACTGACCGTCAAGCTCATAGAAGACGCCGAAAAGATTTCAGTGCTGCTGGGGACGGTTAACCGAATCGCTCTGAAACTCGAAAAAGGCGACGGAACCGTCGGCAAACTGATGAACGACCCGAAGCTCTACAACAGTCTCCAGGAGGCCGCCAACCAGACGCAAATCCTGCTCAAGGAGTTCTCGGCACTGGTCAAGACATGGAAAGAAAACGGCTTAAAGGTCAAGATGTAATACCTCAAACAGGCAATATCGGAAGCACTAATCACTTTTATCCCGGAAGCACGCTTGCTCGACGGGCCAAAAATCGCTAACTTCTGTCCTGAATCAGGTGGGATCGCGGACCAGACCGGAGCAAACCGATAGGCGAGTTCATTACAAAATTCCGTTGGGTCGTACTCGCCGCATGGCTTCTTGCGCTCGCATTGGCGATTGTACTGGAGCCTGATGAAAGCGATGCACGCAAGGAGCCCACATCGTTCCTGCCAGCCGACACGCCGACGCGCATGGCCGTGACCAAGCTGACAACCCATTTCGGCCATACCGTGGGACTCTCGGAAGCCGTAGTGGTTTTCAAACGCACCAGCAGACCGCTGGATTCCAAAGACTTCGACGCTATCGAGCGTCTGGCCCGGCGTATGGGCCAGACGTCTGACGAGCTCCGAGGCCCCGAAGACCTCGACGGCGTCAGCATCCGATCACCTGGCGACGTGCCGTTCCCCCCCCAGAGCAACCCGTACATAACAGCCCAAACAGCCAGCGGACAGGCCGCCCTGATCAAGATAAACATCCCGGCCAATTTCATCACGTCCAGATCGGCGAGAATCGTCAAGCACGTTCGGTTCGTACTGGAGTCCCCGGAATTCGTGCTGCCCAAAGGCCTGAGCGCCGCAGTAACCGGCTCCAGCGCCTTCGGACTCGATTACGCGCGGGCCGCCGAAAAGAGCCATCTGCGCACTTTCGCGGTTACAATCGGAGCCGTCGTTCTGATCCTGTTGCTGATTTAGAGTTAGATTTAGAGGTACTAGTAGATGTAGAGTTAGATTAAGAGTGATAATAAGAGTACGAGTAAAAGTAAGATTAATATTAAGACTAAGATTAAGATTAAGATTAAGATTAAGATTAAGATTAAGATTTAGATTAA
>CAYMSH010000355.1:0-6744 GCA_964392945.1 uncultured Planctomycetaceae bacterium | reverse complement strand
CGCCGCGGCGATATCGTCGCCGCGGTCGGCCTGGGCCAGAACAATCGCGCAACCGCCGAATCCGCCGCCTGTCATCCTGGCGCCATAAACGCCCTGCAACTCGGCGGCATGATCGACTATCGCATCGAGTTCCCGGCAGCTTACTTCGTAGTCGTCGCGCAGGGACGCATGCGAGGCGTACATCAGTTTTCCGAACGCCGCATAGTCGCCGGCCTCCATCGCCGAGACCGCACCCAGCGTGCGATCGATCTCTGAAACCACGTGACGAGCGCGGGTCAGCTCCTTGTCGGTCAGTTTGTCGGCGGCGGCCGAGACCATGTCGGCATCGGCGTCGCGAAGCATCTTCACGCCGAGTTTCGCCGCAGCGCTGTAGCACTGATCACGCCTGGCGGCGTATCCGCCGTCGGTCAGGTCGTGTTTCACTTTCGTATCGGCCACGAGGACCACAAGCTCGGGATTGTCGAACGGTATCTGTCTGGCTCCGCCGTCGCGACAGTCCAGCAGCAGCGCCCGGCCCGGTTGTCCCATAACGCTTATGGCCTGGTCCATGATCCCGCACGGCGTTCCGGCGAATTCGTGCTCGGCTTTCTGGCAAATCTGTGCGAGTCTATAGTCGTCGATTTCGCTTCCGGCGGCGGACAGCATCGCCAGGGCGGCCGATACTTCCAGAGACGCCGACGACGACAACCCGCCGCCAATCGGAACGTCGCTGTCGAAGAGTATGTCCATTGCGACAAGCTCAACGCCGGCGTCCGCCAGCCCGGCCGCTACGCCTTTGGGATAGTTGGCCCACTTGGGCGAGCCTTTTTCGATTGTCGCATCCAGATCGAAGCCGGCGTCGGAGCCTTCCTGCTGCATCGAGGCGAGATTGATCCTCCGCCCGTCAGCAGGGGCAAAAGCCGCAAGCGTGCATCTGTCGATGGCGATAGGCAGGACGAATCCGTCGTTGTAATCGGTATGTTCGCCGATAAGATTCACGCGCCCCGGCGCACTTGCGGCTCCTGCGGGAGCGCGCCGGTAACGATCAGCGAATCGCTTTTTCAGATTTTCAATTCGCTCGATCATTCAGGCGAACCTTCCGCGGTTGCGGTGATGAGTTTTTCCAGCGCCCCGGCCGCCGCTCCCGAATCGATCGACTCGGCGGCAAGTGTCAATCCCGCCTGCATGTCGTCGGCCTTTCCGGCGACGAACAAACCGGCCGCTGCGTTCAGTAAAACGATATCGCGAGCCGGACCGGCGGCTCCGCCGAGGACCGCACGGATCACGTCAGCCGAGGCCTGCGGCGAGTCGACAAGCAGATCGTCGATGCTCGCTCGCGCCATCCCGAACTGTTCGGGCGTTATTGTGCTCGTTGTGACCTGGTCTCCGTCGAACTGCGAGATTCGCGTTTCGCTCGTGATCGATATTTCGTCCAGCCCGTCTGCTGCGTGGACCACCATTACGCGCTGCGCGCCGAGATTCGCCAGAACGTTGGCGATCGGTTCTGTCAGCGAATCGCTGAAAACGCCCATGAGCTGGCGTTTGGCTCCGGCGGGATTGGTCAGCGGACCGAGCACATTGAAGATGGTCCGCACGCCGAGTTCCCGTCGAACCGGTCCGGCATGCTTCATCGCAGGATGACAGAGTCTGGCGTAGCAGAAGCAGACCCCGGCCTGTTTGAGGCTTTCTTCAACGGTATCGCCGCTGGCGTCGAGATTCACTCCGAGGGTCTCCAGCACGTCGGCCGATCCGCTGGAGCGAGTGTTTGTGCGATTCCCGTGTTTTGCGACTTTCGCCCCCGCGCCGGCCAGCACCATCGCGGCGGCCGTGGAGATATTAAACGTCTTGAGGCCCGTTCCGCCTGTCCCGCAGGTGTCTATCACGTCCAGACCGGCGGTGTCTATCTTCACTGCATGGTCCCGCATGGCCTGGGCCGCGGCGGTGATCTCGTCAACGGTTTCGCCCTTGGCGGCCAGTGCGATCAGCAGCCCGGCGATCTGCGAGCCGGTCCATTGTCCGCCCATGATCTGTGTAAACGACCAGTACGCCTGCTCGCGCGACAGATCGTCGCCTGCTACGGTCTGCTTCAACAGTTGACTGTATGTAAATTTCTCGTCCGCCATATTCAAATTCCTCGCCGAAATAGTTTAATCTGACCTGTCGAGATTATATGCTAAACTAATCGTATCGCACGTAAAGGTTTCTTATGTCGCCTCAAGAACAACGTATTGTCAAGTTCGTCGGTAACGTCCAGGGAGTTGGTTTTCGCTTCACCACCTGCCGCCTCGCCGGTTCGTTCGACGTTACCGGTTCGGTCCGCAACTGCCTCGACGGATCCGTCGAATGCACTGTCGAAGGCCCACGCGACGAAATCGACAGGTTCCTTCAGGCAATGGAGGACCGGATGGGTCATTTCATTCGCAATCGCACCGAAACCCCGGCTCCGTACTCGGGCCGCTTCAACGGATTCGGCGTTACGTACTGAACCGGTCCTAGCGTGTTTTGTGTTTGTGGGAATACTTGCACAAGGGCCGATTGTACGGTTTCTCGGCGATGACTACTCTGCGGACAAAGTCGCGGAACTTGCCTGCCGCCTCGCCCCAATCGGTGCAGGCGTCCATTTTCTCGAGTATCTTGGCCTTGGACAAATGGCTGCGGTAGGTCAGGTTGAACGCTTCTTTTATCTGCTTGTGATCTTCACGCGATATGTGATCAGATCGCCGCAGCCCGACCGAGTTCAGCCCGATCAACACGTTGATGCCCTCGGCCAGGAGGCAGTACGGCGGCACGTGGCAACTGGCTCCGGCCATTCCCTGGGTCATGACCATTTCGCCGATCCATGTGAACTGGTGGATCATCACTCCGCCGGACAGGATCGCTCGCGGCGCAATCTCTGCGTAACCGCCGAGGGCCACGCCATTGGCGCATATTACATTATCGGCGACGATCGCGTTGTGCCCGGCGTGCGAGTTGGCCATCCACATCGTGTTGTTTCCGACAACGGTTGTTTTTTCCTCGCCGGTAGCGCGATTTATCGTCACGCCTTCGCGGAACATGTTGTTGTCGCCGATTTTGACATACGAGATCGTCCCGGGCTTGAATCCGTAATCCTGCGGTCCGCCGCCGAGAACCACGAAAGGACTCAGTTGGTTGTTCTCGCCTATCTCGGTGTGGCTGTGGATCACGCAGTGGGCCTGCAGAACGGTTCCGGCCCCGATCTTCACGTTTCCTTCCACGATGCAGTACGGACCGATTTCAACAACTCCATCGAGTTCGGCTGACGGATCGACAATGGCCGTCGGGTGAATCTTCGACATTCTCACGCTCCACATAATCGCCGAACCTCGCGGCTCGGCGATGAAATCATAGCCAATAGAATAAGTGCTGGTATAATAACCCCGACGACTCGAACCTGCAACAAGCATAAGGCGACGCTATGACAGACGAAACTACGGCTGCGGACCTCGGCGCTCTCCTGGGCCCGTATGCGCGAAAATGCGACGAATACCTTGCCGAATTGCTGATTGAACCCGGCGTGCCGCAAGAACTGGCCTCTGCGATGCGGTACTGCGTGACCAACGGCGGTAAGCGATTGCGCCCCGGACTGGTGCAGATGGCCTCGGAAATCGGACCCCGAGCCGATCGGGATCTTACCGCTCGCGCATGCGTGGCGGTGGAGCTGGTTCACGCTTACAGCCTTGTGCATGACGACTTACCGGCTATGGACGACGATATCCTGCGCCGAGGACGCCCCACAGCCCACGTTCAATTCGGCGAGGCTATGGCGATACTAACCGGAGATGCGCTCCTTACCAGAGCGTTCGGGGTGCTGGCTGAAAACGGTTCGGCGAAAGCCGCCCTGCTGGCGATGGAACTGGCCGGCCAGGCCGGTCCGAGCGGCATGATCGCCGGCCAGGTCGCCGACATGAAACTCTGCGGCCTGCCGGAGGGGCTTGACGGCGTTACGTACATCCACATGCGAAAAACTGCGGCGCTGCTCAGGGCCTCTGGGACCATGGGCGGCATCTGCGGGTCGCTCAGCAGTGAAGAAACTCAATCGCTGGGTCAATACGCTCAGTCGCTCGGCCTGGCGTTTCAGGTGTTCGACGACATACTGGACGTAACCGCAGACGCCGAATCACTGGGTAAAACTCCCGGCAAAGACGCCGATACTGATAAACACACTGTAGTAGCCCAGTTAGGGCTCAAGGGGGCCGTCGAATTGGGAGAGGATTTAAGCGATCGGGCCGCAGCAGCACTCGACGGTTTCGGCGCGCGAGCCGAAAAACTCCTGAAACTCGCGGCCTTGCTTACTAAACGAACGCACTAACACCGAAAACACGAGCCTGTCGGCGCCGGATCGCGTATGATATATTGTTGCGGCGCGTCAGGAACGCTTCGGCGCTGTCATAAGGACTTACAAACCAACGATTCATCAATATGAAACCCGACAAACTGCTGGACAGTATAATCTCGCCGGACCAGCTTCGCGAGCTGTCTGACTCTGAGCTGAGCAATCTCGCCGACGAAATCCGCGATCGGATCATCAGCGTAGTCTCGGCCCGAGGCGGACACCTGGCCAGCAATCTCGGAGTGGCCGAGCTGGCGATTGCTCTGCATTACGTATTCGATTTCTCCCACGATCGCCTGCTGTGGGATGTCGGTCACCAGTGCTATGCGCACAAAATGCTGACCGGTCGTAACGACAAGTTCGACACCCTGCGACAGAGCGGAGGGATCAGCGGATTCCCCTCCCCCGACGAAAGCCCCTACGATCTGTTCGCAACCGGGCACGCCGGGACCGCGATTTCAACGGCGCTGGGGCTGGCCTGGGCCGACAAGAACCAGGGCTCGGACGCCAAAGTCGCCGCCATCGTAGGCGACGCGAGCATAGCAAACGGCATGTCCCTGGAGGCGCTGAACAACTTAGCGGCGCTGAAGCGGCAGTTCCTGGTCATTCTCAACGACAACTCGATGGCAATCGACCGGACTCGCGGCGGGCTGGCCTACGCGCTGGACCGCGTGAGATTGACCAGCGCTTACACCGGTCTGAAGCACTCGACAGAGAACATTCTGCACCATCTGCCCCTGGGCGATGAGATCACCGACGCGATTCGCCACATAAAGGAAGGCCTGAAGACGACAATTCACGGCCGGCAGGTCTTCGAAGCACTCGGCCTGGGCTACTTCGGGCCCGTCGATGGACACAACATTCCCGACCTGATCAGGGTGCTGCGGCGCATCGCCAAGATCAACCACCCGGTAATCCTGCACGTAAACACCGTCAAGGGCCGCGGCTGCCAGTACGCCGTAGAAGACCCCAGACGATTCCACAGTCCCTCGGCGTTCGACGCGGCCAACGGAAAGTCAGTGTCGCGTCCGCGGCGTCGCACGACGTGGACTGAGTCTTTCGCCGAAACGATCGTACAGGCCGGAAAGCAGCACCCCAAGCTCGTTGCGATCACGGCGGCGATGCCTGACGGTACGGGTCTGGTGAAGTTCCGCGAGGAGTTCCCCGATCGATACGTCGATGTCGGGATAAATGAATCGCACGCAATTGCTCTGGCCGCAGGTATCGCAAAAGCGGGAATGAAACCGCTCGTGGCGATCTACTCGACGTTCATGCAGCGAGCGATGGACCAGATATTCCACGACGTGTGCCTGCAGGGCCTCGGCGTGATCATGTGCATGGATCGCGCCGGACTCGTCGGATCCGACGGCGCGGTGCACCACGGAACCATGGACATCGCCATGCTGCGAGCCATGCCGGGGATAACGCTGATGGCTCCGGCGGACACCAGCGAACTGAAGGCGGCCATCGATCTGGCGATCTCGCTGGACGGGCCGTCTGCGATCAGGTACCCGCGCGACGAAACGCCGGCGGAACTGCCGGGCCAGTGCCCCGCATTCGAACCGGGCAAGGCGCGCGTTATCAGCGAAGGAACTGACGCAACGTTCTTGTGCTACGGAACGGTCCTGGAATCGGCAATGGCGGCCGAGAGAAAACTCAGCCAAGAGGGCCTGTCGATAGGCCTGGTCAACGCGCGGTTCGCAAAACCGCTGGACGCCGAACTTATCGGCGCCCTAATCGCGACAGGCAAGCCGCTGATCGTCTGCGAGGACCACGCCAAGATAGGCGGATTCGGTTCGGCGGTGCTCGAAGCGGCCTCGGAGTTGAGTCTAAACACCGCAAACGTGCGGCTGCTGGGCCTTCCCGACGAATTCATCCCTCACGCATCGCGCCGAGGGCAACTCACCCAAGCCGGACTCGACCCGGCGAGCCTGATCGAAGCGATTAAAGACATGATCTGATCCGGCGATGCGGCCGGGCCTGGACTGGCGAATTACAGTTTCTTTGCGTCTATGCTCGACGTACGCAGATTGGTCTGCGGGACTGCTCCGGCAATGAAGTCTTCAATCAGCTTGTAGGCTTCGTCGTCGGTGTGCTGCACCGGCGGATGTTTGCAGAAGTAAGATGACGGGGCCTCGAGCACGCCGCCGATCCCGCGGTCCAGGGCTAGCCTGCAGCATCGGATCGCGTCGATCGCAACGCCGGCGGAGTTCGGGGAATCCTCGACGGACAACCGCAGTTCGAGATTCATCGGGACATCGCCGAAGAGCTTGCCCTCCATGCGAATAAAGCAGACCTTGTTGTCTTCCTGCCACGGCACGTAGTCGCTGGGGCCGACATGTATGTTGTGATCGTCGATTCGCTCACTGGCGACAGACTGGACCGCCTCGGTCTTGGAGGTCTTCTTGCTCAGC
>CAYMSH010000354.1:0-6748 GCA_964392945.1 uncultured Planctomycetaceae bacterium | reverse complement strand
GAGGCGTGTTGGGGCTGATTTTGCCCGTGATGTCCTGGTCCACGCCTTCGACGGCGTACATCAGCGGACCGTAGCGCAGGGCGATCTGGCCCTTGGTGGCCGCGATCTTGTCGCTGCCTTTGACCCGCTGGACCTTCATCGGCAGCACCAGATCGATCTTGTCGCCTTTCTTCCAGGTCCGCGTGATAACGGCGTAGCCTTTTTCGTTCTTCGGCTTGATCTTCTCGGCGTTTACGCTGATCGAAGTTATGCCGTCTGCTTTCGGCACAGCGCTATACAGTTCGCTGACGTCACGCTTTGGAAGGCGGATGCGCACGCTGAACTCTTTGGGCTTGGCCGGATTGACGGTGATCGCGACTTTGCCGCTCCATGGGTAATCGGTTTTCTGCACCATCTCGACTTCCATGTCGCCGAACTCTTCGATCTTGACTGTGCTTCCGATGAACGTGTTGACGTAGATGCTGTCTGCGTTCTTGGCGTACATCCAGGTCGGCAGCATCAGCAGCACGCGCGGGATATTGCCGATGCAGCACGGGCAGCCGTGCCACGGGTAGCGGTCATTAGATTGGGTCAGCGGGTTCTGATAATAAAAATTCTTGCCGGGGATGTCGATCGAGCCGAGCAGGGCGTTGTAGAGCGTTTCTTCGTAGAGGTCTACGTACTTAGACTCGTGATACGCCAGGTGCAGCTTGTGCTGGAAGAATATCTCGCCGCAACTGGAGCACGCCTCACAGTATGCGTTGTGCCGCAGCGAATAGTCCGGCCCGAACCCTTCGGATGTCTCGCCGCTGCCGATCCCGCCGGTCACGTAATACTTGCGGTTTACGATGTTGTCCCAGATCGACATTACCGCCGACTGGTAGTCGGTGTCGCCGGTCTCCATCGCAACGTCCGACATTCCCGCATACGAATACGACGCACGCACGGCGTGTCCGACAGCTTCATACTGCTGGATTACCGGCACGTGGCTCTGGTCGTATGCATGCCCGCCTTCGCGAGCGTCGAGCAGGTACTTGCCCAATGCGATGTAGCGATCGCCTTTGGGTTTGCCTTCGATCTTGTTGACGAATCGCCCGAAGCGAACGAGCCCCATCTCCATGGCCTGGTGTCCGCAGTACCACGGCTTTTTAGGCGGCGGGCCGACGTTGCGGTCCCAGCAGTCGGCCAGCTTCTTGGCCGCGTTGTAGAGCCGGGCGTCTTTGCGATTGGTCATCATGTAATGCCCGACGGCGGCTTCCAGGAAGTAGCCGGCGACGTATCCCTCGTGCGCGTGCATGAGTTTGGGGTCCCAGTGTTTGTGATCGTTCAAGGTGTAATACGTCTGGATGTATCCGTCTTTCTCCTGGGCGCCGAGCACTTTGGGGATCCAGTCTTCCAGCGTTTTTTTCATCTCCTTCTGTGCGGCGATGATCTCTTTGTCGCCGGCGGGGTCGATCATCATCGCAAGGCAGATCGATTCGATCGTGTTGTAGATCCACGCGTTGGAGAACACGTATCCGCGATGCTTCTTGTAGGGCTTACCGGCCAGTTTGTTGGCCGCGTCGAGGAAGTTGTTGATTCCGCCCTGTTTCAGGTCCGGATCGTCGATCATCTTGATGCAGTGGGGGATCCAGTTGACGATCAGCGCCTTGGCCCGACCGGACCACAGCGGGCTGTCGATCTTGTAGCTCTTGGTGTCGATCAGCGTTAACTGGTCGGCCGGCGGGGGGGTGCCGGCCTTAACCGTAAGCGTTGACGTGTCGGTAAGCTTGCCCTTGGTCCCGGTTAGTTTGAGCGTGTAGACGCCCGGGGCCGAGAACGTGGCGGTTGTCTGGAGCTTGCCGGCGTCGGCGAACTTCACCTCGCCGGGACCCGAGCCCTTGGACCATTCGGATTTGGCGGCGTCTTTTCCGCCGATGGCCTGCATCTTGCCCGACAGGTAAGTTTTTCCGCCTACCATCACCAGGCGATCGACCCCGGCCTCGACCGCCGGCGGGAAGTCGGGCATCGGGCCGACGTTGTAGACCTTCCATTCGAGAATGCCTGTGGAGTGGTTTCCGTTTCCGTCGATCTCCAGGCGGACCTTCGATGTCTTGACTTCGTCGAACGTCGTCGTGTTGAGCTTGTCTTTCTCAACGCCCAGGCCCTTGGCGTTCTTCACCGGGGCGAACTTCCCGCCGTCCCAATAGAGCACTCGGCAGGCCTTCGGCAGCCGCACGCCGCGATTATCATCCCACCAGAAGACGTCTATCTTGTTCGTGCGGACGGGGCACGTCCATTCGTACTGGACCCACTGGGTGCGCTTGTGAGGCCAGTTTCCGTAGGAGCCCTTGCCGCGAACGTGCGAGGTCTTGGGGAAACTCTCGTCCTGGAGTGCTTCCAGCGAGCAGTCGCCCGAAACGTGGGAGGTTGAAGCCTTTGCGATCGGCGCCAGGTTGGCTCCGGTGTCGTCGGCTGAGGCGACGAGGCACGAGAACAATAACGCTGCTGCCAGGCACGATAGTTGCGATGCTTTCATTGCAAATCTCCATAAGGGACAGGTTGTCGCCGGATGCTACGCTATCTCCGTTCCGGCGGCAACAGCCTATTGACGATTTTATAGCTGGCAAGTGCAATGGCGTCGAGCGTCGATTATAATCCCGCTTGAAACAACCCGTCAGATCAGAACAGGAGCCCAGCTATGCTATCGAGAAGAGAATTCCTGGCCGGCACTGCCGCCGGAACAGCGGCCGCGATCGCGGCGCCCGTTTTTGCAGCCGAACCGACGGCCGCGAAAGGCAAACGCCCGAACATTGTCTGGCTCATGTCGGAGGATAACTCCAAGCATTACATGAAGCTCTTCGACGAAAACGGAGCCGAAACGCCGCGCATCGCAGAGATGGCAAAGAGCGGTGTGCTCTTCACCCGGGCGTTTTCCAACTGCCCGGTCTGCTCGGCCGCCCGCTCGGTCCTGGCCACCGGCTGCTACGGTTCTCGGATCGGCACCCAGTTCCATCGCAAGTTCAAAACCGTTCCGATGCCCCAGGGCCTGGCCCCGATCGGGACGCTGATGCAACAGGCCGGTTACTACACATCCAACGTCAGGAAAACCGACTACAACTTTTCGTACAAGGGAAAGATCTGGGATTCACCCAGGGGCTGGAGCGGGCGAAAGCCGAATCAGCCGTTCTTCCACAAGCAGCAGTTCGGCGTGACGCACGAAAGCGGGCTGCACCGGGCCAACAAGGGCGGGACTGACGAGAAAGTCTTCGTCGCGCCGTGCCACCCCGACACACCGGGGTTCCGCCAGGCCAACAAGGCCTACAAGGCGCTGCACGCCAAGATGGACGCACAGATCGGAGCCGTAGTTGACAAGTTGGAAAAAGACGGAGTGCTCGAAGATACGTTCGTGTTCTACTTCGGCGATCACGGCGGTGTGCTGCCGGGGAGTAAGGGATACGTTTACGAGACCGGTCTGCACGTGCCGCTGGTGGTCCGCATTCCCGAAAACTTCAAACATTTAGTTGACCTCAAACCCGACAGCAGCGTCGGCGGGTTCGTAAGCTTCATCGACTTCGCCCCGACGGCCCTCAATCTGGCCGGGGCGGAGATACCCAGCCAGATGGACGGCAAGCCGTTCATGGGCCCCGGCGTGAAGCTCGACGAAGTGAACAAACGCAATGAGACGTTCGGGATGGCCGATCGCTTCGACGAGAAGTATGACTTCGTGCGAACGCTCCGCAAGGGCAGTTACAAATACATGCGGAGCTATCAGCCGTTCAACTTCGACGGGCTCTGGAACAACTACCGATACATAATGCAGTCCTACAAGGAGTGGTGGAAACTCTACAAGGAAGGCAAGCTGACTAAAGAGGCGGCGCTGTTCTTCGAGCCCAGAGCCGCCGAAGCCCTCTACGATATCGACACGGACCCTTACGAAGTCAACAACATCGCGGGCGATCCGAAAAACGCGAAGATTCTCGCCGAGTTGCGGTCACGCCTGCAGAAGCGGGTAAAAGACATGCCGGACCTGAGCTTCTTCCCCGAGAGCGAACTGGTGAAAAATGCCTGGGGCAACCCCGTCAAGTTCGGTCAGGACAACAAGGCCCGCATCGCCAAACTCGCAGATATTGCCGATCTGTCGCTGGTCCCGCTGGCCGAGGCCAAAGACAAGATCACCGCGGCGTTGGAGTCGAAAGACCCATGGGCCCGCTACTGGGGTCTGATCGTATGCAGTTGTTTCGGCAAGAAGGCCGACGCCTTCGTCGCCAAAACCAAGGCACTGGCGGCTTCTGACGTCGAACCGCTGGTCCGCGTAAGAGCGGCCGAGTTCCTGGCGCTGATCGGAGCCGCCGAGCCGCAGAAGGTTATCATGGACGTACTGGCTACGGCTGAGCACCCGCTTGAGGCGTTGCTGGCGCTCAATACAGTAGTCCTCCTCCGCGACGGCAAACCGGGCTACAAGTTCAGCATCACCGCCGCCGACATAAAAGCCACATGCCGCGACGTATCATGGCGCCTGGCGTACCTGAACGGAAAAGCCGGCAAGCCCAAGAAGAAGCGAAAGAAGAAGTAGCACGCCGGCGAACATCGCCCAACACCGCAAGCGAAGTCTCGAGGCACCGCTTGCGGTGTTGCAGTCTATAACGATTGCCGGATTTGCGAACACCAGGCAACTCAAAAGGAATGTTCGATGAAAAGCCCATTGCTGCTGACTCCGGCGTTTGTCTTTATGGCGTTGATACCGGCGGCCTGCCAAACGCCTGGCGAATCGAAAATCGCCGGCGCCAATACCGTGCTGAACATCTGCGAGGCGCCGTATTTTGCCGATCCCACCGGCGCCGAAGACTGCACGGAGGCCATACTGAGAGCCCTGGACGATTCAGCGGGCAAAGTTTCGCGGGCCTACCGGCAGGGCCTGCGCCAGGTCGAGGCCTTGCCGCCAAAAGGGCTCCACAAACACCCCGACAGCGCCGAATCTTACAGGGAAAACGGCGTCGCGCATCTCGTCAGCACGATACGAATCCCGTATATCCCGGTCATCTATTTCCCCCAGGGCCAGTACCTGGTTTCCGACACGCTCCGCTATCGAATCAAGCTGGCCAACACGTACAAAAGTGAACTGAATCACCAGATCCGCATCCGCGGAGCCGGGGCGGGGCGTACCGTAATCCGCCTGAAAGATAGCGCCGACGGCTTCGGCAAAGGTAAACGCAAGCCCGTGATCTCGTACATGCAGTCCGAGCAGACTAACGTCGCGACCTCCAACTACTGCGAAGATCTCACGATCAACTGCGGCCGCGGAAACCCGGGCGCCGTCGGGCTCGATTTCTTCGCCAACAACTCAGGCGCCGTGCGCAATGTTCGCATTGTCAGTGAAGACGGCTCCGGTTTCGCCGGTCTGCAACTGGGCCACAGCAACTACTCCGGCGTTCTGGTCAAGCATGTCGAGGTCGAGGGCTTCGATCACGGGCTGCACATCGATTCCGGCACCGGCGGCATGTTCGCCCACGCCGAAGAGATCACAACCCGCGGCCAGAGAATCTCGGGGGTGACTGTCGGGGCGATCAGCCTGAGCATCCGCAAACTCCGCACGGAAAACGTCCCGGCCGCCCTGACCTGCACCAGCCCCATAGGATACACCGTACTGCTCGACTCCGAACTTTCGGGAACCGGGTCGTGGGGTATCGACCGACAGGCCGGAAGCCTGTATGTCTCGAACGTGACGCTCAAAGGTTTCGCCGACGCCCGGGCGATCGATCAATGGGTTTACCCCAGAGCTTTCGGGGCTCCGGAGTCCAAAGCCATGGCTCGCCTCCCGATCGAAGATACGCCGGTTTATCGCCATGCAAGAAAGACAAGCACCGGCGTCCGCCGTTTCGGGGCCGTCGGAAACGGCTCCCGCGACGACAGCAAGGCCATCCAGGCTGCGTTTGATTCCGGTGCCGCGGAGATCAATTTCGAGCCCGGGCGCTATCTGCTCAACAGCCCGGTCTCGATCCCGCCGCAGGTCGAACACATTAACTTCAACTTCTGCGATATCGTCGCCGGCGCCGATCTGGGTCGATCGGATCGCGAGGGTTTTATCATCGCCGCCCGGCCCGACAACAGCTCGGCCGATCCGGTACTGTTCATCGAGCGGCTCCTGGCCTGGGAGCAGTGGAAAGGGACGCACTGCACTTTCACCCACGCCAGCAAACGCACGGTCTGTTTCAAGGACATCCAGACCCAGACCCTGAAGCTCTACCGAAACACGATCGCTGGCGGGAAAGTCTTCTTCGACAACGTGGCCACGACCAGCGGCATGTCGCCCGGCGTTAACGGGCACAAGCGATGCCCCGTATCGTTAAAGGGCCAGAAAGCCTGGGCCCGCCAACTCAACCCCGAACGAGGGGAGCCGATGATCCTCAACGACGGCTCGGACCTGGTGCTGATGGGCTACAAGAGCGAAGGGATGGGTGTCATCGTTCGGACCATAAACTCCGGCCGCACTGAAGTGCTCGGCGGCGTGGTGAATATCGGCAGAACCGGCGAGGTGGCCTTCGTGGCCGAGAATTCAAAGATGCGCATCGCAACAGCCACCCACGGCTGGCGCCGCCCGGCGTATTACCGCAACGCGATCCGCCACAGGCAAGACGGGAAAACGATCACCATCAAAGCCGAAGACCTGCCCAAACGCGGCTTCGACGAATCCCGAGGCCCGCAATACGTGATCCCGCTGTACAAATAGGAGGACAGGGCTATCGCATGTGAGAATATTTTTCTTCAAGTTTGGCGCATGTTAGGTTGC
>CAYMSH010000353.1:0-6786 GCA_964392945.1 uncultured Planctomycetaceae bacterium | reverse complement strand
GTCACTTCAGTGAGCCAGTCGCCGTCGCCTGAATCGTCAGCAAGCGAGTCTGCACCGAATCCGGCGGTACTGACAGTAGCAGTAGATCAGCCGATATTACCTATCGCCGACGAGAGCCCCGAACCGACACCGTCAGTCGAGCGAGAACTCTACGACGCATTGCAGGACCCGGGCTCTACCGCCGCCTCACAGACCACGCTGGATACCGACGATCTCCTGGCGGACTTACTCCAAGAGGCGCCGCTGTCGGTTGGGCTTTAGTCATGTCGTCAGAATTCTGTGGCGTTGTGGCGTTGATCTGTGTTAGTATCTTGGCGTCGTGCTAGGTGGGGCGCTAGCGGTGCCCTGAATTCCGATTTTATCGGTTTGACCCGCAATCCGCTATAGCGGGACCGAACGCTCCGCCGAGGGTTATGTGCGTTAAGATAACCCGTTTGGCCTTTAGCGTTGAAAGTTGGGTCCTCTGCAACGTTGCACCGTGAACCTGGTCAGGTCCGGAAGGAAGCAGCCATAAGCGTTTCGCAGCGTGTGCCGGAGGGCAGCCTGACTGGAGCTATTTGGTTGGGCGGGCCTTGATGCACATGTTCGACGCGGAGCATGCACGGCATTTTTTATAACCATCGCGGCCCTGCGGCGCTCTTTGAGCTATGCAGGGCTTTCGACGCGTTAAGGGCAAGCCCGGTAAACGATGCTCGGATAAAAAAATGTCCTACTTGGTTCTGGCACGAAAGTATCGCAGCAACACGTTCGACGAAGTCGTCGGGCAGGAGCATATCGGCCAGACTCTCGTAAATGCGATCAAAACCGGGCGCGTGGCCCATGCATTTCTGTTCACCGGTACTCGCGGCGTAGGCAAAACGACTATGGCCCGGATACTGGCCAAGGCGTTGAACTGCCTGTCTTCCGACGAACCGACTGCCGAGCCGTGTAACGAATGCGAAGCCTGCCAGGCGATATCTCGCGGCGACGATATGGACGTTATCGAGATCGACGGGGCCTCGAATCGCGGTATCGAAGAGATCCGCGAACTGCGCGCCAACGCGATCTTTCGCCCCTCACGATGCCGGTACAAGATTTACTATATCGACGAAGTTCACATGCTCACGCGTGAGGCGTTCAACGCGCTGCTGAAAACGCTGGAAGAGCCGCCGGAGCACGTGAAGTTCATCTTTTCTACGACGGAGACCGAGAAAGTCCCGGCCACTATTCTGTCGCGATGCCAGCGGTTCGACTTCCGCAACATTCCCACTCGCGGGATCGCCGCTCACCTGCGAACGCTCTGCGACGCCGAGCAGGTCAAAGCCGCCGACGATGCGTTGTTCCGCGTGGCCCGGGCCGCAAGCGGCTCGATGCGTGATGGGCTGAGCCTGCTTGACCAGTTGATGTCGGCCTCGGGCGAGGTTACCGACGATGGTGTAATACGCATTCTGGGCACTCCATCCGACGAGCGGATGAACGATATTGTGACCGCGATCGCCGACGGCGAGTCATCGGCGGCGCTTGGCGCACTGGCGGGGGTGCTGGCCAGCGGGGTGACGCTTAATAGCATAGTTACTGCTCTGGGCGGGGTTTACCGCAATATGATGCTGGTGTCGACCTGCGGGCCGGACAGCGATCTGGTGGAACTCCCCGAGATGCAACTGAAGGCAGTGGCCGAATTGGCGTCGCGGTTCAGCACGCCGGTCCTCGTACACGGACTTGGCCTGATACAGACCGCCGGGCGGAACATTCGCGGTTCCAGCATCGCCCGCGGACTCGTCGAGGCCACTCTGGTTCGACTGGCCGAGGCAGAGAAGTTTATGAACCCCGAGAGCATCGTTGAACGCCTCGAACAGCTGTCGTCGCTCGGCCCGGGTGCGGGCCAAAAAAAAAAAGCCCCTCTAGCCGCTCGTCCCAGACCTGAGGCCAGGCGGTCCGAGCCAAAGCCCAAGGGCCAGCCCGCCAAGCCGCAAGCGGCGCCGGATTCCGAACGCAAATCTCCGATCGACGACGATGCGCCTGTTGAATCCGTCTCGCAAGGATCGGATATCCAATGGGACCGGGCCTGGCTGACCGACAATTGGCCCGCCGTTATCGACGCCTTAAGCTATGCTCGCCAGATGCCGATCGCCGGTGTGCTCGGCCCGGCCGGCGTGTTGCGATTCTCCTCGGGAGTATTGGACCTGGAGTACAGCCCCGACTACGAGGGCCTGCGCAGGCGGGGCGTTAGTATCATCGACGACGTTAATGCGGCGATGACATCGCTGGCGAATACCGAGATCCGCTGCAACCTTTTACCGGCTGACGGGTCCGACACGCAGGGACCTGTGGCCAGGGCGTTCGGCGGTCTGAGCACAGCAGAGACCGCGGAAGTAGCAGAAGACCCCTCTGTTAAGGCCCTGATCGATTCGTTCAGCGGCTCGCTGCTGGACGTTCGTCGCGACCCGGGCGCCGGCCTGATTCCAACCGACCCGATCGAGCCCGAGGAACAGTAACATGCCGGGGGGAGGGCGGATCAATATCCAACAGAACAACAAGGAATTTCCAATAACCAAGTTTACGGCAACGGCGTTGCCGTAATGCCGTTGACGTTCACTTGGGCGTTGGACATTCCCTGTTGGACATTGGACATTGGGCCGCTCCGTATTGCCTTCTGCGGCGATTTGGTGTAGTCTCCTCGCTGGCGAGGTCGATGCGTTCGATCTGGCGTATTTTTGATGTCAGGAGACCCAATGCTTGGAAAAATAGGCAAAATGATGCACATGATGGGCGAGGTGAAGACTCGCCTGCCGGAAATGCAGAAGAAACTCAATGAAAGCCAGTTCACCGCATCGGTCGGCGGCGGCGTCGTCAAGGCCACTGTCAGCGGAAAGCTGCGAATTGTCGGTATCGAACTGGACAAGGACCTGCTGGCGGACGTTTCGCCTGAAGTGCTCGAAGATCTGATCAAAGCCGCAGTTCACGAGGCCCAGGAACAGGCCGCCGACGCGGCGAAAGAGGCGATGAAGGAACTTACCGGCGGAGCGGAAATACCCGGTCTGGGCGGATTGCTCGGATAGACTTTTTGGCGAATGGACTCTGGTTTACGATGGCTGGATACGGCGAAACAATTGAAAGACTTATGGTGGAACTGGGCAACCTGCCCGGGATAGGAGCCAGGACGGCCGAGAGGCTCGCGTTCCATATCTTAAAGACCCCCGAGGCCGAGGCCCTGGCCCTGGCCGATGCGATTCGCGACGTGAAGACCCGCATTCGACCCTGCGGCAGGTGCTTTAACCTGGCCGAGGACGAGTTGTGCGTGATCTGCAGCGATCCGAGGCGGAATCATGCGCAGATTTGCGTTGTCGAGCAGCCCAAGGACCTGCTGAGCTTGGAGGCCACTGGTAGCTACGGTGGCGTTTATCACGTCTTGATGGGTCACATCGCGCCGCTGGACGGTATTGAACCGGAGGACCTGACGATCGCCGATCTCGAGGCCCGCGTGAAATCCGGCGAGATCCAGGAAGTCATCCTGGCGACGAATCCTACAGTCGCCGGCGATTCGACGAGCCTGTATATCGCCGAGAGTCTCAAGGATACCGGCGTGAAGATCACCCGTCTGGCTCGCGGATTGCCCGCCGGCGGACAGATCGAGTACTCCAACCGTTCGATCCTCTCAGACGCGATCAATGAACGACGAGAGTTATAGACGGCTGGCAATTGGCAATTGGGAATTGGCAATTGGCGACGGCGACAGCGACAGCGACGGCAACAGCTACGTCAACGGCAACAGTGACGGAATTGGAGTGTGTTTGTTATCCTTGATGTCGGTGTTGAGTTAGTGTCGCCGCGGCGTTCTGTCGGCTTTTTTCCCTCTTATTGTCGCTCACGGATATTTCGCATCTTCGCGCAGCGGGCATGTGGAGTATAATGTAACTGGTATGAGACTTAATGTTTCGCAACATCTTGGCATGCACCAGCAGATGAAGCTGGCGCCGCGGATCATCCAGGCTATGGAGATCCTCCAGCTTCCTATGCTCGCTCTGCAGGAGCGCATCGATGCTGAAATGGAGGCCAACCCGGTCCTGGAGACTCAAGGCTCCGATACCGATGTTGACCTCGAGCCGATGGAAAGCGAAGCGGCCGATCGCGGCGAGCAGGACATGGTTGTCGGCGAGGACAATGGAAACAGCGAAGATTTCGAGCGTCTGGCCGATTTTACTGACGAATACGGCGCCGAGTTCAACGGTATAGACACCCCGATGCGGCAGGCGGCGCCGGCTTCAGGCGAGCGAGACCGCAAGCTCGACGCAATGGCCAACACGCCGGCTCCGGCCGAATCGCTCGATGAATACCTGATGGGGCAGTGGGCTTTCATTGACGCTCCGCAGGATATCAAAGACGCCGGGGCGCTGATAATTTCACTGATAGACGAAGACGGATACCTGCGAACGGGTCTGGACCAACTGGCCCAGCGGGACGATCAGGAGCCCGCCTTCAGCAACGAAATGCTACGAGGTGCGCTGACGTTGGTTCAGACGCTCGAGCCCACTGGGGTGGGGGCCAGAGACTTAGCCGAGTGCCTGATGCTCCAACTGCAGGCCGAAATGACGGCCGGGATGGACGTCTCAACCGAAATGCTCCTGGTCTCCAGATTCCTGCGTGATATCGAAATGAACCGCCTGCCGCGAATCGCACAGCGAGCCGGCAAGAACATCGAAGAGATCAAAAAGGCCATAGACAACCTCTCGCACCTGAATCCCAAGCCGGGCCTGCTTATCTCGCAGCGATCGGCCCCGATCATCACGCCGGAAATACTCGTCGATATCGACAACGAAGGACAGCTCGTGGTCTCGATGGCCGACGGCAGTTCGCCGCAATTGTGCATATCCGAGGACTACCGGCGCCTTGCCAGGGATCGAAAAACCGAGGTTGACACGCGACGATTCCTTCAAAAAAACATTCGATCGGCCCAGTGGCTTGTCGAGGCGATCGCCCAGCGGAAGCGAACTATACAACGCGTCGCGGCGGAGGTCTTCATAGTCCAGCGAGATTTCCTGGACGTTGGTAAAGAGGCGCTCAAGCCGCTGCCTATGGCCGACATCGCCGGCAAGGTAGGCGTTCACGTGGCCACGATCAGCCGCGCCGTGGCCGGTAAATACGTGCAGACCCCTCGCGGGATATATCCGCTGAGGATGTTCTTCTCCGGCGGGACGACATCCGCCGAGGGCAAGGATGTGGCCTGGGACGTCGTGCGGACCAAGTTGCAGGAAGTGATCGACGCCGAGGACAAGCTAAAGCCGCTGAACGACGATCAACTCGCCGAGGCGCTGACGGAAAAGGGCTTTAAGATCGCCCGCCGAACAGTGGCCAAATACCGCCGCATCCTCAACATTCCCCCCGCACGAAAACGCCGAGAGTTTTGAACGGCAATGATGAGTGGGGAACCAGCCTACCGGCAGGCAGGTGATGAATGATGAAAACGGCAACGACTAAGTCAACGGCGAAGTCTGCGCGCTGTTAGGGTATTCGTGCCTTTTCCGTCATTCATCATTGCCATCGGCGTCTCTTTTCCTTTTTGACAGCAGGAGAATGTCTCGCAGGTGTTCTGGTTGCGGGGCGGCCAGCCAGTGGTCCATGAAGCCGGGTTCCTGGACGATGTGGGCTATGGCCATCAGGGCTCTCAAGTGGTAGTTTCGCTGATCGTCTGATCCCACCAGTACGAAGGCGGCCTGGATCGGCGGTTTGTCCAGTCCGAAAACCGCTCCCTTTCCGCAGCGAACGACAAGCAGATCGAACAGGTTCTCGCCGTCGACAATGATGTGCGGTATCGCCAGGCCGGGCATTATCACCGTGCTGCTCATCGCCTCGCGCATGCGGAATTTCTCAAGCAGCGTGTCGCGATCTATTTCCAGTCTATCGGCCAGCGCGTCGGCGGATTGTGCGAAGAGCTCTTCGGCGGATGTCTCTTCGACCAGGTCGATAATCCTGCAGTCCTTCACCAGGCGATCGAAGCGATCATGCACTATCTGGTCGCGTTCCAAAGCGATTTCACGCAGTTCCTCTTCGAGTTTATTGTGGCTCATTTCTCTGGCCACGAGTCTGCGAACGGTGTGCACCAGAGCGCTCTTGCGAGTGCTTCGCGGTCGTGCGTAGATGAAGTACCACATCACGCCGAACAGCAGGAAACCGCCGGCGGTCAGTATCGGCACTGGACCGAGTTTCGCGGCCAGGGCGGTTATCAGCGATGCGTACAGGCAGATTCCCGCTATCTGGACCCACGGGAACAATGGGCAGCGGAACTGCGGGCGGTAGTTCTGAAGACGGCTTCCGCGCATTATAAGGACCGCGAAATTGACCAGCAAAAACAGTACGAGCATCATCGTACTTGCGACTTTCACCAGGTTGCTGATCGACAGGAATGCGATCATGCATATCATGAACACGCCGGTGACAATTATGCTGAAGTACGGCGTTCCGAATCGCTTGGAGACGCGTCCGAAGATCGCCGGAAGGAAACTGTCGCGGCTCATCGCCATCGGGTTGCGTGAAGCGGCGAGAATTCCGCTGTTGCCGGTGGTCACGAACGCCAGAATCGCAGCCATTGACAGCGCTACTACGCCGAAGCGGCCCATGAAGCTTTCGGCGGCGGTGCTGAGAGGGGTCATGTCGCCGTAGGGCCCGCCTCCCAGGGTCTTGGCGTTGACTGTGCCTACGAGAACGAAGATCGTGGCGATGTAAAGCAGCGATACGATCCCGCCGGCCAGGATCATCGAACGGGGAATGTTCCGCCCGGGGACCTGGATCTCCTCGGCGACAGCAGCGACT
>CAYMSH010000352.1:0-6802 GCA_964392945.1 uncultured Planctomycetaceae bacterium | reverse complement strand
GTGTCGGCCGAGAATTCGAGGGTCTTCTTGCTCTTGCCCGATCCGATCCGGTGAAACGCTCCGCCTGCGGCGTCGGCTTGGAGCATCTCGCCTGCGGCGCACGAATAGAGCGGAAGCTGCAGGTTGCGTCCTTCGGCGATGTCGCGGGCCGACGGCAGGGCTCCGGTTTTGTAGTCTATCACGCCAGACCGGCCCGAATCGGCCAAGTCCACGCGATCGATCTTGCCGCGGAGTCGGATGTCGCCGGCGGGGGTGTTGATGACGATCGGCTCGGGTCGGCTGGCGGGGTCTACCGCTTCGCCGGGCGCGGCCTCCAGGCCGAACGCCAGCTCGAAATGTCCGCAGCGGCGCGGAGCCTTGGCTTTCTTCAGCGACAGGAGATAGTTCCGCATCTGGGTGTGCATGCGGTCTCGCTGAATTCGCCAGAGGGCCGGATACGGAGCGGCGGCCTCCAGCGGTTCGGACAGATCCGCCACGGCTCGGTTGAGCGTTTCGATCAGTTCGGCCTCGTCGATGCTCGCCGGGGAGACCGGCCCGCCGGCCGACTCGAACAGGCGGCTCATCGTCGCGAACATCACGTCGTGTACGAACTGCCCGCGCGAGGTCGGCTGGAGCATTCGCTGCGGCGCGGCCAGCGGCGCCAGGGCCAGAACGTACTGTGCGAAGTACCGCCAGGGACACTGGCCGTACGTGTTGAGCGAGCTTGCCGAAAACACGACATGCTCGGGATACCTTCGCTTCAGTTCGTCGGTGAGCTTCGCGTCGCTGAGGGCGCCGTCGAAGGGGTCCGGCGGTCCGGGCCGCCAGCGTTTGTGTGCGGCCCAGAGTCCGCCGGCAAGTCGCGTGAGTTTCTGTGGATCGTTGCGACGAATCCACGCCATCGCGGCGTCTTCCGGTCCGCGCGCCGGATCGAACCAACCTGCCGATGCTGCGGTCAGGGCGTCGGCTGCGCAGGCGATCTGGCCCTGGCCGGGCAGGAATGAGCCCAGCGGTATTTCCTCGAGCAGGCCGTTTGCGGCGAGAGCTTCGATGCCGCCGATCGGCTCGATCAGCGATGTCAGAAAACTGCCCGGTCCGGCGGGGCGCCCCGAGGAGTCGGATGTTACGTATGTCAGCGTCAGCGATTCGTCGGCCCGGCTGGCCGCGAGATAGAACAGCAGCATTTCCCTTGCGGCCAGATCCCGGCGGCTGTCCAACGCCGCTCCGCGATCGGACCATTTCATTCGCTGGACCTGGCCCAGCAGCGAGCTGTCGGTCATTCTTGCGGGGAAATGCCCCTGGCCCAGGCCGATCAGGAATACGTGCCGGTATCGCAGGGCTCGCGCGTCGAGCACGTCCAGGACGTCGATCAGCGATTCTTCGCGAGCCGCGGGGCACGCGGCCTGTCCCAGGGCGGTCCTCAGGCTCGCCGGTCCGGGCAGCTTTTCCAGATCGCCGATGAGCTGCTCCATCGCCGCCAGGGCCCGCAAGTCTCGTGCGATAAGTTCCGGGTCGTCCAACTCGACGATCCCGCGCTGGACCTGTAGCGTATTTGCGATCGCCAGCGGGTTGCCGCCCGCTTCGTCGATCGCGTCAAAGAGCGCTTCCAGCAGCCCGGCCGCAGATGCGATCCGCTCGGGAGTTACTTCGATCGGACCGAGTTTCAGCACGCCGGCGGTTTCTGGGTCCTGGTCTTCGGCGGCGCCCCTGGCGGCGATCCACTTGAGTCGATCGGCGGCCTGTGCGTAGGCCGATCGGCCTTCCAGAACGTTGCCCTGGCGGATGACCAGTTCGGCTACCGAGGCGTCTGTAGCGTCGAACGGGCCGAGCGACTCGGGCCGGAAGTAGCTGTTGGATATGATCCGCAGGACTGACGTGTGGGCCAGCAGGGGGGCGGCTTCGGCGGTGTCCAGGCAGAAGCGGATCACCGGCGATTCGGCCAGACGGATCGGAGCCTGTTCGATCGGGATGTCGTGTGCGTCGAAGACGCGCGAGATTGTGCGGCTGTAGGGTTCCAGCGAGCGGGCCAGGAGTGCTATCGAACCCGGCTCGGCTCCGTCCAGCAGCAGGCGTTTGATTCGGCGCGCCGCGGCGGCGACTTCGGCTTCGGTGTTCGGGGCCGAGATCATCTTCACCCCCGGCGGCGGGTCGGCGACCTCCGCGTCGAGATCGAACAGCGTTTGGGTCAATCGCGCCAGGCCGCCGGTCCGGGCCGGTTGGGGCGCCGCCATTGGGATCGCGGAGACCCGATCGCCGAATCGATCCCGGATCGCACCGAGCGTTCGCCGGGTCCAGAACCACATCCTGTCGCGCGAGTCGTCTCCCAGCGGCAGGGTTATCAGTATGCGGCGCCCGGCGCGGCTGACCAGGTCGAGTATCTCCAATTGGGTCGGCGTGAAGTCGGTGAATCCGTCTACCGCCAGGGCCGTTACCCCGGCCAGGCCCGGCAGGTCGGCGTCTTTATCGTTAAGGGCTTCGCTCAGGCGGTCCCTGGCAAGCCAGATCTGTCCTTCGACGTCGAACAGTTTGTCGGCGTGCAGCCGGTCCTGGTAGCAGCGGTAGACCTCCAGCAGATCGCGCTCCTTCGGCGGTCCCGATCCGATCGCCAGGGCCAGCGAGTCCGGGTCGATAGCCGCTCGCTTGAGTTCAGAGATCGCTCGGTCCAGGGCCGCTGCGAGCCCCGGCGTGTCGGCCACTGCGCCGAGTGTCTTGAGTTTTCCGTCGGCCAGCAGATCGGCTACGATCCCCTCGATGAGCAGGTTCCTGTGAAACGGAGAGATTCTCCTTCCCGGCTCCGGCCCGCAGGCCAGTATTCCCGCGGCCAGGCGGAAGAACGTGTTTACTCCGGCCTGGGCGATCGCGCCGCTCTTGCTGCGATCCAGGAGTGTTCTGCGGAGATGATTTCCCGCCGTGGCGTTCGGGGCTATGAGCATGCAGGACGATTGACCGTCGGCGCCGCTGAGGCTCTGGTGGAGCCCGATCGCCGCGTCGGTCTTGCCGCAGCCGGCCGGACCGGTCAGGACCACTACGGGCTCCGGTGCGTCGCTGATGAGTTTCTGAAGCTCGCTGTGTGTCATTGAACGGTTTTCGCCGGGGCGTTATTTGTTGGCCTTTGGTGTCTCTATCTTGACGATCTTGAAATTACCGATTGTGTTTGCCACCTTGAACATCGCGTCGCTCACGCCGTCTCCGGCGGCCAGGGTGATGTGGCCGGTGTTGAACCCTTTCAACGCCGAGTCCAGTCCCACCCATTTGCCGCCGATAAACGCGCGGTTCCAGGCGTGGGGCCCGAAGATGTTGCGGTGTCCGCCGAACTGATCGACGTAGGCAAGGCCCATGACGACCTGTGCTGGAATGCCCGAGGCGCGGCACAACGCTGCGGTAAGGACCGCGTGCTCGGTGCAGTCGCCTTCGGGGCTCTGGGCCACTTCCAGCGCCGTTGCGTATCCGACCGAGAGGTTCTTCTTCTTGATGTAACCGCGAACGAACTTTTCGATTCTCATCGCCGCCGTCGCGGCGTCTTTGGCGTCGCCGATAGCTTCTGCCGCCAGCTTCTTGATGAGCTTGTGATCCGACTGTACGTAGGTTGACGGTTTGAGGGCCTCCAGGGCGGTCTTGTCTTTGCCGGCGTACTTCAGCGGTGAGTCTTTCGCAGCCGGTGTCGGAGCGATCGACACCGTGATGGTCTTATCCTCGGCGACTTTTACGCTCTGGTTGGCCCCGCTGGGGAACTCCGGAGCCGAGTCGGCGGAGCTTGGCTTTATCGTGTAGACCAGCGGTCCGGCCAGCTGCTTTTTGGACAGTGTCGTCGGGCTCGAGACGATAACCTTCGACATCAGATCGATCGTCTCGTTTGACGCCATCGCCACCGCCCGGCTGCAGTCGATCAGTTCGATTGTCATGCCCATAGCCGGCATGATCGTCTTGAGCGGGGTGAACTTGTCGTCAACATAGGATGTCGCCTTCATGGCGCCCATCGAGCTCTGCAGTTCGGACTTGATCTCCGTGAGCAATACGACTCTGCCCATCAAGTCGATTTTGGTTTCCTTGCCGACTACGCTCGTGACGGTTTGTTTGGCCATTGTCGAAGGGTCGAACACGACGGACTTGATCTCCGTACCGGGCTTCAGGCCGGCTTTGCGTTCGGCCAGGAGCCGCCCGTGGCTCATCAAGGCGCCCTGGGGCCAGGGCATTTGGCGTTTCTGGGACATCCCCGCGACTTCCATTACAACGTTGAGAGTTTTGCCGTCGGGGCTGATCTGGCCTTTCTTGACGACCTGGCCCATGATGCCGGTGTCGACTTTGAACGAGAACGCCAGCGGTTCGCCGTCTGGAGTCTCGATCTCCGTGGTGTCGGCGACAATCGTGATGTTCCGCCCGTTTCTGGACAGCGTCATCGACATCAGCACGTTTGTCTGCGCCTTGCCGTCTGCGATCTTGAATGTGGATATCGAGTGGCCGATCTTTTTGCCGTCCATTAACACCGCGAGGTACTGGGTGGTTTCGGCCCGGTCGGAAGTCTTCGGCGCTCCGGCGGTCACTGCGGTTGAACAAAGCGTTACGCCAAGGAATATCGCCAGCGTCTTTGCGGCAAGATGTTTCATGTGATTCCCTTTCCGCTGAATTTCGAACGTGCGTACCCTTTTTGTACGATCTGGAGCCTGAGTCTTCAAGCGTATTGTGGTCAGTTGTAAAACTTATCGAGCACCGCCAGCCAGTCGGCGGCGTTCTTGACCTCGACAAACGCCATGCGCAGCTTCTTCGGCGTGGCGTGCATGCGTGCGTATTTGATCCCGAATTTGCGCATATTCTTCGTGCCGCGCACCTCGCCGTAGAAGTCCACGGCTCGCCTGAAGTGGTCCAGGATCACCTCTTTTTGCTCGGCCAGCGTCGGAACGTACATTTCGCGCCCCTCGGCCAGATCGCACCACTGCCTGAAGAACCACGGATTGCCGAGCGATCCTCGCGCTACCGAGACCGCGTCGACCCCGGTTTGGTCCATCATGTCCATCGCGGCCTGGGCGGTCTTCGCGTCGCCGGAGCCGACTATGGTCCAGTCGGGAAAACGCTTCTTGACCGACGCGAGAAACTCCCAGTCCGCCGGTCCGGCGTAGCGGGTCTCGACGCTGCGCCCGTGTACGCAGATACCGGCCGCGCCCGCCTCGCGAGCGCCCTCGGCGATCATCCAGAACTCTTCGTGGTCCGGATCGTTTTCGTCGAACGATCGCCTGAGCTTGAGCGTCACCGGTCTCTTGCCGGCCGCGGCGATCACCGCGCGGGTGATGTCGATCGCCAGCGCCGGATCGCCCATCAGGTATCCGCCTCGCTTGCGGCGAAGGGCCTTGCGCACCGGGCAGGCGAAGTTCAGATCGATCACGTCGAATCCGCGCCTGTCGAGCAGTTCGGCGGCTGCGGCCATTGTGGCCGGATCGTTTCCGACGATCTGGCCGGCGATGGGGTGGTCCTCGTCGTCGCTCCGCGAGATGTACTGCGGTTTGCGGGGCTTTACCAGCAGGCACCTGTCGAGCATCATTTCAGTAGCGCAGAACGGGGCTCCCAGCTCGCGGCAGAGCTGGCGGAACGGCAGATCGGTGTAGCCGGCCAGCGGGGCCAGCAGCATGGGGAAATCGATTTCGACGTCACCGATTCGAAAAGTTTTTAGCAGGTCAGTCATCGCCACAGTATAATCGCGATCGACACAAATTAGGAGTACAGATGCCCAGATCATTGATAATTTGCACACTCACAGGCGCCGCGATCCTCGGCGGACTGACGCTCTTGAACTGCAAAGCGCCGCAGACCGACGCAGCGGCGAGGATGCCGGCGACGCGGCCGGCTCCGGCGGGGCGGATCGAGTACCTGCCGGCGAAAACCCTCGGCGAACTGGTTAACGAGGATATTAACGAATCCAGCGGACTGGCGGCCGGACGCGTCAACAAAGGAGTGCTCTGGACGCACAATGATTCAGGCGACAAGCCGCGGATATTCGCGATGAACCACGCCGGAGCGGATCTCAGCGTCGCGAAAATTACCGGCGCATCGGCCCGCGACTGGGAGGATATGTGCTCGTTTGCGATCGGCGGCAAAGGGTTCCTGCTGCTGGCCGACGTCGGCGACAACGCCGTCAGGCGAAGTATCTGCACTCTTTACGTGATGCGCGAACCCAAGCTGAATCTCACCCGGCGCGGCGCGAAGCTTACAATCCCCGCCGCGATGAAAATCAACTTCCGGTACGAAGACGGATCGCATAACTGCGAGTCAGTGGCCGTGGACACAACCACCAAAACGATCTACCTCGTCTCGAAAAGCAGGCCGCCGACATGCAGGGTCTACGCCATGGCTCTGCCGGCCCGATCGCCGAAGAAGCCGCTGGTCGCCAAGGCCATCGCCACCCTCGTCCTGCCGACAACCACGGCGATGGACATTTCCGCCGACGGGCTGCGGGCCGTGGTCTGCACGTATGGACACGCCTACGAATACGTTCGCCGAACCGACGAGACCTGGGCGCACGGATTCTCCCGTCCGCCGCGGAAAATCAAACTGCCGTTCCGCACACAAGGCGAATCGATCTGCTACGGGCCCGACGGCAAAACGCTGTTTCTAACCAGCGAAAACCTGCCGGTCCCGCTGATTAAGATAGCCCCGAAACCGCCGACCACAAAACCGGCGCCGTAGCGGCGACGGATCAATATCCAACAGAACAACAAGGAATTTCCAATAGCCAAGTTAACGGCGACAACAACGGAAAAAGCGACGAGGCCGTAGCCGTAATTTGGAGTGAATATATGAAAGGTGCGATTCCAAGCCGCCAGCGGTAAGCTGA
>CAYMSH010000351.1:0-6825 GCA_964392945.1 uncultured Planctomycetaceae bacterium | reverse complement strand
CTCGGTCCATGACGGTACGTTTAACGTGATCGGCGACAGGAAGATCGAGATCGGGCGAAACAACAATCGTCACGCCCACTTGAACATCGTAAACAGTACAGGCGACGCCCTGACTGGCCGTCGCATCTACTTCTGGAACAAGAACGTCCTCGGCGTCGGCGATGACATGACCACAGGCAACATCACCGGTGACGTCACGCTGAGCGACCAGTTTGAAGTTCGTTCGAACAGTAACGTTGTCGTAAACGGCGACGTGACGGCCGGGCGGTTCTACTTCCAGCAGCCCGGCGGCAACTGGGCCGACGCTTCAGTCACCTTGATCAACGGTAACGCCGAAGCGACGAGGACAAACGGCCGCGGATTTGAAATCTACCAGGGACAGACAGTTAAAGTCACCGGTTTGATGACAGAGCGGCACATAATGGAACTTGGCGCCAATCAGAACAACGCCAAGCTCTTCGCCAATGACATCCTGATGGTTAACACTGGTACGAATCTCGAATGGGAACGCGGCATTATGTCTCCTGGCGTTGCGGCCAATGGCGATGCAACCGCCGGCACCCTGACGATCACCGGTCCGGCCAACAGACAAGTCAACATGTGGAACGCCGCTAACTACGAGTGGAACCTCGCTGGTGTAGAAGGCGTCGATTCTGACTTGATCAACCTTGTGGATATCCAGCTGCGAGCCAACAACTGGGTTCTGACCCCGACGCCCCTGGACGGAACCGCAGGTTACGTAACCTCTCTGGCTACGGAAATCGACCTGTTCACCTACAACACGGCTGGTGGAGACAAGAACCTCCCGACGATAGACTGGAGCCTTATTGACGCCGACCCGGTCGCCTCACTCCTCTGGGATCACAGTCAAGCTCAGGTCGTGCATGACGGAACAGGACAACGTTTCTACATCACAGGTCTGCTGGTCGATTCGGCGGTATACGCTACCGACGAGTTCACCTGGGATCAGGATGTCGATAACGAATGGCTGACTGCGGCTAACTGGGAACTGCTTGGCGTCGATCCGGCAGCCCCGCCCACGAACCTTGACAAGGCTAATGTCCTTGCCGGAACGGCGAATGTCAACACCACCGCGATTGCACACACGCTGGCGATCGATACCGCCGGTACGGTTGTCGTGCAGCCTAACGGCGTGCTGACAGTCACCAACGAACTGGAACTTGGCGCAGGCGGCACGCTGACGGTAGTCGGCACTGACGCGGCGAACAAGGCCCAGATCACCGGTGTTAACAACTTGAACATGACCGGCGGTACGATGACTCTGGCGAACGCCGATCTCGACGCAGTCTTCATTAACCTGGACGGCGGCGTGGCGACAATCGGCAACGAAGTGACTGTCAGCGGCGACCTGACGCTTAACGCAGGCGGCACGCTGGCGATCACCAGCCCGGTATCGCTGGACAGCGTTACGTACAACGGCGGCACGTTTGACTTCGGCGGCGTCGGCAACACGCTGACGCTTGGAACCTTCAAGCAGATCGGCGGAACGTCGCAGTTGGCGGCTGGCGATCTTATCTCCGCCGGCAACTACGATCTCAGAGGCGGCAACGTCGATCTGACGATGAGCGGCGCCGGCTCGACTGTCGAAGTTAACGGCGGAGCAGTTGGCCTCGTCACCGGACGCACCCATGACTACACCGGAACGACGGCAGTCAAGAGCGGAACGCTAACCGTTGACGCCACGATCTCGCAGACCGAGGCGCTGTATGTCCAGGGCGGAACTGTCGAGCTGAACGGCAGCGTCACGACGACCGCAACCGGCCCGCAGTTCCTGGTGACCGGGACCAACCAGTTGGAACACCGCGGTTATCACATCCGGCCGGAGGCTCTGATGGACCTCAACAACAACGGCGGCCTGATGGCTGCGACACCGTACGCCACAGTCACCCTGACTGACGGACCGAACGGCGGCGGACTGGACTTCAACAGCGACGCCGAGTTCATCGCAAGCGGCGCCATTAACCAGAACGATAACTACATGAACCTGTTCATTGGTTACCTGAATGTCACCACCGCTGGTAATCACACGTTCCGAAGAGGCGCGCAGGACGATCGCAGCGGCATCTGGCTCGACTTGGACCAGGACGGCGTCTTCGAGTCCAGTACTCCTGGCCTCGGATCGAACCGCGGCGAGCAGCTGGCCTGGCACGACGGCGGAGCCAAGACCAATAACCTGGCTGTCGGCCAATACCTCGTTGCCTTCACGCAAGGCGAATACGGCGGCGGATCGCACGCAGAGTTCTTCGTCACGACACCGGACTTCAGCGAGGAAATAATCAAGCCTACAGCTTTGAACCAGGACGGCCTGTGGTCCACCGGAGTATCGGGAATGAGTTCAACCTCAATCCTGGCCGGCGCCACGCTTAACCTTAACGCTGGCGGTTCGTTGACTACCGACGCCGTGTTGGTGGACGGTACGCTGAATATCGAAGGTGTGTTGGACAGCACCAATGCTGTCGCTGTCCGCAACGGCGGCGTGGTGAACCTCACCGGCGCCGAGGCGCTGGCGGACGGAGCCGCACGCGACGTGGCGATCACCGTTGGCGAAGGCGGCGAACTTGACGTTCAGACCGCACAGACCAACCCGACTTCGATGCATATCGGAAGCTACGCGTTGCTCGGCGGCGATCTGTCAAACCAGGTCTACGCACCTGACGCGACACCCGCGGCCGGTATGATTTCCTTCGATGACGACGCGGTGCTCTACGAGACGATCACGGGCATTGCACTGCCGCAAGGCGCCAGCATCGACGGACACCGACTGCTGAACCCGATCACCGGAAGCGGACACACCGCTGCTGAGGATATCGGAGCGGCGACCAACGCTTACAGAGGCGTCTACTTCGGCGCCCCGTACGGCGGCGGCAACTACTCCAACGCGATCACCAGTGTCAACGGTTTCGATGCGACAGCAGTGGTCAATATCGGCGGCGGCAACTTCCTGACGTTCAATAACACGCCGTTCAATGCCGACAGCGGAATTGGCAACATCGAAGTTGTCAGCGGAGGCGTGATTATCGAGAACGGCTCGATCGACGGTACGGCTACAAGGGTCAACATCAAGGGCGACCCGGCCGGATCCATGCATGACGTCGAGACGGTTCGATTCCAGGGCGACGGAGCAGTCCGCGACGGCCTGACTATCGCTATTACGGACGTGAAAGCACGCACTAACAATAACAGTAACTTCCGCGGAACTGTGGAGGTCGGCGACGGAGCCACTCTGCAACTGCATAACAACGTTAACAATAACACCAACACCCGCATCGATGTTCTTGACGGCGGCGTCCTGTGGATCAGTGACGACGATCGCTTCCACGCGATCGACGACACGAAGGTCACATTCGCCGACGGAGCTCTGCTGATCCTCCAGGCCAACAACCAGACCTGGCAGACCGGCGAGAACGATGCGGAGATCATGCTGAAGTCGAATATCCAGATCGTTGACAACTGGGCCTACGCCGGCACCCAGGGCCTGATGATAGGCACTGGCAAGTACCTGCAGGGCGGTTGGGATTCTGGCGAGAGCCGTGTACACGGCAACAGCAGCTCGTTCCGCGCACAGGCCCCGACGCTTTCGGGCGACTGGGTCGGTCTGGCGGCGTTCAACCGTCGTTGGATGAACATCGACGAGCCGTTCAACGCACAGGGTTCGGATGTCCGAATTGGTAACGAATTTGCGATGACGGCAGTCCGTGACCATGACACCTACACCCGACTGACGGAAGTTCCCAACGGTATCGTTCACTTCCGCCAGGCTGTGACTAACGTCGGAACGATGTTCGTCAAGTCCGGTGAACTGTATGTTGACAACGCCCACCTCAACGGTACGAACATCGTTGTCCAGGGCGGACTCAACGATACCAACAACATGACCGGCGGAGTGCAGCTTCGCGGCACGAACTGGCGTTTTGGTGCTTCCAGCATCACGACAGAAGCTGCGGGCTTCGTTGCGGTCGAAAACTGGAACGCCAACACCAGCGTTGGAACCCTGATGATCAATAACGTTGACGGCCTGAGATTCCAGGGCGGCGAAGAGCTGCGGATTGAAACGAAGCTCGGCGGCGACGGTTCTGTGAAGCTTGGGCAGAACGGACGTATCAGATTGCTCAGCACTGCGACAGTCGCTCCTGGCGTATTGGGAGCCGGCACGTTGAGCGTTGACGATCTGTCCACCGACGCCGGATTCACCTACGACTTCGAGATCGGTGCGATTGACTACGACGCCATCGTCGTAAACGATCGCCTCGAACTGACCAACGACTGGACTCTTAAGCTGGGCGACGCCGGCGGAGCCCCGACGGGCGCCACCGAGTACGACCTGTTCACCTTCGGAACCTACGCCGGTTCGCTTGGCGACATCACTGGTGAGGTCACCTTTGACACCACAGCGGTCCCGACGTGGGATGTATCAGCCGCACAGGTGATGCAGGATGCCGGCGGACGAGTCTACGTGACCGGAATCGACGTGCTTGAGTTCCGCTACTGGAAGGACCAGGACGGAACATGGGCCGACACGGCCATCCTGCCGTCGGTTAACTGGGAAGACCACGTCCCCGTAGACGCGGCTGTTCCGACTGCCGCCAACGTGGCCGTGATCGATAGGATCGGCAGGACTGCAACAATTGCAACTGCTGGACAGGCCGCCTTCCGGGTGAACCTGGACAACGGCGCCCTGCTCATTAACGGCACAGGCGCACTGGCTGTCAGTGCTGACGTAAACGTTGCGGCCGGGACCTCACTGGACGTACTGTCCGGCGGAGCCCTGGACACCGTAGATCTGAACTCGGCCGGCACGACGACTGTAGCCGGTACGCTGAACGCCACGACACTGAACGTCACGGCGAACACGACTGACCTGACCGGTTCGACTGGAACGATCGGAACTATCAATGTAACCGGCGGAACGCTGACGCTCGCGTCGCCGTCCGTAGGAACATTGAACGCTTCGGCCGGTACGACGAACATCGAAGGCGCCGGCGTTTCGAACCTGGCCGTCAGCGGAACAGCAGCAGTCAACACGACTGGCGCTGGTTCGGTTGCCGACCTGGCTGTAGACGGCGGAACGGTCACCCTGGCCGGCGGCGGACTGTCGGCTTCGACCGCGGCGATCAACGCCGGTACGGTTAACGCTTCGGCCAATGCGTTGAACGTTGACACCAGCGTAACCATCGGCGAAAACGTTGCGGCTTCGACCAGCAGCATACTCAACCCGATCGCCGTGACCGGATCAGACGTAATAGCCGGCCACACCCTGACGCTTAACGGCGGAACGATGACGGTATCCGGCTCCGTAAGCGGCTTGTCGGCCTTGCCGAGCCCCGGCGACATCATGGCCCACTACAAGTTCGATGGCGACCTGACCGACTCCAGCGCTGCTGGTGCGCCGGATGCAGGACTTGGCGGCGGTGCGACTTACATCGCCGGCAGAGTCGGAGCGCAGGGCATCACGATGGGCGGCGTCGCCGGCGACTTCATCGACATCCCGGTCCTTAACGGCGGAGCCGACACCAACGGCATCACCTATGCGTTCTGGATGAACCTGAACGATACGGCCCTGGGCGCCTATGACGCTCTGATGGACCATGACGGCTGGGCCGGCGGAAGAATCCACCTGGCAATCGGCGGCGACAGGCTGCTCCAGGCTGACTTCAACGGCGGCGGTGGTAAGAAGTACAACACCACGCCTATCCCCAACGACGACGACAACTGGTACTACATCGTCTACACCGCCCAGAATACTGTCGGCGGCGGAAGCGGCGACGTGGACTACTACCTGGACATGGAACTGGACGGTACGATCGCCAATGACGGCCACCATGCCGGCGTAGTCGGTACGCGAACAGTCGTGAATAGCGTCGGACGTCAGATGGGTGATTGGCAAAATCGGCCGCTGGAGGCTGACATCGATGACCTGGTCATCTACAACCGAGCCCTGAGTGAGGTTGAAGTACAGGCGCTGTACGATTCCTCGCTGGCCAACCATATTGCCGGATCACCGGAAATCGACCTGTCGACGACGACGATTCGCGCTGCTGCAAGCGGCACGGCGTTGATCTCCAGCCCGGCTGCCGGGTCGAAGGTTACGCTGGCGGGTATCGAAACGGCGAACGGCGCCGAGTTGTCCCTGGGCGGCGAAGGCGTGGAGTACACGGTGAGCAACCTGACGATGGAAGGCGCCTCAATGGTCCAGTCGACGATAGCAGCCGACACGCAGAGCGTTGATGTCATAGCTGATGCAGTAGACCTCAGCGGCGGGATGAACTATCTCGGCGACAACACCCAGCTCGGCGGCGACGGCGACACCCACGCCACGAACCTGACGCTGACGGACGGCGCCACAATCGATTGGATGTTCGACGGAACCGGCGGAAACACCAGCTACCTTGAGGTCAAGGGCGAGATCACGCTTGGCGCCACCCTGAACGTAAACGTACTCGACGGCGTCGGAAGCGCCGGCACAGAGGACATCTACGTCATGGTCGGCCTCGGCGGCATCGATGACGCGCTGCTGACCTCGCTGAATGTTCCCAAGCCGGCTGGCTGGGAGTGGACCAGCGTTGTGGTAGAGTTGGTAGGACCGGGCATCGAGGCCCTGGTGCTGAAGGATGCAGTGTTCGGAGTAGTCGCCCAGAATCCCGGCGACACCAACGCCGACGACATCGTGGACGCGATCGACCTGGCGAACTTCCAGCTCGTCTTCGGCCTGGAAGGTCAGGACCTGCTTGACAACAGTGAACTGCTGGCGATCGATCCGTTCGACGCCGACTTCGACAATGACGGCGACGCGGACCTGGACGACTT
>CAYMSH010000350.1:0-6858 GCA_964392945.1 uncultured Planctomycetaceae bacterium | reverse complement strand
AATCATCCAACAGGTCTCTTAGCCTGTCCCTCAACATTATTCTGGCGCGGTGCAGGCGACTCTTGACGGTGCCCAAGGGCACATTCATTACATCGGCCACTTGTGCATAGTCCATCTCTTCAATGTCGCGCAACACCACCACCAGGCGAAACTCGTCGTCGAGTTCGGCCAGAGCGTCCATCACACGCTGGTGCGTCTCAGCGGTAATCGCCGCTTCCTGCGGCCCGCTCTGGCGTCTGGCGGCAAGGGGCGAGGTAATCGCATCGCCCGCGCTGGAGTCACTGCCTTCGGGTCCGCTTAGCGAATGAAACTTTATTCGTCCGCCTCGCCGTTTCTGCGAAATCGCCAAATTGGCCGCTATCCTGAACAACCATGTATAGAACTTGCTCCTTCCGTGAAACTGCCCGATGCGTTCCATCGCGCGGAGGAACGCCTCTTGGGCAAGCTCCTCGGCGTCATCGGGCCTTCCGCACATGCGAAGCAACATGTTGTAAATTCGATCCTGGTACTTGGCCACCAGCAGGGAGAAGGACTCCATGTCACCTTGGCGAAATCTTTGCACCAGGGTCAGATCGTCGAAGGCGATGGGCTTGCGTCCTTCAGACACGCCTTTGGCGCCTCGATCGCCTTCCATGTTATTCGACGTTCTCTTGGTCACAAGGTTCCCGGAAAAGGATAATTTCAAATAGTCCCGCCCAACGCCCGCGGGCTACGGTGCTCACACGCACAGGCCGGAAGTACGGAAGGCCCGCACGCGACTCATTGCCGACCCGAACCACCGAAGTGATCGGGTCCTTAAGGCCAGGGCGACGCCGGGGGCCTTACTTTCTGCGATTTCCCGGATGTCGCCTTGGGAGTAATACTATGCTCGTTCCGGGCTGTTGGCA
Organism: uncultured Planctomycetaceae bacterium; assembly: GCA_964392945.1. Taxonomy (GTDB): domain Bacteria; phylum Planctomycetota; class Phycisphaerae; order SM23-33; family SM23-33; genus BS750m-G57. The sequence goes on along the minus strand of CAYMSH010000350.1, from coordinate 5,971 downwards.
ACATCCTTGACTGATAGGACATGATTCCGCGCGGGCGTGCGTCGGCGGCCCCTGTTTCGCTCTGCGAGCTATGCAGGGCCGGCCGCCGGTGAGGGGTTTGGGGATATTCGAAAGATCATTGCACAACTATATTGAGCTTGCCTAACGTTTCGCGTCATCGGCGCTGGCGACGGTATTTGTGTTGCACGTCCCACGGCCGGGGTGATAATGGATGCGAGTGCGACGCTGGCCGCCCCGGCGGATCCGTCTGCGGCCGCCGCGAAGCTCTGGTGTCAACTCGAAAGGATAGCGGTCATGAAGTACACGCGTGTAATGTCGGTTCTCATCGTTTTTGCGGTCTGTTTCGCCGGCCAGGTCGGTTGTGTGAATGTTGAGCCGGCATCGCCCGGCCGGAAGACCGCGCATCTCTTGAAGAACGACGAGTCGCGGCAGGTCGTGCACCGTCACTTCTCGGCCGACTGCTTCAACAGGTGCTGGACTCTGATCGACAAGAAGACCCGGACCGCCGACCAGACCCAGGAGATGCTGCTGCTGGCTAGCGCCTCGCTGTGGCACTGGACCCAGCGGGACGATTGCGAGCCGAAGAACCTGTCGATCGCCTACTGGCTGCTGGGCAGAGTTCACTGTCTGGCCGGTGATCCCAATTCAGCCAAACGGTTCAGCGAAAAGTGCATAGAGATCTCAGCCGAGGCCAACCTCCCGCCGTTCTACCTGGGATACGGATACGAAGTAATGGCCGACGCCAGCCTGCGAGCCGGCGAGACGACAAGCGCCGGCAAATACCTGGACCTGGCCAGATCGCAACTAGCCAAAATCAAAGACAAAGAATCAAAAGACCTCCTGGCCGCCGACCTGGCCAAACTCCAAGAGCGACTGGCCCGGCCGGGGGAATAACGTGAGACCGCCATTCGACGCGCCAGGGAATGTCTGCTCGATCATTTCAGCAGCTTGATCATACCTTCGCCAAACGCCGTTCCGATCTGCGAGAATGTCCACGGACTTCCGTAGTAGTGGTAGCCGTTGTCATTGCCGAACCGGCGCCATTTCTTGACGTCTTTCGACCAGCCGCCCGGACCGGTGATAATCGCGTGAGCGTCCATGTCCCAGAACTTGTCGGTCCGAACGCACACAGTATTGCCCTTGAATTCCGGATAGGTCGGCACTTTGGCCTGGGCCTTTTTGATGATCGCTCGCGGCGAGTCTTTCTTGTCGGGCGCCAGTCCGTCGTGTCCCATCTGGCCGATCACAAACGGCAGCTTCGGCGTCTTGAGATCCTTGCGCACGTCGCGAATGAAGTTGGCCATGTTCTTCTCGTAACTCAGCCATCGATCGCTGTACTGATCGTTCCAGCCCTGGAACCAGACAAAGCCTTTGATCTCGTAACCCTGGTCCTTGTATCCGGGAAATCTCTTGCCGATGCCGCCGAGACATTCGCGGATCTCGCTTAACATATTGCGATAATCCTTGCCGAACTGCTCCTTGTATTCGGCGGCGGTCACGATCTTGCGCGGCTTGAACGTTCGCAGCCGCTTTTTCTTCTTGGCGGTCTTGTTCTCCTCGCTGACCTTCTTGTTATATGCTTTTATCTTCACTGCTTCGGAGGCGTTCCAGGCTTTGCTCGCCTTGTTCTGCTCGCTTGCCAGCCTGGCGTATTCGGCGTCAGTGAGCATCGACGAGGGCGGCATGAAACCGCGTCCCAGCGCCCGGCCGCCCCAGGCGGTCTTGATGATCAACACCTGCTGGTCATAATGATCGCCCATCACGTGGCCGAAGTTGTATTCCGGCCCGAACATGTTCTTGGCGCCGCCGAACCCGACGGTCAAATCGCCGTAGTCTTCTCCGTAGCTGACCCAGACATCGCTGCGAACGGACCACAAGTACGTGCAGTTCTGGCGTTTGTTCCAGGGCAGATCCGGGTCCGTGGTCTCGGCCACTTTCCTGGCGAACGCCTCGTAATCTCCGTCCTTGATGAAACGCTTGTACCGCTGGCGATACTTGGCCTGGGTCACTTGCCACGCGATCGGTTCGGGGAATCCCTTTCCGACCATGTTGGACTGTCCTGCAAGAATGAAGACCTTGATCGGACCCTTGGCCTCTTTCGCATGCGACTGATCCGTCAGCCCCGCCGAGACAACAAGCGCCGCGAGGATGAACAAACTGATTCTCGTTGACTTCATAACGTTTCTCCATTGTAGCGAATTCAAACGACGCAACGTTCAGTGTGGCCGAATCCCAGGCCGATAGCAAGCAAATCCCACACTCGGAAGCTCCGCACGCCTCACCGGCCGTCTAAACCAGGAACGCGGCTATATACTTGGGTTTTACGCTTGACAATTGCCGATGTGATGGTATTATACGTCTGAGTCGCCAGTTTGTGTATTTACACTCACAGTCCGGTCCGTCTTTTGGCCCGGCTGCGTGCGATTCAGGGATGTTGTCGTCAGATACTAGACCCGGTGAGCCCCGGGGAAGAGGAGACGAAGTCATGTTCTTACTGCGCAGAGCGTTTGTGCTGGCCGCCATTGCGGCCTTGGTGTGCCCCCTTGTCGCCCAAGGGAGCTGGACTGTCACTTACCTGACCGATGACCCGGCTAAGGAGCAATCCTACGTCAGGGTTTCCGACGGCTACATCGCGTGGCATGAATGGGACGGTTCGGACTCTAACATTCACCTCTACGAAGTCGCCTCGGATACCAGCAAGGTCGTCACCAACGACAGCTACGAATACTGGCCGATCAGACTGTCCGGCCCGAATGTCGCGTGGCTCGCTACCGACCAGTTCGCCAACGTGGGAGACTTCTACATGTACAGCGGCGGGTTCAGCGGCGGATCAACTGCTGCGGTCACGACTGATTGGGCTCAGCGCTCATCAGGCCCGCATATCTCCGGCACAACGCTGATGTGGTCCCAAGACCACTACCCGGAGGTCTACCTCTACAACGGCGGCGCCCCGCAGCAGATATCGTCGGCCGTCGGCGCGGTCAACAGACCCGTGATATCCGGCGGCTATGTCGCCTGGGGACAGTACGAAAGCGTCTACCAGAACGGACACATGTACCTGTATCACAACGGCTCGGCGGCGGAGATCTCGACTGAGACTGTCGTCAATTTCAGAGACATCGCCATCTCCGGATCGAGCGTGGTCTGGTACGATCACGACGACGGAGCCGACACCCACGATATATGGTACTACGACGGCACATCGGCCCAGAAGATATTCAGTCACGACGACTATATCGAGGAACTTTGCATCGACGGTTCGACAGTGGCCTGGTACACCGATAACGGTGACGGGTACACCACGATTTTCATGTATGACGGGACGAGCGTTGTAGACCTGTTGCAGCCCACGACGTACGGGGGGATCGGCGAGATCGACATCTCCGGTTCGCTGCTCGTATGGGACTACGCTGAGTGGGGCGAGGGCGAAGGCGAGGAAGGCTCGTCGGTCATCATGGTGTACGATGGGACGAGTATCCACCAGGTCTCGCCCGAGGGCGACTACTGCACCGACCCGCGTGTTTCAGGCGACGTGATCGCCTGGCAGGTCCTGGACCTGGATACCTACAACTCGGATATCTGCATGGCCGTTACTGCGGAGCCCGGCAGCATGGCCCTGATCGCAATGGGCGCCCTGGCCCTGCTTCGCCGCAGGAGGCGATAGAAGAGCTTTGCTGTGATTACCGCGACGAGCGTTGACATGTCCTCTTGTCCGGCGCGTCGCCGAGGGTTTGTATATACGTGACTCTTGGGGTCAGTCCAGCTCCAGGCCGCAGCGGGCGGGCCCCGGCGATTCCATTCGAGCCGCCGAGCTACTCTACCGCATCTCTGCGCTGAATCAACACGGCCGGCAATGTCGTTCGGGATGAAAGCGGTCCCATCTGGCGGGTCTGGATCGGGGTATGCCGCAATTAAGTAACGTGTCCTTCTGGCGCCCCGGCGAGACTACGATCCCTGCGACAATCCCAAAAGCTCGCCCGGATCGATTATCACACTGCCCTCGAATCGTCTGGGGCATCGCGGGTTCCAGAGAAAGTTGGAGTACTTGTCGCCGGCGTCATGGAACGCGTTTATCAGAGTCCCTTCGATCCCCAGGAACGCCGAATCGCCCAACTCGGGCGAGAGCGGGGCGGCGAATATGCGATAGGCTTTCAGAACTTCCACAACGCGATCGCTGTGCGGTCTTGCCGGTTTTCGTATTCCCTGGAGCAGGAGGTCTACATCGACTTTCAGTTTTTGGGTCAGTTCGTAATCTCGTTCTTCTCTGAATCGCACAGCGAACGGCCGGATCGTCTTGCCGACGTAATTGACCAGATACCGGCCTTGATGCTCGAATGTCCAAAGATAGACCCCGCAATGCGTTCGCGTGAACTCATCATCGATCGCCCGCGGCGCCCCCTGATCCGAACAAAACGAAAAAGGCCCCCGCCAAACCAACCGCACTTCCCGATCCATTGTTCGAGCTCCCTTTCTGTAGCGGGTAGCCATTATGGTATGCAACAGTATTGTTGGCAACACGTCTGTTGTATTCGTTCATAAACGGTCCACAACTGCCCCGTTGTCGTTGAGGCCCGTCAGGGCCGACATAAGGTAGCCCCGTCCGTGTTAGGACTCCGGCGCCGGCGATCACGCTGATTACTGGGTCTTTGGGTCTATTTCGCCGGCTGCGACTAGTAGTTGTATGATCTCGCCGTGTTTCTGGTGTTTGGCTATGGTAAGAGCCGTCTGACCGATTCCGGTTACGGCGTTTACATCGGCCTTGGCGGCCAGCAGGAGCTTTACGACGTCTACGTTGCCCATCAAGGCGGCGATGAACAGCGGGGTGAAGTTGCTGTTGTACGTGCCGACGTTAATGTCGGCCTTGGTGGTCAGCAGAAGTTTGACGATGTCTCTATGGCCCATGTAAGACGCCAGGTACAACGCCGTGCCGCCTTCTTTCCTGCGAGCGGCGGTAACGTCTGCGCCAGCCGCCAGAAGCAGCTTGACCACGTCGAGATGCCCCTCGTGGGAAGCAATCAGCAGCGGCGTGTACATGTGAGCCGTATCGTGTGCGACATCGACGTGGGCGTTTTCCTTCAGCAGCAGTTCGACAATCTCGACATACCCCTTCTTTGCGGCCGCGTAGAGCAAAGGGGCGCCGTCGGGGCCTGTGGCGTTCAGGTTGGCACGGTCTTCTATGAGTTGGCGGATCTTGTCGATGTCAGAGGGCTTGAGCGATTTGGCGATGGTCTTGAGGCGCGCGGTGGCTTGCGGATCGGTTCTCGGCGCCGGTCTGTTCGTCAGCTTCGGTCTGGTTGTCGGTTTCGGCTTGATTGTAGGCGCCGGCCTGGTCGTCGGCTCTGGCTCCGGGGTTGCGGCGAGTGCTTTCCGGTGCGTTTGCCGAGGGGCGCAGCTTACAGCGGTGGAGATCATCACAACAGCGACTAAACAGAATTCCGGGAACGCCTTATTCACTGATTCACCGCTCCATTCCATATCCCGAAAACTGATAACGCTCGTGACTTATTTCATCAGCAGGAGGCTCAGGGCCATCATGGCCATTCCTGCGATCAGGCCCAGGAGGTTGTCGTGGCCTTTTCCGTAGGCTCGGCTGGTTGGGAGCAGTTCGTCGAGGCTGATGTAGACCATTATGCCGGCCACGCCGCCGAAGAGTATGCCCATTACCTGCGGCGGGATCACGCCGGTGTCGCCGCCGAGGAAGAACAGCAGGGCCAGGTAGGCTATGCCGGCTCCGATCGGCTCGGCCAGACCGCTGAGCACCGAGTAAATGAACGCCTTCTTGCGATTGCCCGTGGCGTAGAAGATCGGCACCGATACGCTGATGCCCTCAGGGATGTTGTGCAGGGCGATGGCCACAGCGATTGCCATGCCCACGCTGGGGTCGTCGAGTGCGGCCAGGAAGGTCGCCAGGCCTTCGGGGAAGTTGTGTATGCCGATGGCCAGGGCGGTGAACAGTCCCATCCGCATGAGT
>CAYMSH010000349.1:0-6865 GCA_964392945.1 uncultured Planctomycetaceae bacterium | reverse complement strand
GGTGACGCCTGGCGAACGTTCTACAGCGGAACTACGATTGGCGAGAAGTTCAAAGCCTCGTTTAAACCCGTTACGGCTCGCCACGTGCGACTGAATATTATCAAGGCGAGCCACGTACCGACGATCTGGGAAGTTCAACTGTTTGGGGCGAAGAAAGGCAAGTGACCCGATGAGGCGAGTATCCAGACGGGAGTTTCTGAAAGTCACCGCCGCAGGCGCCGCGCTGTTTACCGCCGGCGGCTTGCGGGCCGCAGAATCGCGAAAAGACAAGCCGAACATCGTTTTCGTGTTCGCAGACCAGATGCGGGCCCATGCCATGGGCTGCATGGGAAACAAGCAGGTTATCACGCCGAATCTCGACAAACTCGCCGCAGAAGGCGTGCTGGTTACCAACGCCATTTCTTGCCAGCCGGTCTGCACGCCGTTCCGCGCCCAGCTCATGACGGGCCGCTACGGACACGCCACAGGCGTGATTCACAACGATATCAAACTGCCCAATAGCGAGGTCTCCATCGCCGAAGTGCTGAAGGCCCGCGGATACGAAACCGGTTACATCGGCAAGTGGCATCTGGAGGCCAACAGGCGAGACCCGATCGCCGCAGAGAATCGCCAGTGCTGGGACTACTGGGCCGTGCGAAACTGCTCGCATAGGCATTTCAAGACGTATTACTGGCTCAAGGACGGTAAGAAGCCGGTCAATGTAAATGGATGGGAGCCGGCGACGCAGACCGACCTGGCGATCGACTATATCAAACGCGGCAAAGACAGCCCGTTTTGCCTGTTCCTGTCGTTCGGGCCGCCTCACAATCCGTACAAGGCGCCGAAGCGATATCTCGACAAGTACGCCGGAAGGAAGCTGACCAACCGCCCCAACGTGCCCGGCGACAAGACCACAACGTTGCTGAACTACTACGCGATGGTCACCAGTCTCGACGACTGCATGGGCCGAATCTCCGCGGCCCTGACATCGGCCGGGATCGCCGAGAACACCGTACTGTGCTTCTCGTCGGATCACGGAGACATGCTCGGCTCGCAGGGGCACGTGCTCAAGCAGCGTCCCTGGGAGGAGTCAATCAATATACCGTTTGTTCTGCGATATCCGCGGAAGGTCAAACCGTCACAGAAACGCGACTGGCTCGTGACTTCCGTGGATTTCATGCCGACGCTGTTGGGCCTGGCCGGGGCGAAAGTCCCGAAGAAGGTCCAGGGTATGGATCTTTCAGGCCTGTTCTGCGGGAAGAGCGATACCCAGCGTGATGCGGCGTTTCTGTTTAACGTTCATCGCGGCGGGGGCCCCAAGTGCGACTGGCGGGGAATCCGCACCAAGAAATGGGTATACGCATTCCACAAGTTCGGCGACTGGGTCATGTACGATCTTCAAAATGATCCGTATCAACTCAAGAACCTGGTAGACGATCCGAAACACGCCTCGCAGAAGAAACAACTGGCCGGACAACTGGCGAAGATGCGGAAGGACCTTGGCGAGAACATCCCGCTGGCCGGAAAGAAGCCAGCGGATATCCGCTTGCCTTGACGAACTTCGGCCGGTTAGAGTCACGGTGAAAGGAAGCTGACCATGCGTGAACGATTGTGCGGATATGTTGTGTTGGCTATAGCGGCGTTGGGATTCTGTGTCTCGGTGTCCGCCGCCGACAGCGACAAGGCGTTAGCCGACAAGCAGATCGAACTCAAGGCCCGGCTGAAAAAGCTGCCGTACAAGATCGTTTACGAGAGCTATAGAGGCAAGGATTGGGAACTGTTCCTGATGAACGCCGACGGATCGGCCGGCCGGAATCTAACCAACACTCCTGACGCCGACGACATGTACCCGCGCGCATCGCCCGACGGCAAGCGGATTTGTTTCGTAGTCGATCGGGGCATTGGAGCGGAGAAATCCCGCAGCGTCTATGCAATCGGTTCCGACGGCAAAGACCGGACACTGATCGCCGCCGATGCCCGCCAGCCGTGCTGGAGTCCAGATGGCCGAAAGATCGCCTATCTTCCCGCCGAGTTCAAGCGGTTCACTATGAAGGATTTCGCCACTAAAGGCGTGGTGATGTTCGACGTTGCCGCAGGCAAGGGTCAGAAGCACGTTAACGACAAACTCCATCACCTCTATAATCTTTGCTGGTCGCCTGACGGCCGCTGGTTCGTAGCCACGGTTCACGGCGGGATGGGCCACGGCCACGGATCCGGCAAGCTTTATCGTTGGCTAATCTCGCCTTCGAGGTCGCCGGGACGAAGGTGTTCAAACTGCCCGGCGTCAACGGATGCCGCCCCGACATTAGCCCCGACGGCAAGAAGATATCCTGGAATCCTTCCGACCGGGCGATCTCTGTCGGCGATTTGCAGTTGGACGCTTCAGGCCCGAAAGTCACAAACATACGCAATGTCGTAACGTGCGGCAAGAGTCATGAAACCTACCACTCCGACTGGTCGCCGGACGGGAAGTACATCGCCTTTTCGTACGGACCGAAGGGAGGCGAACAGGTCGGCGCGATGGCAAAAGGCTGGCGCATCGCTGTCGCCGACGCGTCGGCTGACAACGTGTGGGTCACTGTGACCAAAGACGGCGTGAGCAACAAGGAGCCGGATTGGGTTCCCGCAGCTACGGCGGGGAATCCGAAGAAAGTCAAACTGCGAGCCGAACTTGCCCAGTCGCCCCACAGGATTGTCCGCGAGAGTTACAGCGACGGCAACTGGGATATCATAATGACCCGGGCCGACGGATCATCGCCGGTGAATCTCACCAAGACTCCCGCCGGTCAGGAAATGTACCCGCACGCGTCGCCTGACGGACAGAAGATATGCTTCGTCGCCGACGAAGGCGCCGGGCGGACCAGGAAGCGAAACGTATATCTAATGAACGCCGACGGGACCGGCCGAACACTGGTCGCCAAAGACGCCCGCCAACCGTGCTGGAGCCCGGAAGGACGTCAGCTTCTATACGCAAAGGCCGAGTACCAGAGATTCACCTACAGCAGCTACGCCACGAAGGAATTTGTCATTTACGACACGATCACGCGGAAGAATCAGGCCCATCCCAATGGTTCGCTCCTGCACGCCACGTATCTGTGCTGGGCGCCTGGAGGCAAGCAGATTCTGGCCACCGTGCACGGTGGGATGGGCTACAAGCACGCCAACGTGGCGATAGAGGCTGGCGGCAAGGGCGTCTTCCAGTTCAAGTCGGTGCGCGGATGCCGCATGGACGTGAGCCCCGACGGCAAGAAGATCCTCTGGAACGCCAACGACCGGAAGATCGTGACCGGCGATGTTGATCTGCAGGCAAGTCCGCCGACGATCAAGAACATCCGAACTGTCGTCAGCTGCGACAAAGATCACATGGTGTACCACGGCGACTGGTCGCCGAGCGGGAAGTACATCGCCTTCTCGCATGGTCCCAACGGCAGGCAGCACGTGGGACACGTCGCCAGGGGTTGGCATACCTGCGTAGCCGACGCCGACGAGACCAACGTGTGGGTGAAGATCACGACTTCTGGCGACAGCAACAAGGAGCCCGACTGGGTCAGCGCAAGACCGGGAGGTCAGAGACAATGAGAACGTTGATGCTTGTCGGATTGCTTTCGCTGGCCTGCGTAGTCGGGGTGTGCTGCGAGCGTCGCGATGACGCCGGCGATCGGGCGGCCGGTCCCTTGCCGGTATTCACCACTAAATCGGGGGTGGAGATGCTTCACGTTCCGGCCGGATCGTTCCAGATGGGCTCGGCGAACGGACAGTCCGATGAAGGGCCCGTGCGACAAGTCAGCGTGGCGGCGTTTCTGATCGATAAATACGAAGTGACCCAGGATCAGTTCCGAGCGCTGCAGATACCCGACCCGTCGCACTTCAAAGGTCCGCGACGCCCGGTCGAACACGCAACCTTCGCCGAGGTGATAGAATTTTGCAACGAGCGTTCGCTGGCCGAAGGGCTCAAGCCGTGCTACACGCTGGACCCGGAGGGGCGCGTCACGAAATGTGACTTTGACGCCGACGGATACCGCCTGCCCACTGAAGCCGAATGGGAATACGCCTGTCGCGCCGGGAGCGACACAGAACGCTTTTTCACTGGCGGCGCCGATCGCCTCCTTGCTCGCTACGCATGGTATGGGGCCAACTCCGGCAAGAAGACCCATCCGGTAGGCCAAAAACAGCCCAACGCCTGGGGCCTGCACGACATGTACGGGAACGTCGCCGAATGGTGCAACGACTATTACGCTCCGGATTACTACAAGGCCGCCGCCGGCGACAACCCGCGCGGGCCTGGCGAAACCCGGTTGAGGTCCGTACGCGGCGGAGCCTGGAACTCCTCGGCCAACTGGTGTCGTTCTGCGGCTCGGGGCGGTGAGAATCCTCGAGTGCACGACGTGTGCTTCACGCCTGATTCACTGGGCTTCAGATGCGTCCGCAAACCCTTGCCGGTCAAAACTGGAAGTAAATAAACGGCTGGGCTCCAGTCGTTACGCACGTGGCCATGTACACGATCATGAGCACAACCAGGGCGATTCGAACCGGTGCGCGCTTGAGCAGGCCGCGAAGTTTCGATTCGTATAGATACTGGTAGAGCCAGACGGCGCCGACCAGGCCGCCGGCCATCAGCGGGAACTGCGGATCTGACCAGTCGCCCCGCGCGATGCGGCTGATGATCAGCCACGCATCGGATACGCTTTCGGCCCGGAAGAATATCCACGCCAGCGCAACGATAAGGAACGTAAGAATCTGCTTTACGGATCTCGGAATTCGTCGGCGGTAGAACTCTCCGTTCTCCAGGCTTCGGGTCAGCAGGCGCCCGGCCGCGTGAACGGCGCCCCAGAGCACAAAGGTCCACATCGCCCCGTGCCACAGGCCCGAGATCAGCATCGTCAAGACCATGTTGACGTACGTGCGGACGGCGCCGCGCCTGTTGCCGCCGAACGGAACGTAAACGTAATCGCGGAACCATGTCGACAGGCTTATGTGCCATCTGCGCCAGAAGTCCCCGAGCCCGTCGGCCAGGTAGGGATTGTTGAAGTTGAGCATCAGGCGAAAGCCCATCATCCGTCCGATCCCGCGGGCCATGTCGGTGTAACCGCTGAAGTCGAAGTATATCTGCCACGTAAAGGCGAACGTGGCCAGCAGCAGCGCCGGCGCACCGTACTGCTCCGGAGCAGCGAAGCATGGATTCACGTACATCGCCAGGTAGTCGGCCAGGGCGATCTTCTTGAACAGCCCGACGATAAACAGCGAGGCGCCGTCGGCGACATCATGCGGGGTGATCTTAGGATCGGCCCGTAGTTGCGGCAGGAGGTTGCCGGCACGCTCGATCGGCCCGGCGACGAGTTGAGGGAACAGCGAAACGAACGTTGCGTACCGAATAAAACTGGGCTCAAACGCTACCCGGCCGCGGTAGTAGTCGATCGTATAGCTCATCGACTGGAATACGTAAAATGAAATGCCGACCGGCAGGAGGTAATCGAACGGTTGAATCGACCAGTTCATGCCTAGTGCGGCCGACAGATCGTTCAGGGCGTTGCTCAGGAAGGTGACGTTCGGCTGACTGATCAAAAGCGGCAGCCCGAGTGCGTCTGACAGCGCATTGAGATTGTCTACGATGAAGTGTCCGTACTTGAAGAAACTCAGCATCAGGATGTTGTTTGCGATGCTGGTCGCCAGCCAGGGTTTCTTCCATCGCGTGCGGGCCATGGCTACTACGGCCAGGTAGTCTACAGTAGTGGACCAGACGATAAGCAGCAGGTACGCCGGGTTCCACCATCCGTAAAACACGTACGAGCCGGCCAGCAGCCATGGAGCCTTGAACCTGGTGCGTTTGAGCAGCAGGAAGCCCGGGTAGACTATCAGGAAGAACGCCAGAAATGTCCAGGTGTGGAAGAGCATGGCGAATCGGTCTTGTTAGTCCGCGGATTCCTTGTTCTCGAGGAAGCGAATGAAGGCTTGGTTTGCCAGCATATCCTGGGCGATCTTAGCGTATCCGGCGTCGAGTGGATGGCTGGCGTCGGCGAAGGTCTCGCTGGGCGGAGTCGCGGGCCTGTGGTGCGGGATATCAAGTTGGTCGAGCCGTTTGGCGGCTTTGGCGATCTTCTTCGCGTAAGCAGCCTGGGCGGCTTCTGTGAGCATATGTTCATTGAACGGCCCGATGACGACAAAGACGCGATTGCCTCTTTGGGTCAGTATTTCGATGGTGTCAAGAAAGCATCGCCACTGGAACGAATTGTCGAGGTCGACCCATGGCGGATCGAATTGTCCCATGTTCTTCTGCGTCCATTCTCGCGGATCAATCTTCGGCGCAGGCGGTTCATCCGGCGAAGGGAGCTTCAGCGTCGCCGCTGCGGCGGGATTGGCGTATGGGTGCGAGATTGTCCAGGTCGGAAGGTCGGAGCCGTCGAAGTACGCGATCTGCATGTGCTCGGCCCAGCCGAATACCGGAACTTCGCGGGCGATCAGTGCTCCGAGGCGATGAGATGCCGTGGCCCGGTAACATTCAGGTCGGCCGACGAACTGGGGTATCAGGTCCGGGTGGTTTATCGAGAACTCCTTGTCGCCCTGAAGATCGTGCCGCCGAGAACTCATCCACAGGAGGTTGCAGTGAAGAATGATCTTCCTGCCGGCGAGGGCTCCGGCGTAATGCTCCATCAGCCCGGCAAGGGCGGCCGGGTGGATGCCGTCGACCCCCATATTGGCGAATCGCTCGTCTCCGGAAGCCGAGTTCAGGTGGGCGGTGAGGGTCTGGTCCTTGCTGACGAAATGGCCCCAGACGACCGAATCGCCGACGACCAGCGTGGTGTCGGGCTCGGCCGCGGCGTAATCGCAGTAGCGTTCGTACGTCCAGTAGTCGTGACCCAGGCTGAACGGCATGCGGTGGTTGGTCTCG
>CAYMSH010000348.1:0-6872 GCA_964392945.1 uncultured Planctomycetaceae bacterium | reverse complement strand
ACCAGGCCCGCCAGCAACGCGGCCAGCGCATTAAAGGTCCGGCGCTGGAGTAGCTCGCCGGCGGCGAAAGCCGGGATGCTACTGTCGCTGCTTACCCGACGGTTGTGTCGTCGTCTTGGCGGGTTTGCGAACGATACTGGTTGTCTCGCCCCGTTTGCCGGGCCCGATTTTGCTGATGCGGCTGTGTTCGGCCGACAGCGGCAGATTCGTCTTCAGATCGACTACATAAGTACGCACATCTTTGATGTCCGCCTTTGGGATGTCTCGTTCGTTAGGGGCCGGCTGCCCCATCTTCCTGGCTACTTCCCGAATCATCGAGAACATGGCCTGGGCCAGCTTTTCGGGGTCCATCTTTGTGTTGAGAGTAACAGTAGCTCGATTGGCGGATCGATCGACATTCGTGACATTTATGAGCACCTTGGCGGGGATAACGCCTCCGCCAAAGGGCATCGGGAACTCGCAGTCGGCCTGGCTTTCGGTGTTGTTCTTGATGTCGCCTTCCAACTCCACTGAGGCCAGTCCCAGAAGCAGCGATATTTCCTTGGCGAAGATCTGTTCAATCGCCTTGGGTGAACTGAATATCGGGGCGAAGGCCTGGCGAAGTTTCGCCTTCTCCTGCGGCGAACCTTTTGAATCTTCGAGGACCTTGTTAATCGTTTTTTGCATCAGGGGCTTGATCTGCTTGAGGTTCTTCAGACCGCTGAATTTGTAGTCGGCGGAGAATTCAAAGAGCAGTCGAATGCCGTCGTACATGGTCATCAATTCGGCTCCTTCAGACGGCAGGGGGATGAGCTTGCCGTCCTTGCCGATGACCCCTGTGCGACGTATCGTCCAGGCTATAAGATGCTTGGCTGTGTTGCTGTCCATGATTTCCACGTCGATGACCTGGAAGCCTTTCAAGCCGTCCATGTCGCGCCGTCCGCTCTGGGTCTTGGTCTTGGTGACCTCCAGCACGAACCGATCGCCTTTGGACAGTCGCGGCGTGAATCGTGTTGTCTTGGCTTCGTTCTTGGCTGCCTGGATCTTCTCCGCCGCCTGGAGCCCGGTAAGGCCCAGCGTGCAGATCAGCATTGCTATGCATGTCAGTCGTGTCATTGTCATTTCCCTGTTGAGAGTATCTGTTGGCGTAACGTGCGGCTACTTCTTGGGTTTTTGCTTCTTCTTCCAAGCTTCGTATTCTTCCAGCACCATTTTGGCCTGGGCGGCTTTGCGTTTCCATGCCTGGATTTTGGCCTGGTCTGTTGTCGGTACGTCCTTGTCCTGCGGGTTTGGTTTCTGGTCTACGTTGTCGATTCGGTAGTCGACCCATGCCGGCCAATCGTCGGTGCGGAACGGGACCGCCGGTCCGGCCCGGTTGCCGAAGTTTCCGATCGTGTGAACGCCCCAGGCGTAGCGAACCGACACCGGTTGGGGAACCAGCGGGCTGGATACGCCGAAATCGCCGCCCTTGAGCGATTCGCACGTTGCGGGATAGAAATGCCTGTCGGCTCCGGCGATGACAAAACCCTTCGGCGCGACTCGCATTCCGTATGGCGAGCAGGGGTAGCTGCCCTTGTTGAACGTAAGCAGGATGCGGGCTCCGTCTTTCTTCCATGATTTCAGCATAGGCGGGTTGTACTTGATTCCCTCGACCTTGTAGACGTCGGCCAGGGCCCACCTGGCGGCTCGCTGTCCGATCGGTTTCTTGAACGGCGAGTGCATCTGGATGTGTCCCAGATCGTAGGTGCAGACCAACCCGGTGTTCTTGTGTTTCAGGTGTGCTTTGGTTTGGGCTTCGCGAATACCGGCTGCCTTGTGGAGCATGGTGACCTCCGGCTCATCTTCCTTGACGGGGTAACCGAAGCTGGTCATTTGTACGATGCAGAACGGCATGTCAGGATCGCCGAAGGCTTTCCGCCAGTCGGGTATCAACGCTGCGAAGGTCTTGGCGTAGAGGTTGGGCCTTCCGCCCGAGCCGACGCAGTTGTTGATTCCCTGGTAGAAAATGGCGCCTTTGATCGCGAACTTCCGGATCGGTGCGATCAGTGCGTTGAAGCATCCGCCGGGGAAGTGCTGATTGTAAACGTATGTTTTCGAGACTACCGGTTTGGGCCCTGGGGTCTTTCCGGCGGCTTTGGCTTTGGCGGCGTGTCGCTTCCAGCCGGCCATTCTGCGTGCGAGTTGTGCTTCGTAATCGTAGTTCTTCTCTGCGTGATCGAAATGCTTGAGAAAGTCGGTCGCTTCCGGCACGGTTTCCAGCGTTTTGCGAGAGATCCACGTTTCGACCATGCTTCCGCCCCATGAGTTGTCGATCAGGCCGATCGGCACGCCGGTGATCTCGTGGACCACGCGAGCGAACTGGTACCCGATCGCCGGGAAGTCACGCGCGTTCTTCGGCGTGCAGGTGCGCCACACGCCCTTGAGTTCAACATAATAAGGGTTGCGCTCTTCGACGTCGAAGTTGTCCAGCGGTTTGGGGCTGGATTTCAGCGGGATTGTGAGGCATCGAATCCCGTCGTATTTCGCTCGCGGCATGTCGAGGTCTGAACCGATGATCCCGCCGGCGGCCGATTCCATATTGCTCTGTCCGCTGCAGAGCCATACGTCGCCGACGAGCACGTTTTTGAACGTCAGCGAATGCTTGGGGCTCTTTACTCTGAGCTCCTGGGGTTTGGAGTTGGCTTTCATCGCATCGAGTTTGAGAATCCATTTTCCGTCGGCTCCGACGCTGGTCTTCTTGGTCTGAGAGTTGAAGGTTACGGTTATCGAATCGCCTTGGTCTCCGACACCCCAGACGTTTACGGGCTTGTCTCTCTGCAGGACGACATTATCGCCGAACACGCGAGGCAGTTGGAGTTTCGCCTCGGCCGCCGCGCCGGACAGAACAATCACAGCAACAATAGAGAGCATTCGTTTCATAGCGATCTCGTTTCCCTTTTGGCTGGGTTTTCGGGGCCGGCAAGCATACCGTCGGACGAGGCGGCTTGTCAATGCGTGCGGTTTGGGTACAATCTGCTCCAGAGGCCGCACCGGTCCTGGAAAGAGAGTTGATGATGCAGGAGACGATCATGAGATACAGACTGACTATCGTTGTCGCGTTGCTCGTGTTGAGCGCCGAAGGCGCCCTGGCCGCCGAGAAGGCGCCGGAAGCTGCGGGAGTTACTCGCGGGCTGATCGTACACGTCGGCTGCGGCGACGGGAAACTGACCGCGGCGCTCGGCGCCGGCGAGGGGCTGCTGGTCCATGGGCTCGATACTGATGCGAAGAACGTGCGTGCGGCGCGAGAGCATATCGCCGCGGCCGGGATTTACGGCAAAGTGTCCGTCGATACATTCGACGGCGAGAATCTGCCGTACATCGACAACTTCGTTAACCTCGTCGTCTACGAAGACCTCGGTTCGCTTCGGATGAGCGAAGTGATGCGTGTCGTGGCGCCCGGCGGTGCGGCGCAGGTTAAGACCGACGGGAAATGGGTCAAGACCGTCAAGCCGCGTCCCAGAGAAATCGACGAATGGAGTCACTACCTTCACGGCCCGGACAACAACGCCGTTTCCAGCGATACGATCGTGGCGCCGCCGGCTCGGATCCAGTGGCTCGCCTCGCCGCGATGGGCCAGGAGCCACGAGGGCGTTCCGAGCATCCTGGGCGCGGTCTCAGCCGCGGGGCGGCTGTTCCACGTGCACGATGAGGGTCCTATCGGCATGGTCGATAAGCGGTTTCCGTCGAAATGGTCGCTGATCGCACGCGATGCGTTCAACGGGCTGCAGTTGTGGAAGCGTGATATAGGATCCTGGACCGACCCCAACGTATACTGGCTGCAGTTCACGCCGACGCCGAACCGGCGAGTTGTCGCGACGGCCGATCGCGTTTATGCCGCTCTGGGCGACGGCAAGCCGATAACCGTGTTCGACGCGGCGACGGGAAAGACGCTGGCGACTTACGACCGGACTGCGGCGGTAGGTGAGCTTGTGCTGCACAAAGGCGTCCTGCTGGCGGCCAGACCTGTCGCTCGCGCCGTACGGCGAAGAGGCAAGCCCGCCAAGCCCGCCAAGTCGCCGAAAGCAGTCCACAGCGGCGTGATCGCCATCGATGTCGCCACTGGAAAACAGATGTGGTCCACAAGCGGTCGGCTGTCTCCGCTGAGTCTGTCGGCTTGCGGCGATGCGGTGTTCTATATAGACGGCACGGATGTCGTCTGTGCGGATATCAAGACCGGCCAGGCGAAATGGCGAGCGGCGTCTGACGTCGGGAGTCTTGTAATCGACGAGAAAGCGATCCTGGTGCTCCACGCCAAGGGCATAACCGCACACTTGCCGAAAGACGGCTCGGTGATGTGGAGCCGGAAGCAGAACATTCGCGGTTTTGTCGGACCGGCGGAGCTGTTCGTGATCGACGGGTTGGTCTGGCCAGCGGGCTCCGGCGTCGGGCTCGATCTGCTGACCGGCAAGATCAAGCGAAGAATCCAGGTAGGCTCCTCGCCGGGTCACCATCATCGCTGCCACCAGCGAAAGGCGACGGTCAACTACCTCCTGAACTCCAAACGCGGCGTGGAGTTTTTCGACATAAGCGGCAAGAAGGCGCCGCTGCTGCACGACTGGGTGCGAGGGACCTGCCGTATGGGGTTAATCCCCGGCAACGGACTGCTCTACATGCCGCCGCACGCGTGCTTCTGCTACCCCGGTGTTATGTTGAAGGGGTTTAGCGCCCTGGCTCCGGCCAGCAAAACCAAACCCGCGGACGCGAAGATCTCCCGTCTGAAAAAAGGCCCCGCGTTCGGCAAGATTCCAAAGTCCAATTCCAAATCAGAAGATTGGCCGACGTATCGTCACGATTCGGCTCGCAGCGGCAACGCCTCGCGCGCCGCTCCGACGGCGCTGAAGCCCGGCTGGAGCGTCAAGCTTCCCGGCTCGGGGCGGCTCACTCCGCCTGTGATCGCGGGCGGAATCCTGTACGTCGCAAGCGTCGATACCCACCAGGTCATCGCTCGCAAGGCTGCTGACGGTTCGCCGGTGTGGAGTTTCACCGCCGGCTCTCGGGTCGATTCTCCGCCTACGATCGCCGGCGGCTTGTGCGTCTTCGGATGCCGCGACGGATACGTCTACTGTCTCCGTGCATCGGACGGAGCGTTGGTCTGGCGTTTTCTCGCCGCGGCGACAGACCGCCGGCTCGGAGCGTTCGGCCAGCTCGAATCGGTCTGGCCGGTCCACGGCAGCCTGCTGGTTCGCGACGGCGTTATCTACGCGGCCGCCGGGAGATCGTCATTCGTCGACGGTGGAATAACTCTCTACGCACTGGACCTGGCGACAGGTCAGGTGCGCCGCAAGAAGCAACTCTACGATAAGCCGATGACTGTCGACAATGGCGGCGGTTCGGGCTCGATGGACATGCTCCAGGGCGCCAAGACCGATATCATGGTCTCCGGGCCGGAGAGCATCTACATGAGCAGGGTGCAGTTCGACGAAAAGCTGACTGTCAGCCCGAGCGATTCGATCAACCGCCAGGGCAGGCGGAAGACCGGTCTGCATCTTAGCGCCACGTCGGGGTTCCTCGACGATACTTACTTCAACCGCTCGTTCTGGACCTACGCACGCGTCTGGCCCGGTTACGCGCTGGCGACAGGCGCGGCCAAGAGCGGCCAGATCCTGGTGTTCGACGACAAGACGACCTACAGCGTGAAGGTATTCGAGCGGCGCGGGCCGGGCAACCACTTCCGCAGCGGGTTCTTCGAGACCGGTTCGGGGTACATGATCTGCGCCGACGACAATTCCAACGAATCGGTCCAGTCGACCAAGATCAAAGGAGCCGAGGGCGAGAGGCCTGACCAGATCAGATCCGAGCCGCCGAAATGGACCCGGCGCCTGCCGGTTCGCGTCAGGGCGATGGTGCTCGCTGGCGATACCCTGCTGACGGCCGGACCGCCGGATGAGATACCCGCCGGCGATCCGCTGGCGGCGCTGCAGGGACGCAAAGGCGCGATCCTTACCGCGATTTCGACCAAAGACGGCAAGACGATCGCCGAGAGCAAACTGGCCCATCCGCCGGTGTTTGACGGCATGGCCGCCGCCGGACGATCACTGTTTATCGTGCTGAAGAATCGACAAATCGTCTGCTTCAAATGATCATGTGAAAGAGCGAGAAATACGCCGGCCGTTTTGATACAATAGCATTCCCCGGGTGGGATATACGAAATGCTCCGCAGGAGTTTGGCGGAGCGCATACAGGAGATGTTTTGTGAGATCAAGATTACATGCACTAATGGTTTTCGCGGCGATGTCGGCTATGCTTATCGCCAGTTCCCGGATCGCACAGGCCGCTGACGGCGAAGTTTACAAGATGACCGCCAAGCCGCCGACTGACGGGCTGGTCGGTTCGAATTACACACCGGCGTACGCCGTCAACCAGGTGCAGTTCTGGCATGACTTCCGCCCCGACGTTGTCGAAAATGAACTCGCCGCGGCCAGCAAATACTTCGGCGTAAATACGCTGCGGGTCTACCTGCACGACATCAACTTTTTCCAGGAGAAGAAGGTCCTGCTGGCCAACATCGAAAAGTTCCTGGTCATCTGCGCCAAGCACAAGATACGCCCGGGCTTTGTCTTCTTCGACGGCTGCCATCGCCACGAAGGGATCTATCTCGACAAGCCGACGAAACCGGTCTACGGCTTCCACAATTCGCGATGGGCCCAGTCGCCCCAGGCCCGCGATATCGATCCCAACAATCTCGAGAAGTTCAAGCCGTACGTCCAGGAGATCATCAAGCCGTACCGCAAAGACACGCGCGTGCTGTTCTGGGAGATCCACAATGAACCGCCGCCGGGCGACAAGTACCGCGATAAACTCAAGCGAGCTGGTTACCGATGGGCCAAGGAGCTCAAGCCCACCCAGCCGGTGAT